>NZ_JADYVW010000029.1:0-44220 GCF_020194135.1 Bradyrhizobium sp. BRP23 | reverse complement strand
CCATCGCACGGCGCGACCCGATTCTCCTCCGTGTTCGGCACCAGGAGACGCTGAGATGACCCGGCATCGTGGACGCGGCATGGCGTCGATCAACTACCCCATCGGCATGAATCTCGGCGGCGATCCGAGCCAGGCGCTGGTGCATTCCAACCCGAGCGGCAAGTTCACCGTGGCGCTGTCGTCGATCGACCTTGGCCAGGGCATGAAATCTGTGACGCGGCAGATCTGCGCGGAGACGCTTGGCGTGCCGGTCGAGGACGTCTATGTCGACACCGCGGATTCCGATACCGGCCCGCACTGCATGGGCTCGTTCGCCTCGCGCGGCACCCATCGCGTCGGCAATGCCGTGATGGCCGCAGCCCGCGAGGCGCGCGGCGTGATGATGGAGGCCGCCGCCGAGGAGCTCGAGGTCAACGCCGCCGATCTCGAAACCGACGGTCGCGGCAACATCCACGTCAAGGGCGCCCCGCACCGCTCGATCTCGACAAAGGACGTGGCCATTGCTGCGCAGTTCAAGCAGGGCAAGACCATCTCGGGCCGCGGCATCTTTCTCGTGCCGCTGTCGGATGTCGATCCTGAAACCGGCGAGATGTCGCCGGCGACCTGCTATGCCCATGCCTGCCTTGTCGCCGAGGTCGAGGTGGACGATGAGACCGGCGAGGTCGCGATGGTCCGGATGGACTCGGCTTACGAGCTCGGCCGTGCGCTCAATCCGCGCCTCGTCGAGCAGCAGCTGGTCGGCGGCGCTTGGATGGGCGTCAGCCACGCCCTCTACGAGACGCCGGAGCCGTACTATCCCGATCCCGTCCACGGGCCCCGCGACTTCGTCGAATATCTGATGCCCGGTCCCGGCGACATCTGTCCGCATGATATCGCCGTGCTGGAGCGCCCCGCCCCTGACGGTCCGTTCGGGGGAAAAGGCCCTGGCGAGATGTGCGCCAATCCGGTACTGCCGGCGGTGGCGAATGCGATCTTCAACGCGGTGGGCGTTCGCATCGACGACCTGCCGATCACGCCGGAAAAGGTGCTGCGGGCGATCAAGGCGCAGGGCGGCGCGCGGCCGCAGGCGCGGCGTTAGAGGATCGGCCGTGGCGGTTCGCAGCAACATCGTCGGCATCGACAGCCCGGAGGCGCTGGAGCGGGCGCTGCGGGCGGCCTATTATCTCGCCGACGAAGGGCTCGCGACCGCCGCCTATCTCGGCCTCGCGCTCGGCAAGCCGCTGCTGCTCGAAGGCGCGCCCGGCGTCGGCAAGACGGAGGCCGCCAAAGCCATCGCCGCCGTGCTCGGCCGCCGCCTGATCCGCCTGCAATGCTACGAGGGCATCGACGCCTCTGCCGCGCTCTATGAGTGGAACTATCCACGCCAGATGCTGGCGATCCGTCAGGCCGGCGACGAGAGCATCGACATCTATGGCGAGACGTTCTTGATCGAGCGGCCGATGCTGGCGGCGCTGCGCGCACCTGATTCCACCGTGCTCCTGATCGATGAAATCGACCGCGCCGACCAGGAGTTCGAGGCCTTCCTGCTCGAATTCCTCTCCGACTTCCAGATCTCAATTCCCGAGCGTGGCACGGTCCGCGCGGCCGAGCGGCCGGTGGTCGTGCTCACCTCGAACCGGACCCGCGATCTGCACGAAGCCTTGCGCCGCCGCTGCGTCTATCACTGGATCGATTATCCGACGGCGGAGCGCGAGGCACGCATCATCATGATGCGCGCCTCCAGCGTCGCCGAAGCCACGGCCCGCGCCGTCGTCGCGGCCGTCGAGAGATTGCGGCGCGAACCGCTGAGCAAGGCCCCCGGGATCGCCGAAGCCGTCGACTGGGCCGAGGCCGCGACCCTCCTCAACAAGGGCGGCGCGCGCTGGCCTGATGCCTTCAAACGCTCGATCGGCGTCGCGCTGAAGGACGAAGAGGACCTGCACTTCATCGCGCCGCGGCTCGATGCCATGCTCGCGGAGGCGACCGCATGAGCATCGAGCCGCAGCTCCCGCGCGCTGCCCGCACCTTTGTTTCCTTCGTCGCCCTGCTGCGCGCCAACGGCTTCGCCGTCGCGCCGGAGCAGACCACCGCGTTCCTCGCGGCGATTGCGCTGCTCGGACCGCGCAAGCTCGAGGACATCAAGCAATCTGCGCTCGCCACCCTAGCCCCTCCGCCCGAGCGCCGCGCCACCTTCGATCGGCTGTTCGACCTGCATTTCCGCGGCAGCGAGGCGATCGAGCGTGCCGACGACGGCGAGGACGACGAGACCGTCCGTCTGCAGGAGGAAGGTCGCGGCGACGAGGAGCCCCTGCTCTCCGACGAGGCCAACGAGTCCGGCCTGACTGCATCGCGCACTGAGGCGCTGGTCGAGCGCCGCTTCGTGCAGCTATCCACGACCGATGCCCTCCGACGCCTGGCACGCGAGGCGCCGCGGCGCCTGCCACGGCGGCGCGGGCACCGCCGCATGCGGGCGCGCCGCGGCCCCTTTGCCGACCTCCGCCGCACCTTGCGCGACAGCGTCCGCAGCGACGGCGAGATCCTGCGGCTCGGCCACATGAAACGGCGGCAACGGCCGCGCAAGGTGTTACTGCTGATCGACGTCTCCGGCTCGATGAAAAGCCGCACCGAGGAGAATATGAAGCTTGCGCATACGCTGGTGCAGGCCGCGCCCAATGTCGAGGTCTTCACCTTCGGCACGCGTCTGACCCGTGTCACCCGCGCGCTGCGGCTGAAACGGCGCGAGCAGGCGCTGAGCGCCGCGGCACATCTGGTCAGCGACTGGGACGGCGGCACTCGGATCGGCGACGCGCTGCAAGCGTTCCTGGCGGTCCCGCGGTTCGGCGGCTACGCCCGCGGCGCCGCTGTGATCATCGTCTCCGACGGGCTCGAGCGCGGCGAGCCGGACGCCCTCCGCGACGCCGTCGCGAAACTGTCGCGGCGGGCGTGGCGGCTGAGCTGGCTGACGCCGCTCGCGACAGGCCCCGCGTTCCGTCCGCAGACAGAAGCGCTGGTCGCGATCGAACGCTTCGTCGACGATCTCGTGGACGGCGGGTCGAGCGCCTCGATCGTCGCCCACGTCCTGGCACTGGGAAGGAGAGCTGCGTGAACGATATTGTCGACGGCCATCATCACATCTGGCGGCAGGCCGACCTGCCCTGGCTGACCGGCCCCATGCAGCCCCGCATCTTCGGACCGTACGAGCCGATCCGGCGCGATTATCCGATCCAGGAATATCTCGACGATCTCAAGGACAGCAGCGTCACCCGTTCCGTCTATGTGCAGACCAACTGGGCGCCCGAGCATTTCGAGGAGGAGACCGCCTGGGTGCAGCGCACCTCCGACGAGCATGGCTGGCCGCACGGCATCGTCGCTTACGCCAATTTTGCGGCCGAGGACGTCCGTCCGCAGCTCGACCGCCTCAAGCGTTATCCGCTGCTGCGCGGGGTGCGCATGCAGCTGCATTGGCACGAGAACCCGCTCTATCGCTTCGCGGCGCGTCCGGATCTCTGCGCCGACCCGACGATCCGTCGCAATGTCGCACGTCTTTCCGATTACGGCTGGAGCTTCGATTTGCAGGTGTTCACGCCGCAGATGCCGGATGCTGCGCAGCTGGCCGAATCCTGTCCCGGCGTGACCTTCATCCTCCAGCATGCCGGCATGCTCGAGGATCTCTCGCCGGCTGGACGGGCGGCCTGGCGCGCCGGGATGGCCCGGCTCGCGAGTTGTCCGAACGTGGTCTCGAAACTATCCGGGCTCGGCACCTTCATCCATCGCAACGATCCCGCGCATATCGCCGCCGTGCTCACCGATACCGTCGCGATCTTCGGCGCCGAGCGCTGCCTGTTCGGCTCCAATTTTCCGATCGAGAAATTGTGGACCAGTTATCGCGAGCTCGTCGCAGCCTTTCGCGGCGCCGCCGCCCCGTTCAGTGCGGAGCAGCAGGATGCGATCTTCAGGACGACGGCGACGCGCGTCTATCGGCTTTGACAGACAAGAAACGAGACGGGAGGGAAACGAATGGCGCTGGAGATCAAGATCCTGGACTACGGCGATATCGAGCTGGAATCGAGCTTCCTGGTGCTCGGCCGCGACTGCGGCCGCACCCGCCGCGTCCTCACGCTCGGCTTTTTGATCCTCGGTGGCAAATATCCTGTTGTCGTCGACACCGGCTATCGCTCCAACCAGATCATGGAGACGCTGGGCATGCGCGGGCTCCAGTATCATGAGAACATGATCGAGAACCAGCTCGCGCGCCACGGCGTTCGCATGGGCGACGTTCGCTTCGTCTGCCACACGCATTTGCATATCGACCATGCCGGCAAGGACGACCTGTTTCCGATGAACACGACCGTCGTGCTCAACCGCAAGGAGCTCGAATATTCCGTCTCCGGCCTGATGCATCCGCAATATCCCGCGCCAGACATCAAGCACCTGATCGACCGGCTGCATACCAAGAGCGCGCTGCGCTTCCTGGACCTCGAGATCACCGGGCCGATCGAGCTGATGCCCGGCGTCTATTGCGATGCCGCCAACGCGCACACCGAGGGCTCGATGAACATCATCGTCGAGACCGCCGACGGCATCGCCACCATCTGCGGCGACGTGATCTACGACTTCAACGACCAGATCGTCACGCCCTTCCATGAGATCCACGATTGGGAGCCGCGTACCACCGGCAACCATGGCACCACCAAGCGCGCGGAAAAGGCGGCGATCAAAAAGCTGCTGAGCAGCTCGCGCTACCTGCTCCCGGTCCACGACCGTCCCGCCAAGATCGAAGGCGGCAATGTCGTGGGGCGTCTGCACGATCAAGTCCCTGGCCCGATCGTGCAGTCGCTGCCCGAGCGCAACTGGTTCCCGGCTTGACGTTGTCGAGGATCGACCGATGACGCATGTGACGTTGCGAAGCGAGTTCGAAACCCTGATCGACCCCTATGCGCCGGTTGCACAGATCGGCACTGGCTTCGACTTCACGGAAGGGCCGATCTGGCATCCGGTCGATCATTATCTGCTGTTCTCGGACATGCCGGCCGACGTGCGGCGGCGCTGGGATGCGCGGCGCGGCGTCGTCGAGGTCAAACGCCCGTCGAACAAATGCAACGGCATGACCTATGACGCCGAGCTCAATTTGATCGTCTGCGAGCACGCAACCTCGTCGCTGATCCGCGAACGCCCGGACGGACGGCGTGAGGTCCTGGCCTCGCATTTCGGCGGCCAGGAGCTCAACAGCCCGAACGACGTCTGCGTGCACTCATCCGGCGCGATCTATTTCTCCGATCCATGGTATGGCCGCATGCCGGTCTATGGCGTCGAACGGCCGCGCCAGCTCGGCTTCCAGGGCGTCTATCGCGTGGTGCCGGGCGGCGAGCCGAAGCTCGTGGTCGAGCGCAGCCTGTTCGACCAGCCGAACGGGCTATGCTTCTCGCCGGACGAGAGGCTGCTTTATGTCAACGACACGGTGCAAGCGCTGATCCGCGTGTTCGACGTCAACAGCGACGGCTCGCTGTCCAATGCGCGCGTGTTCGCCAGCGGCATCAAGTCCGAGCTCGAGCCTGGCTTGCCCGACGGCATGAAATGCGATCAGCACGGCAATGTCTGGGTCACCGCCCCCGGCGGCGTCTGGGTCTATTCGCCGCGCGGCGAACTGCTCGGCAAGGTCCGCGTGCCGGAGCTGGTCGCCAACCTCGCCTGGGGCGGGCCGGATTTCCGCACGCTCTATCTCACCTCGACGCACTCGGTGTATGCGATCCCGACCCGGGTCGGCCCGCGGCATGAGCCCTATATGAGCGGCAGGCGCACTGGTGGCGGAGCAAGCTCGAGCTCGTCGCCAGCCGCGCCTATTCTGAGCGAAGGCGAGATGCGGCTCGATCCGCAACGCTGCGCCATGATCATCCAGGATCTCCAGAACGACGTCATCATGGACGGCGGGGCTTTCTCCGAGTCCGGCGCGCCGGGTCATGCCAAGCAGCAGCATGTCGTGGAGAATGTGCGGCGCCTGGCGGAAGCCGCACGCGCCCGCGGCGTCACCATCATCCATGTCTGGTTCGTGGTCGAGCCCGGCGCGCCCGGCGTCACACTGAACGCTCCGCTGTTCGAAGGTCTCGTCGACAGCAAGGCGATGGTGCGCGGAAGCTGGGGCGCGGCTCCCGTTTCAGGTCTCGAGCCACGGCCCGGCGATTTCGTGGTCGAGAAGATGCGGATGAGCGCCTGGGAAGGCACGCGGCTGGAGACGATCCTGAAAGCGACCGGTCGCGACATGATCATCAATACCGGCGCCTGGACCAACATGTCGATCGAGCACACGGCGCGGACCGGCGCCGACAAGGGCTATTTCATCATCGTGCCCGAGGATTGCTGCTCGACCATGAATGCCGACTGGCACAACGCCTCGATCAACTTTGCCATGCAGAACGTCGCGGTCGTGACCAGAGCCGACGCCGTGATCCGAGCGCTGGGATGAGCTGTGGCAAAGCTCCTGCACTTGTCCTGCTCGCCGCGCGCCGAGGCCGAATCGACGGCCGGCGCGCGGGTCTTTCTCGATGGCTTCCGCCAGGCCCGGCCGGATTGGGACATTGATGTCGTGGACATCTGGCGTGAGCGGATGCCGGAATTCACCGGTCCGATCGTCGAAGCCAAATACGCCCGCATGAAGGCTCAGGCCTTCACCGATGCGCAGCGCGACAGCTTTGCCGAGGCCGAGCGAATGGCGCTGCGCTTCTCGCTCGCCGACCGGGTGCTGATCTCGACCCCGATGTGGAACTTCGGCCTTCCCTACAAGCTCAAGCAGTGGTTCGACATCATCGTCCAGCCCGGCCTCACCTTTCGGTTTGATCCGTCGCAGGGATATCTACCGCTGCTCAAGGACCGGCCGACGCTGGTGATCATCGCCAGCGGCAGCGATTTTGCCACCGGCATGAACCGCGGCCGCATCGACATGGCAACGCCCTACTTACGGGAGATCCTGCGCTTCATCGGGATCAGCAATGTCCGCTTCGTGCTGATCGGTCCAACCACGGGACCGCAAGCGCCGATCGATGCTGCCCGCGAACGGGCCCATCAAAGGCTCGCTGCAATGGCCGCGACGTTCTGAAGCGCTTTGGCGGCGAGTCGAGCCGGATCAGATCAGGCTCGACTTGCCCCGGCTCAGCACCTGGCCTCCGCCTTTGGCGCCGACGATCCGGCCCTCGCTGCAGACCACCTCTCCCCTCGCGATCGTCGTCACCGGCCATCCCGTAACCTCGAAACCTTCCCAGGGCGTGTAATCCGCGCCGTGATGCAGATCGGCCTGCCGGATCGGCTTCTTCAACTTGGGATCCCAGAGAACGATGTCGGCATCGAAGCCGACGCCGATCGAGCCCTTCCGGGGATAGAGACCGTAGATGCGGGCGTGGTTGGTCGCGGTCAGCTCGACGAACTTCTGCAGGGTGATGCGGCCCTTCGAGACGCCTTCGGAGAACAGGATCGGCAGCCGCGTCTCGACGCCGGGGATGCCGTTCGGCACCCAGCGGAACGAGGTACGGGCGTTCGGCGTCAGCTTGCCCTTGGGATCATCGTAGCGGAACGGGCAGTGATCGGACGAGAAGGTCTGGAACACGCCCGACGTAATGCCCTCCCAGATCGCCTCCTGGCTCTCGACATCGCGCGGCGGCGGCGAGCAGACGTATTTCGCGCCCGTAATGTCCATGTTGAGGCCCTTCATGTCGTCGGCCGTCAGCGTGATGTATTGCGGGCAGGTCTCGGCATGAACGGGCAGACCGCGCTGCTGCGCCCAGCGTACCTGCTCCATCGCCTCGCGTCCGGAGACGTGCACGATCATGATGGGAACGCCGATCACCTCGGCATGGCTGATGGCCCGGTGCGTCGCCTCGCGCTCGACCGCCTGCGGCCGCGAGGTGCCGTGATAATACGGCGCGATATGACCTTCGCGCTCCAGCTTGCTGGTCAGGAAACGGATGGCGTCGTAGCCCTCGCAATGGACCATGACCAGCGCCTCCTCGCGGCGCGCGACCTCGAACACTTCGAGCAGCTGCTTGTCGCTGAGCACGAGGTCGTCATAGGTCATGAACACCTTGAACGAGGTGTAGCCGTCCTTGACCAGCGCCGGCAGCTCCTGCCCGAGCACCACGGCAGTCGGATCGGAGATGATGAGATGGAAGGCCGTATCGATGTAGCACTCACCTTCGGCGAGCTTGCGATAGTTCTCGACACAGCTGCGCAGCGAGGTGCCCTTCTCCTGCAGCGCGAAGGGCAGCACCATGGTGTTGCCGCCGGCTGCGGCTGCGCGCGTCGCCGAGGCAAAATCGTCGGCCATCACCACGTCGGGGCCCGAGGGCTGGGAAATATGGACGTGGCTGTCGATGCCGCCCGGCAGCGCCAATAGGCCCGACGCATCGATCTCGCGCGCTGCGCCCGCGATGCTATCGGCGATGCTGACGATGCGGCCGTCGCGAATTCCGATATCAGCGCGAAACTCGTCGCTGGCCGTCACGATGGTGCCGCCGCGGATGGCGAGGTCGAGCTGCGTCACTGATGTCTCCGTCACCTGATATTTGGCATTGTCTGGAAGATCCGTCCCCATTGCGCAAGGGCCGTCACATCGCCGCCGGCGAGGCAGAGGGTCCGCCACAGCGTCACCGCGACCGAATCGAGCACGGCGATATCCAGCTCCCGCTCCAGCGTAGCCGCAAGCGCCGCACCATCGAGATTGGTGCAGAGGATGACGATCGCGTCAGCCCCCTCCGCCGCTACGGCGCGGATCATATCCGTGATCGTCGACGGCGTGACCTCGCCGAAGGAAAAGTTGTCACGCAAGCCGAGATGCCGCTCGGCATGCGGGGTGATCCCCTCCCCGGCCCAGACCTCTGCGATGCGCCGCTGCACGTCGTCGGTATAGGGCGAGACCAGGCCGACTTGCCTGGCGCCGAGCGCGCGGGCGGCATCGATGCAGGCCAGGGTCGATGTCGTTGCCGGCACATTTGTGCGGGCCGTGATCGCCTCGCATAGGCTGCGGTCGCGGCCGATGCCGAGCCAGCTTGCGGACGTGCCGTTCCAGGCGATCGCATCGACCTTGGCATCGGCCAGCAAATCCGCGGCCGGAAGCATCACGGATGCGTCGAACTGGCTCAGCGCGGCGGCATCGAGTGCGATCTCGGTGACGCGGAAGCGAGAGAAATGCGCGGTGACGCCGGAGACACCGGCCAGCATGGCGCTGGTGACGGGCTCGAGCACCGAGTTGGAGGACGGCGTGATCATCCCAAGGCGTTTGCGCATGGCTGACATCGATCACGATTGCTCCGTTGCTCCAAGGTCACCGGCTCCCTCGAAACGATCATCGGCATCCCCGGCGCTGTGCGCAACCCGCAATTTGCATACTGCATACAATTTGTTCGATATGCATTTGTTTTGCGCCACATACGTCGCCTATTTGAGCATCGCGTTCGGCTCGGTGTGGCTAGGATGAGTTGCAAGCAGGAAGCCTCGCGTGCAGCAGAAATCCGAACTGAACCCGGGACGAAAGTCGCCCAAGCTCAAGCGGATGGGCCTGCATGAGCGCGCCGCCGCGCGGATGCGGACGATGATCATTCGCGGCGAGCTGCCGCCGGGCTCGCAGACTCAGGAGACCAAGCTGTCGAAGGAGCTCGGCGTGTCGCGCACGCCCTTGCGCGAGGCGATGAAGGTGCTGGCGGCGGAGGGCTTGATCGAGCTGCGTCCGAACCGCAGCCCGCGCATTGCCGATATCGCGGTCGACGGCATCTCGGAATTGTTCGAGGCGCTCGCCGGGATCGAGCGGCTCGCCGCCGAGCTCGCCGCGGAACGCGCCACCGAGCGCGATCTCGTCCGCCTGCGCACGCTGCAGACCCGGATGGAGGGTCATCACCGCAGCGGCAAGCTCGACGATTATTTCGCGATCAACGGCGAAATCCACAACGCCATCGTCCGCATGGCCCGCAACACCCCGCTCCGCGAGGCGCACGAGACGCTGATCTTCCGCGCCGAGCGTGCGCGCTATCTCGCGCTCGGTGCCGACAGGCGCTGGAGCAATTCGGTCGACGAGCACGCCGACATCCTGGCCGCCCTCGAAGCGCGCGACGGCGAAGCGGCCGGCCGCCTGCTCGGCGCGCACGTTGCGCGCACCGGCACGGCACTGCTGGAAGTTCTCGCCGCCTCTCAGGCCAAGCGGCCGGCGGCGTGATCATGAAGCTGCTCCTGCTCAACCCAAATACCAGCACCGAGGTCACGCAGCTGATGCTGGGCGTCGGGCGGCGCGCCGCCTCAAAAGGCACCGAGCTGATCCCCTGCACCGCGACCCGCGGCGTGCCCTATATCGCCACGCGCACCGAAGCGCAGATCGGCGGCGCCATCGCGCTGGAGATGCTTGCCGAGCAGCACAAAAAGGTCGACGCCGCGATCATCGCGGCCTTCGGCGATCCCGGCCTGTTCGCCGCGCGCGAGACCTTCGACATTCCCGTGATCGGCATGGCGGAAGCCGCGATGCTGACCGCGTGCATGGCCGGACGCCGCTTTGCCATCGTCACCTTCGCGCAGGCGCTGGGGCCCTGGTACGAGGAATGCGTCCGCGCCCATGGGCTGTGGGAGCGCTGCGCCGGCATCCGCATGCTGGATACGCCGTTTCAGGCGATCTCCGAGGTCGGCACCGAGAAGGAAGACATGCTGGTCGAGCTCGCCCGGCGCG
This sequence comes from Bradyrhizobium sp. BRP23, assembly GCF_020194135.1. Classification (NCBI taxonomy): domain Bacteria; kingdom Pseudomonadati; phylum Pseudomonadota; class Alphaproteobacteria; order Hyphomicrobiales; family Nitrobacteraceae; genus Bradyrhizobium; species Bradyrhizobium sp. BRP23. The sequence continues at coordinate 33,548 of NZ_JADYVW010000029.1, read as the reverse complement.
CCATCGTCGAGGACGAGGCCGATGTGCTGATCTTTGCCGGCGCCCCGCTCTCGGGCTTTGCCGAGCGCGTCGCCGAGCGGATCCCCGTCCCCGTGGTCGATCAGGTCATAGCTTCAGTGAAGCAGGCCGAGGCGCTGCATGCGCTGCGTTTGCACAAGGCCGTGGCCGGCACCTTCCGCCGCCCCGCCGCCAAGCCGACCATCGGCCTTGCCGATGCGCTCGCCGCGCGGCTCGAGCATCGCGACAGCTGATCAGAGAGGCGGCCGGCGATGCGAAAAACCCAGTTCGTTCTCGAGCACGCGGCCGAAGGCAAACAAGCGGGATTCGCATCCCGGCGGCGCGATGATCTGGATGCCGAAGGGCAGCTCATTCTCCCCGCACGGCACCGGCAGCGTCAGCACCGGGAAGCCGACCAGCGACACGATGAAGGTCACGGCGAGATAGTCGATCGGCGTCTCCAGCGCGGCCCCATCGATGGCCGTGACGTCGGCGATTTCATTCGGCCAGGGCAAGATGGACGCGGCCGGCGCGACCAGGAAGTCGGCGCGATTGAACAGCTGGCGAAAGCTGCGGTAGATCGCGGTGCGGCGCCGCTCGGCGTCGAGGTAGTCCTGCACGGACAGGTTTGCACCGGCTTCGATATTCCAGATCACGGTCGGCGTGAGCTCCGCACGCCGCGTTCTCAGCAACTCGCCGTAAGCGTTGGCGATGTGCGCGGCGCGCAAGGTGCGGAAGGCTTCGATCGCCCCGCCGCAATCCGGCGAGGACGGCACGACATCGGCGACACGCGCGAGCGCCTCGCACGCCGCCGCGAAGCGGGCACGAGCCTCGCGCGCAACGGGCGCCACACCGAAATCGGGCGTGACCGCAATCCGGGCACGGTCGGGGACTGGTCGATCATCATCGGTACTGCCGAGCGAGAGCGGATCATGCGGATCGCTTCCGGCGCAGACCGACAACGCGAGTTCGAGATCATCGACACCGCGGGCGAGGAAGCCGTGGGTCGCCAGCATGTCCCAGCCGAGCGGCCGGCGCGGCAATGCAATGCGGCCGGGTGTCGGCCGGATCGAGGCGACACCACAGAAGCTGGCGGGCGTGCGCACCGAGCCGCCGAAATCGGTGCCGTGCGCCAGCGGCACCATGCCGGATGCGACCGCGACGGCAGAGCCGCCGGACGATCCGCCGGAGGTCAGCGCCGGATCGAAGGGGTTGCGTGTCGGCCCGCACAATCTGTTGGTGCAGACCGCGCCGAAGCCGAACTCCGGCGTGTTGGTTTTGCCCAGAATGATCGCGCCGGCACGCCGCAGCCGCGCCACGACGAGATCATCCTCGGCCGGGACGTGATCGCCGAACAGCAGGGATCCGTAAGTCGTCGCAAGTCCCGCAGTGTCAGTGAGGTCCTTGATCGCAATGGGCACGCCGTGCAGCGGGCCCATCGGCGCAGAGGCGGCATCGCACATCTGCGCTGCACGGCGGGCGCCATCCGCATCCACCGTCACGAATGCCGCCAATCGGCTGTCGAGGCTCGCAATCCGCGCCAGATGCGCTTCGACGGCCTGGCGGGAGGACACTTCGCCCCTCGCAATGGCGCGCGCGAGCTCTGTCGCCGTGAGGTCGCATATCGATCGATCCGATGTCATGGGGTCACCATGCCAAAACGCTCCGCGAAAAGCGACAGTCGCGGGCACGAGACTTGCTTTCTCCTCTGGGGCAACGGGAGGCAACACCATGGTTGATGCGCCAAGCGGCCGATCGCTCGTCGTCGATGCGGTCACCCACCGGTATCCGAGTGGCGCGCTTGCGGTCGAGAACATCAATCTCGACATCAAGGGCGGCGAGATCATCGCCCTGCTCGGCCCGTCCGGCTGCGGCAAGACAACGCTGCTGCGCATCATCGCCGGCTTCATCGCGCAGACGCAAGGGAGGATCATCATCGGCGACGACATCGTCGATGCGCTGCCGCCGAACAAACGCGCCGTCGGCATCGTGTTCCAGAACTACGCGTTGTTCCCGCACCTGTCGATCAGCGAGAACGTCGGCTACGGCCTCGCCGCCCGCGGCATCGACAAGGCCTCACGTCAGCGCGAGGCGCAGCGCCTGCTGGAGCTGGTGCAGCTGCCTGCTATGGCCGAGCGGCTGCCGCGGCAGCTCTCCGGGGGCCAGCAGCAGCGCGTTGCGCTCGCCCGCGCGCTCGCGATCAAGCCGTCGATCCTGCTGCTCGACGAGCCCTTCGCCGCGCTCGACAAGAATCTGCGGCTGGACATGCAGATCGAGGTCAAGCGGCTGCAGCGCGTTTCCGGCATCACCACGCTGATCGTGACGCACGACCAGGAAGAAGCGCTGTCGATGGCCGATCGTGTTGCGGTGCTGAGCCATGGCAAGCTCGAGCAGTTCGGCTCGCCATCGGACGTCTACGATCGTCCGCAGACGCTGTTCGTCAACACCTTCGTTGGCTCCACCAACCGCATGCCCGGCATCGTGGTCTCAGCGGACCGCACGGCAGCGAAGGTGCGCCTCGATGCCGGCGCGGAGATCATCGCGCGTCCCGCGGGCGGTGCGCTCAGCGAGGGCGGCCGCGTCACCGTCTGCATCCGCCCCGAGCATCTGCAATTCGTCGGCGACGAGACCGGCTTTGCCGGCGTCGTTGGCATGTCGCTGCCGCTGGGCGCCACCGTCGTGCACGAGGTCACCACGGCCGATGGCTCCGGCGTCAAGGTTTCTCAGGCGCGCATCGGCGAGACGCGCGCCCTGGAGAGCGGCGCTGCGGTGCGCCTCGCACCGCTCGCCCCATCGCTCGCCAACGCCTTTCCCGCAACGCTTTAGATCCAGTCTTTGTCCAGAGGGGAGTTTGATATGATCATGAATCGCAGAAGCCTGCTGACCACGGCGCTCACGCTCGGGGCCATGAAGGCGTTTCCAGGCCTGAGCTACGCCCAGGCGCGTCCGCTGGTGTTTGCGACCTTCACCGGCAGCTGGGAGGAAGCGCACAAGGCCGTGCTGGTGCCGGCGTTCCGCAAAGCCAATGCGGACGCCGCGATGGTGCTCGATCCCATGCTCTCTGTCGACCAGATCGCCAAGGTCAACGCGGCGAAAGCAAATCCGCCGATCGACGTCATGCTGCACGACCCGGGTCCTGCCCTCGTCGCCGTCGGCCAGGATCTGGTCGAGCCTTATCCGGTCGAGAAGAGCGCCTACTACAAGGACCTGATCGCCGAGGCACAGGAACCGATGGGCCCCGCCCCGTTCTTCCAGGTCGTCGGCCTCACCTACAATCCGGAAGCGGTCAAGACGCCGCCAACGTCATGGGCCGATCTCTGGAAGCCGGAATTCAAGGGCCGCGTCGGCATCACCAACCTCAACTCGACACTCGGCACCGGCTGGCTGGTCGAGATCGCCAAGATGCGCGGCGGCTCGGAGGCCAATGTCGATCCGGGCTTCAAGGCACTGGAGGAGCTCAAGCCCAATCTCGCCGCGGTCGCCGCCAATCCCGGCGCGCTCGCGACCCTGTTCCAGCAGGGCCAGATCGACATCTCGCCCGGCAATTTCAACGCCATCCAGATCCTGAAAGCGCGCGGCGTGCCGGTCGAGTTCGTGGCGCCGAAGGAAGGCGCCATCGCCTTCAAGACCACGATTCACATCGTCAAGAACTCACCGAACCGCGAGCTCGCCTTCAAGCTGATCGAGGCGGCCCTGACGCCGGAGGTGCAGACCACGCTGATGAACCCGCCCTACCTGATCGTCCCGACGAATTCCAAAGTGATGATGGGCGGCGAGATCGCGCGCGTTCTGGCCAAGGACACCGCCGAGCTGAAGAAGAAGTTCGTGTTCCAGGACTGGAAGAAGATCAACGAGCAGCGCTCGGCCTGGATCGAACGCTTCAACCGCGAGATCAAGATCTAAAACCTCGAGGTTTAAGCCATGGGCGCAGCGCCGGCAGCACGGGACGTGACGTCCTACGGAATGGGATTGGCAGCGCCGCTGGCGCTGTTCTTCCTGGTCTTCTTCGTCGCGCCGCTGCTGCAATTGTTCTGGCTCTCGCTGCACAACGACACGGCCGGGCTCCATTGGGGGCTCGGCCAGTACCTGCACTTCCTCACCGATCCCTTCAGCCTCGGCGTGCTCGGCTCGACGCTGCTGCTGGGCGCTGAGGTGACGGCCGTCTGCCTCGTGCTCGGCTTTCCCATCGCCTGGCTTTATCAGCGGGTCGGGCCAAAGCTTCAGACCGTCATCATCCTGATCGTGCTGCTGCCGCTTCTGACCAGCGTCGTGGTCCGGACCTTCGCCTGGATCGTCATCCTGGGGCGCCAGGGCATCATCAACGCGACGCTGCAATCGCTCGGCTTGATCGATACCCCGCTAAAGCTGCTCTACACCCAGTTCGGCGTGGTGATCGCGCTGGCACAGGTGCAGATGCCCTTGATGACGCTGCCGCTGATCACCGCGCTCAGCCGCATCGATCCCAATCTCGACGATGCCTCCTGCTCGCTCGGCGCGGGAAGCTGGCGCACCTTCTTCCGGATCATGCTGCCGCTGTCGTTGCCGGGGGTCATCGCCGGCTGCACGCTGACCTATGCCGCCGCGATCACCGCCTTCATCACCCAGTCGCTGATCGGCGGCGGGCAGATGCTGTTCATGCCGATGTATCTCTACCAGCAGGCCTCGACGCTGCAGAACTGGCCGTTTGCGGCGGCGATCTCGATCATCTTCCTGCTCGCCGTGCTCGCGGTCGTCTCGGTCTTCACCGCGCTCGGCCGCATGTCGCGCGGCTATGGAGGCGCATGATGAGCGGCCGCAAGCGCACGCTCGAGGCGATCAGCTTCGAGCTCGTCATGACCGTGATCGCGGTGATCGCGCTTCTCATCATCATTGCCCCCTCGCTCGTGGTGCTGATCGTCTCCTTTACCAGCGGCTTCTCGCTGCGCTTCCCGCCACCGGGCTATTCGCTGCGCTGGTACGTTGAGCTGTGGAATGCCTGGCAGCTGCACTTCGCCGCCAAGAACAGCCTGATCGTTGCGCTATGGGCGACCGGCCTGTCCGTTACCCTCGGCGTCGCCGCGGCGCTCGCGATCTCGCGCTCGCGGACACTGTCGGCGCGGCTGCTCGATTCGCTCTTCATGTCGCCCCTGGTGCTGCCCGCGCTCGCCTTCGGCCTTGCCGCCCTGATGCTGTTCTCGCTGGTCGGCCTGCCGGTGTCGCCGCTGACGCTGGTGATCGGCCACACCGTGGTCTGCGTGCCCTATGTCGTGCGCAACACGGTCGCAGCGCTGGCCCAGCTCGAGCCGACCCTGCTCGAAAGCTCGGCCGTGCTCGGCGCGAGCCGCCTCTACACGTTCCGCCGCATCGTGCTGCCGCTGATCCGGCCCGGCATCATCGCCGGCGCCTTCATCGCCTTCATGTCGTCCTTCGACAACGTACCGGTGTCGCTGTTCCTGCGCGATGCCGCCACCGACATGCTGCCGATCCGGATGTGGCAGGATCTCGAAGGCAAGCTGGACGTCACCATCGCCGCCCTCTCGGGCGTGCTGATTATCGCCACCGTCGCGCTGGTCGCGGTCATGGAGCGCGTCACCGGCCTGTCGCGGCGGCTGACGAACTGATCAGGCGCCGCGGAACAGCGAATAGCCCCAGCGCGTGAATTTCAACGGCAGATGAAAATGCTCGTCAACGTTCTTGATGCGAAAGCGGAACGGCGTCACGGTGAGGAAGCCGTCGCGCTCGCCAAAGAATTCGCCGAGATGAAACAGCACCTCGTACGCGCCCTCCGTCACACCGGCACCTTGCGCAACGGCATGATCGAGCACGCCGTTGGCGCCGAGCCGCCCGCCGGCGATGCGCTGGGAATCCGGATCGATCCGCCAGATCTCGACGCGCAGCCCCTGCGCCGGGCGCCCGCTCGCCACATCGACCGCGTGAATGGAAATACCGCCTGCCACAATGTTCCTCCCATGAGCACGTTGCCATGGTAGACGGAAACACGGCCGCTCGGCCAGCGCCCGCGCTGCTGCCGGCCCTGGGCGCGATGACCGCGCTGCAGGCCCTGGTCGCGCTGGCCTTGTTCGCGCCCGGCGTGGTCGCCCCGCGAGCCCATATCGAGGTCTGGCAGCTCTCGATGTTCTCCGCCGCCGTGTTCGCGGTCGGCATCCCCGCCTCGTTCTGGGGCGGCAGCTTCATCGCGCGCCTGGGCTCGCTGCGGATCGCGAGCCTGTGCGCGGCGGCCGTCGTCGTCGGCATGGCGCTGGCTTCGTTCGGAACGAGCGCCGCCCTGCTGGCCGCGGGCCTCTGCATCGGCCTCGCCATGGGACCGGAGACGCCGGCGAGCGCGGCGCTGCTGGCGCGGCTCGTCACTGCCGAGCGGCGCGCCTTCGTGTTCTCGGTGCGCCAGACCGGCAACCAGATCGGCGCCGTTTGCGGCTCGCTGGCCCTGCCCGCGATCGCCATCGTGTTCGGACCGGTCTGGTGCTATGCGGCCGTTGCTGCCTTGGCGCTACTGGCGATCGCGCTGTTCGAACGGTTGCGGCCGGCCTATGCCGGCAAGGTCGCCCCGCCGCCGAAGCTCGATCTCCGCGCGCGGGTGGCGCTGGTGATCGCGGACCGGCGGATCGCGATGCTGGCGCTGGCCTCGATGCCGTTCAGCGCGATGCAGGTGTCGCTCAACACGGTCTTCGTCACGCTCGGCACACGCGAGCTCGGCCTCAGCCATATCGAATCCGGCATGGCGCTCGCCTGCGCGCAAGCCGGCGGCCTGATCGGCCGTCTCGGCTGGGGCTATGTCGCCATGCGGCTCGATGCCTCGCGCGCCGTCCTCGTCGTCATCGGCCTCGGCATGGCCTTCTGCGCCGCGCTGCTCGGCCTGAATGGCGCTTCGCTCGGCCGCAGCGGACAATTCATCATTGCCGCATTGTTCGGCCTGACGGCGTCGGGCTGGAACGGCGTCTTCGTCGCCGAGATCGCCCGCCTCGCCCCGCAGGACCGGATCGGCGAGACCACCGGCGCGGTGCTGACCGCGTCCTATGCCGGTCTCCTTGCCGCGCCCGCGCTGGTGTCGATCCTGGATCGCGTGGCCAGCCTCGGCATGGCCTTCTTCGCCCTGGCGTGCCTTGCCCTTGGCGGTACATTGGCGTTGATCTGGGGAGGCCATGACAACGCGGACAAATAGCGCGCGCGAGACCGTTGCCGACGTCAGCGCCGGGCGGACCAATGCCGTCGAGACCGCGAAAGCCGCGCTCGGCCGCATCGAGGCCGCCAGGGCCTTGAACGCGGTCGTCACGATCGATCCCGTGCGCACGCTGGCCGATGCTGCGGCGGTCGATGACCGCGTGCGCGCCGGCGAGACCATGCCGCTCGCCGGCGTGCCTGTCATCGTCAAGGACAACATCTGGGTCGGCGGCTGGCGCGTGACGCAGGGCTCGCGCTTGTTCCACCATTTCATCGCGCCGCGCGATGCCATCGCGGTCGAGCGGCTGCGCAAGGCCGGTGCCGTCGTCGTCGGCATCGGCGCGACCTCCGAGTTCGCCTGCAAGGGCGTCACCACCTCACAGCTGTACGGGCCGACGCGGCATCCGCTCGATCCCGCGCTGACGCCAGGCGGTTCATCGGGCGGCCCGGCCGCAGCGGTTGCGGCCGGCCTGGTGCCGCTCGCGATCGGCACCGATGCGGGCGGCTCCAGCCGCAGGCCGCCGGCTCATGTCGGGGTCGCGGGCTTCAAGCCGTCCTATGGCGCGATCCCCTATGGGCCGGGCTTCGCCGAGCCCTTCTTCGGCCTCTCCGTCATCGCGCCGATCGCATCCGATGCGACGGACATGGCGCTGGCGTTTGAAGCCATGGTCGGCGCGGATCCGCGCGATCCGGAGTCTGTCGTCGTTGCGCAGGAGGCCAAAGACGTCGGCGGTCAGCGCATCGCGTTCTCGCCGCGCCTTGGGCTCGACGTCGCGATCGACGACGTCGTCGCGAATGGCCTCGGCGCCGCCGTTGGCCGGCTTTGCGCCGCAGGTTTGCACATTACACAACGCGATCCCGCCTGGCCGGCAGGCGCCACGGAGGATGCGATCATGCCGCTGCAGCATGCGGGGCTCGCGGCACTCCACGGCGAACGCTTTCGCAACGATCCGACTGTCTTCGATCCTGACATCGCCAAGCAGATCGAGCGAGGTCTGTCCTGGTCGGGTGCGGACGTTGCAGCGGCGCTGCTCGCCAGCACCGCGATCGCCAATGCCTTCGCAGCCTTCTTCACGGACGTCGACCTGCTGCTGACGCCGACCGTCCCCTGCGTCGCCTGGCCGCTGACGCAGCTCGGCCCTGATATGATCGGCGGAAAACCCGCAAGCCCGCGGGCCCACGCGGTGTTCACGCCCTTCGTCAATCACGCCCGCCTGCCGGCGATCTCGATTCCGTGCGGAACGGATCGGCGCGGGCTTCCCTTCGGCCTTCAGATCATCGCGGCGCGCGGGCAAGACCGCTCGCTCCTCGCAGCAGCGCAAGAGATCGAAGCGATCTTGCGCAGTGCCTGACGCAAACGGAGACTCCCATGGTTGAGAACGCTCATTCGACAATTCGACCGCTCGACCCCCGCGACCGGTGGTCCGAGCTGTCTCGGGCGGAACGCAGTGCCGCCTATGACAACAACGCGGCGGTCAAGAACAGCCCCGCCCTGATCGCCGAGCGCAACGAAGCCTCAAGCCGGCTGCGGGGCACGCTCAGGTCCCATCTCGACCTGCCCTACGGCGAGCGGGCGAATAACAAGATCGACCTCTACCCGGCCGCAAAGCCTGATGCGCCCTGCCTGGTGTTCCTGCACGGCGGCTACTGGCAGCGCAACTCGCGCGAGCTGTTCGCCATGCTGGTCGAAGGCGTCGCCGCGCATGGCTGGTCGGTTGCGATTCCCGGCTATTCGCTGGCGCCCGAGGTGTCCCTCACCGACATCGTCGCCGAGATCCCGCGCGCGCTCGACTGGCTCGCGGCGCACGGCGCGTCCTATGGAATTGCCGGGCCCCTCGTGCTGTCGGGCTGGTCCGCTGGCGCCCATCTCGTCGCCATGGCGCTGGATCATCCGCGTGTCCATGCGGGGCTCGCGCTCTCGGGCGTCTACGATCTCGCGCCGATCCGCGATACGGGGCTGAACGAGGCGCTGAAGCTGACGGACGCGGAGATCGCCACGCTGTCGCCACTGCGCCTGCCCGTCACCCAGAAGCGCCTCGACATCGCCTATGGCAGCAGCGAGCTGCCGGCGCTCGTCTGCGATTCCATCAATCTCTACGACAGGCGCGTGGCTGCGGGAGCGCCGGGCAAGCTCATCTCGGTCGAAGGCGCCGACCATTTCACCATTCTCGAGGCTCTGCGCCGCCCGGACGGAGTCCTGGTGGAGGCCGCGCGGCGGCTGCTGGACTAAAAGTGCGAAAAACAACCCCATGCACAGTAGCGATGTCGTTGTTTGCAAAGGCGAATTGTTTGAGGGTCGATCGAGACCGCCATTGCCGCTTTGACTCGTCGGGCAAAACAGGGGCATGATGTGATCATCGCCCCGGCTGCCGCTCCTGCATCTCAATCGAGATTCGCTCGCCCGTGATCCGCACCGGATAAAGCCGCAGCGGCCGGCTCGGCCATCCCGCACTAATTGCCCCATCGCGCAAATCGAACGACGCCGCGTGACGCGGGCAATACAGCCGCCCCGTGCTCACCCGCCCCAAGGCCAGATCCGCCTGCTCGTGCGGGCATGCACGTTCGCAGGCGACGACGTCGCCCTCGTTCCAGATCACGAGCAGGTCGCGCCCGGCGACGCGGACGATCGTCTCCGCCTTCAACCGGTCGAGATCGCAGACGGCAATCCACCCGGCGTCGTCACCCACCGAGATAGGCCTTGCGCACATGCTCGTTCGCGATCAGCTCGCTGCCGGCGCCCGATAGCACGATGCGGCCGTTCTCGAGCAGATAGGCGTGGTCGCACATCTCGAGCGCAGCGAAGGCGTTCTGCTCGACCAGCAGCACCGTGGTGCCGGCATCGCGAATGCCGCGGATGATCGCAAAGGTGCGCTCGACGATATTGGGGGCGAGCCCGAGCGACGGCTCGTCGAACATGATCAGGCGCGGCCGCGACATCAGCGCGCGGCCGATCGCAAGCATCTGCTGCTCGCCGCCCGACAGCGTGCCCGCCGCCTGCCGGCGCCGCTCGGCGAGCCGCGGGAATTCCGAGTAGATACGGTCGCGGTCGGCCGCGATCTCGCCCGAACGACGCCGGAGGTAAGCGCCCATATCGAGATTTTCCTCGACGCTCATATGCGGAAACACGCGCCGCCCTTCCGGGCAATGCGCAATGCCGCCCGCCAGCACGCGCGGCGGCTTCGCGCCGGTGATGTCGATGCCCTCAAACTTCATCTGGCCCGAGCGCGGCGCCACCAGGCCGGAGATCGCGCGCAGCGTCGTGCTCTTGCCGGCGCCGTTGGCTCCGATCAGGGCGACCAGCTGGCCGGCCTTCACGTCGAGCGAGATGCCGCGCAGCGCGGTGACGCCACCGTAGCCGCAGACCATGTCGCGTATCTCAAGCACGTCCTGCTCCATGTCCAAGATAGGCTTCGATGACAACAGGATCGTTGCGGATCACATCGGGCGTCCCTTCGGCGATGATGCGGCCATAGTTGAGCACCACGATACGGTCCGAGACGGTCATCACCATCGGCATGTCGTGCTCGACCAGCAAAATCGTGATGCCGCGGTCGCGGATGCTGCGGATCAGCTCGACGAAACGGTGCGTCTCCGAGGCGTTCATACCGGAGACGGGCTCGTCGAGCAGCAGCATCGACGGCTCCGCCGCCAGCGCCAGCGCGACACCGACCAAGCGCTGCTCGCCGTAGGAGAGCGAGCCCGCCGCATCGTGGGCGCGGCGTTCGAGCCCGACCCATTCGAGCAGCTCGCTCGCGCGCTGCCGCAGCTTGCGCTCCGAGGCGCGGGCGCCTGGCAGGCCGAGGATGGCGTCGAGCAGCCGGACCCGGCCCTGCCGGTGCAGGCCGATCAGGAGGTTGTCATAGACGGTGTCGTTCGGGAATACGCTGGTGCGCTGGAAGGTGCGGATCAGGCCGAGATCGGCGATCTCATGTGGCTTCAATCCGGCAAGTGCAGTGTTGCGATAGGTCACCCGGCCCGCGCTCGGCGTCAGGAAACCGGTCATGACGTTGAAGGCGGTGGTCTTGCCGGCGCCGTTCGGCCCGATCAGGCTGACGATCTCGCCCTCGCCGACCTCAAAGCTCATGTCGGAGATCGCGACGAGGCCGCCGAAGCGGACGGCGACCTGATCGATGGTCATGGCGATGCTGCGCGCCGTCATCACGCCGGCTCCTTGGCGCCGGTTTCACTGAGCGCGACCGGCGCCAGCGCCGTCGTCCCGCTCCGTCGCCGGGTCAACCGCTGCGCCAGCGACGGCACGATGCCGCGCGGCAACACGAACAGGATGGCGATCAGCACACCGCCATAGGCGATCCACTGCGCTTCCGGCGCCATCACAGGCCGCAGCGCGACCGGCAAAAGACCGAAGATCAGGCCGCCGACGACGGGACCCGCCAGCGAGCCCTTGCCGCCGCTGATGACCATGATCACCATGGTGACGGTGTTGATGAAGGCGAAGACTTCAGGGTCGATGATCCGGATGTAGTGTGCATAGAGACTTCCGGCCGCGCCGGCGATCGCGGCGGAGATCACCGCAGCAATCGTCAGCGTCCTGGTCACGTCGATGCCGACCGAGACGGCGAGCGTTTCGTTCTCCATCAGGCCACGCATGGAGCGGCCGAAATGGGAATGAACGAGGCGTGCGATCAGGAGATAGGCGATGAGCGCAACGACCAGGACGAGATAATAGTTGTGGAATTTCGTGCGCAGCGTCAGTTCGCCAAAGCCGGGCAAGGGCAACGCGACGGACGGAATATTGGTCAGCGCCAATGGACCCTGCGTCAGCTCGACCCAGTTCAGCGCGACCAGCCGGACCACCTCGGCAAAGGAGATCGTCACAATGACGAAATAGGCGCCGCGGACGCGGAACGACAACAGACCGACGAAATAGCCGCACAATCCTGCAATCAGGATCGCCAGCACGAAGCCTATGATCGGCGGCCAGGGCGTGTGAACCAGCCGAAAGCCGCCGGGCAGGCCGATGTCGAAACCAAGCGACGTCAGCGCGCTGACATAGGCGCCGATGCCGAAGAAGGCGATATGACCGAGGCTGAGCTGGCCGGTGAAGCCGAGCAGCAGATTGAGACTCATCGCGCCGATGACGAAGATGCCGGTCGTGATCAGCGCGTTGAGCAGATAGGGATCGCGCAGCCAGAGCGGCACCGAGGCAAGCGCCGCGACGGCGAGAATGGTGACGATCGCCTTCATCCGACGCGCTCCGCGCGGGCGAACAGGCCGGTCGGCCGGAAGATCAGCACCGCGATGATGATGAGAAAGCCCATGGCATCGCGGTAGCCTGACGAGACGTAGCCGGCGCCGAGCTCCTCGGCCAGCGCAAGGATGAAGCCGCCGATCACCGCGCCCGTGATGTTGCCGAGGCCGCCGAGGATGACGATGGCGAAAGCCTTGACCGCGGCGAGATCGCCCATCTGCGGAAAGATCACGTAGACCGGCCCGAGCAGCGCGCCGGCGGCGGCGGCGAGGCTAGAGCCGATCGCGAAGGTCGAGGTGTAGATCATGTCGACGTTCACGCCCATCAGCGACGCCGTGTCATGGTCCTGGAACGTCGCCCGCATCGCGCGGCCGAGGCTGGTCTTGTTGATGAGCAGATACGTCACAAGGATCAACATGGCCGCAGCGGCGAGCACGAACAGGCGCAGCCAGGAGACGGAGACCGGCCCCAGCACCAGCGGCGCCTCCGGGAATGGCGTCGCCACGGATTTCGCGACGCCGCCCCAGATCCACAGCGTGCCCGACTGCATCGCGATCCAGGCGCCGATCATCACCAGCATGGTGGTGTCGATGTCGGAGCCGCGCAGCGGACGCAGCAAGGTCAATTCGATGGCCGCACCCAGCAGCCATCCGGCCAGCACGGCCACGGGTAGCGCGAGAAAGAAGTTCAGCCCGAACTGCTGCACCACGATGAACATGATGTAGGCGCCGAACGTGTAGAGCACGCCATGCGTGAAGTTCACGACGTTCATGATGCCGAAGATCAAGGTCAGCCCGATACCCAGCAGCGCATAGGTGCCGCCGAGCACGAGCATGTTGATCAAATGCTGGAGGAATTCGCTCAAGGCCGTTCCTGGATATTCTGGATGCCGGCGAGGGCCGCGATGTGCCGCCCTCGCCTGCGAACAAGCGCGTCAGAGCGTCTTCATCTCGATCTTGCCGTCGGCTATCTCGATGAGATAGACATTCGGCTGGCTCTGACCGCTTTCCTTGCCCTCAGGGCCCGACTTGCGGAACACGATGTCGCCGTTCAGCCCCTTGATGTTGATGTTCCAGAGCGCCGCCTTGATCGCGGCAGGCTCGGCCTTGCCGGCCTTCTCGATCGCGGCGGCGACGGTGCGGATGCCGTCATAGCCGCGAAAACTCTCGGTGCAGCCGGCGAAGTCGAAGCCGCGCTTCTTCCATTCCGCGATGAAATAGTTGGTGGCTTCCGGGTTCGGCGTCTTGTCCGGGAACCAGGGCAGGAAGGTGGTCAGATGCATGGTGCCGTTGGCGGCCGCTCCCGCCTGGGCGATGATCTGGTCCGGGTTCTGCGAGCCGCCGGTGGTGATGATGCGCTTCTTCAGGCCGAGCGCAGCGGCCTGCTTGAAGATCAGCGTGAGCTGGTCGACGGCGGTGGTGACGATGACGGTCTCAGAGTCCGAGCTCTTGATCTTGGAGAGCTGCGCGCTCATGTCCTGCGCGCCCTGGTCCATGGTCTCGACCAGGCCGATGCCGATGCCCTTCTCCTTCATCATCTTGCTGAAATCCTCGGCGGTGCCGCGGCCCCAGTCGTTGTTGATGACGAGAAAGTCGACCTTCTTGAGCGCGAGCTTGTCGACGATGTTCTTGAACGCGGCCGCCTCGATCGCGGAGGGCGGCGAGATGCGGAAGATGAAGGGATTGCCCGTCGTCGTGATCTTGCCGGAGGACGAGGTCTCCACCACCATCGGCGTCTCGTATTCCATCAGCTTCGGCATCACCGCGAGCGTCAGGCTCGAGCCCCAGGCGCCCATCAGGACCGGCACCTTGTCGCTGGTGATGAGCTTCTCGGCGACGGCGGCGGCCTCCGTCGGGTTGCTCTTGTTGTCCTCGATGACGAGCTCGATCTTCTTGCCGAGGATGCCGCCCTTGGCGTTGATCTCGTCGGCGGCGATCTTCGCACCGTTGACGACGTAAGTGCCTGAGGCCGCGAACGCGCCGGTGAGCGGCTCGTTGACGCCGATCTTGATGGTCTGCGCCCCCGCGGCGCCGCCGAACAAGGCCGTCGCCAACGCGATTGCCGGAACCAGTCCGAGTGTTCGTGTCATGTTTGTCTCTCCAAATCCCACGCTGTTGATGTCAGGGCAGTCCAGGCTTCGTCACTCCGCGGCGCCGGTTCGCCGATCATTCCGCGCCACCTCTTCCGAAGGTGCGGCGAAATATTTGCGCGAGCCGGGCTCGCAAGACGTCCGATGCAATCGACCAGAAGCTGAGCTCCGCCGGACCTGCCTGCCCCGACGAGGCGCCGGACATGTGGCGGTCGAGATTGGCGGCGAACTCCGCAACGAGACGTTTTGCAAGGTCTCGCACGAGGCCGGGACGACCGACCTGAGCCAGCATTCCCGTGAGCGTGTAGCCGATCGACAGTTCGACCGCGGTCGCCGCGCCGCCTTCGAGCGGCAGCAGGCGGTAATGGATCTCGCCCTGCGTCGCCGAATGGCTGCGCTGGTCGGTGCCGATGCCGACGATGCGCCCCGAGAGTGTCGCGGGATCCCGCTCGACGCGCGCGGCACCCTCGAAGCTTGCTCCGATCGGACCGAGCCTGACGCGGATCGATCCTTCGACGCGCTCCGGCTTTGGTGTCGACGACAGCGATACGCCAGGGAGGCAGGCGGCGATGCCTGCAATATCCTCGAACATCGCGAACACCTTTGCCGGCGGATACGGCAGCGTGAAGCGCTGATCGAGCATTGTTGCCGGCGTGAAGTCGGGGATGCTGCTTGGGGTGGCACTTTCCGGTGCCGGAGCTGGCGCGTGCCGCGCAGGCCGCAGCTCGTTCCGGGCGGTTGCCGCTCGCCCCGAGCCGGCAGGACCAAGGACGGTCCGGCCTCCATCCGCCACCGGCGCGACGTTGCGCGCGCGCCTTGCCTCGATCACGGACTGCACCGCGCGCACAATGCCGACATAGCCGGTGCAGCGGCAGAGATTGCCGCTGAGGCCGATGCGAATCTGGCGCTCGCCGGCGTCGGGCAGACGCAGCACCAGGTCGCGCGCCGAGACCAGCATGCCGGGCGTGCAATAGCCGCATTGCAGGGCATGCTCGCGGGCGAAGGCAGCGCGCAGCTCGGTCGTGATCTCGTCGTCGTCGAGGCCTTCGATCGTGGTGACATCGGCGCCCTCGCAGGCCGCCGCATAGGTGATGCAGGAGCGCGCCGGCACGCCGTCGAGCAGCACAGTGCAGGCGCCGCAGACCCCATGCTCGCAGCCGAGATGCGTGCCGGTGAGATCGAGCCTGTCGCGGACGAAATCGGCAAGGCTGGTGCGCGGCTCGGCGTGCAGCTCCACCGCGCGGCGATTGACCTGAAGCGCGATCGTGGTCATGCCGCGGCCTCCAGAACGGCGCGCTTCAGCACGCTGACATGGATGTGGCGCTGCGCGGCATCGTCGATGCCGGCGCTTGCGAGCAGGGCATCGGCGGCACGGACATCGAAGCGCTGCTTGTAGTCGGCGGCAATCCGGCCGCCGAACAGCTCGGCGGCATCGGTGATGACGATCGGCGTCGTATCGATGGCACCGATCACGATACGCGCCGAGGCGGCAGCGGGATCGACCAATATCGCACCGATGGCATGGGCGAATTCGCCGGTCTTGCGGCAGCTCTTGGCATAACCCCAATGCGCAGTCGCCGATCGCGCCGGCACGTGGACCGCCTCGACGATCTCGCCGGCATGCAGCGCAGATTCCAGCGCACCGACCACAAACGCTTCGACCGCCATCGATCGCACACCGGCAAGACTGCGCAATGTCACGCGCGCACCCAGGGCCGCCAGCGCCGAGATCCAGTCCGCGGCGGGATCGGCATGGCTGAGCGAGCCGCCGATCGTGCCGCGATTGCGGACCGCGCGATAGGCGATGTTGGCAGCGACAGCCCGCATGGCGCCGCGGGTCACGTCGGCCGTGCGGCCGTCCTCGATATCGGCATGGGTGACGAGGGCGCCCAGCACGAGCTCGTCGCCGGAGACCTCTGCGCGCTTGAGCTCGGCAAGGCCGGAAATGTCAATAATCAGCTCCGGCTGCACCAGCCGCAGATTGAGCATCGGGCCGAGCGATTGGCCGCCGGCGATGATCTTCGCCGATCCGCCGCTTGCGGCCAGCATCGAGAGAGCCGCATCGAGATCGCGCGGGCGCTCGTAAGCAAAGGGCGCCGGTTTCATGCCGCGCTCCTCTCAGCCGCACGCGCGGCCAGCACCGCCGCGACGATGCGATGCGGCGTGATCGGCGACTGCATCAGCTCGACGCCGAGCGGGCGCAGCGCGTCGTTGACGGCATTGGCGATTGCGGCGGGCGGTGCGATGGCGCCGCCCTCGCCGATGCCCTTCACCCCGAATTGCGTATAGGGCGACGGCGTCTCCATGTGGTCGAGGCGCGCGGCCGGGACCTCGGTCGGACCGGGCAACAGGTAATCCGCGAGCGTCGTCGCCAGCGGCTGGCCGGAGGCATCGAACGGCATTTCCTCGTAGAGCGCGGTGCCGATGCCTTGCGCGAGGCCGCCATAGATCTGGCCGTCGACGACGAGCGGATTGACCAGCACGCCGCCGTCCTCGACGATCACATAGTCGAGGATCTCGACCTCGCCGATATCAGGATCGACCGCGACCACGGCTGCATGCGCGGCATAGCTGAAGGTGCCGCTGTCGCGCACGGGCTTGTAGCCTTGGGTGACCTCGAGCCCGCCCGGATCGACGTCTGGCGGCAAATCCTGCGGGCGGCGGTACCAGGTGTGGGCGATCGCCTTCAGGCTGACGCTGCCGTTGACGCCGCGCACCTCGCCGTTCTGCAATACCACGGAGGCCGGATCGTGCTGCAAAAGTTTCGCGCCGATGCGGCGCGCACGTTCGCCGAGCTCGCGGCAGGCGGTCGCGACCGCACCACCCGCCATCACCATCGAGCGCGAGCCCCAGGTGCCGGTCGAATACGGCGTCATCGCGGTGTCGCCGAGGACGATGCGGATGTTTGCGACATCCACGCCCAGGATTTCGTGCGCGACCTGGGCGAGCGTCGTCTCCATGCCCTGCCCGTGCGAGTGCACGCCGACACGCAGTTCAAGGCCACCGTCCGGCGTCAGGCGCGCCGAGGCCTGCTCATGGCCCGGCACCATCGGGATACCCCAGCCGGAATAGACCGAGGTGCCGTGCGCGGCCTGCTCGCAATAGATGGAGATGCCGACGCCGATGCGGCGGCCGTCGGCCTCGCCCTGCTTTTGCCTGGCGCGGATGGCGTCGATGTCGATGGCTGCGAGTGCGCGGCGCATCGCTTCCGGATAATCGCCGCTGTCGAAATGCTTCTTGGTGATGTTGTCGAACGGCATCTGTTCAGGGCGCACCAGATTGCGCAGCCGCACCTCGCCGGGCTCTAGGCCGGCTTCCGCCGCCACGAGGTCGAGCATCAATTCCAGCGCAAAGCAGACGCCGGTGCGCGCGACGCCGCGATAGGGCAGGATCGGGCATTTGTTGGTGGCGACCGAGAAGGTGCGGCAGCGATAGGCCGGCATCTTGTAGGGACCGGGCAGGATGCTGGCGACCTGCGCGGCCTCCAGGCAGGCCGAGAACGGATAGGACGAGTAGGCGCCGGAATCGACCGTCGCTTCACAGTCGATGCCGCGCAGCGTGCCGTCACGGTCAGCATAGACCGTGATTTTGTAATGATGTTCGCGGCAATTGGAGCTGGCGACGAGATGCTCGCGCCGGTCTTCGAGCCAGCGCACGGGATGGCCGCAACGCATCGTCAGCCAGGACAGGCAGACCTCTTCGGGCAACAAAATTCCCTTGTGACCGAAACCACCGCCGACGTCGGGCGAGATGACGCGGATCTGGCCCTCCTCCATGTCGAGGCATTCGGCGAGGCCGCTGCGCGTGATGTGCGGCATCTGCGCCGCCGAATGCAGTGTGAGCTGATCGAGCCTCTCGTCGAAGGTCGCGACCACGCCGCGGCCTTCCAGCGGCGACATGCATTGCCGCGCCGTCGAGATCTCGCGCGTCACCTTGATCGGCGCATCGAGCGCGGCGGAGATGTCGACCTCGTAATTGGTCTCCAGGAAGACGTTGTCGCCCCAATGCTCGTGCACCAGCGCCGAGCCGGGCTCGCGCGCCTTCAGCATGTCATGGATCGCCGGCAGCTCCTCCAGATCGAGCGTCACGGAGGCCGCGA
Organism: Bradyrhizobium sp. BRP23; assembly: GCF_020194135.1. NCBI lineage: Bacteria > Pseudomonadati > Pseudomonadota > Alphaproteobacteria > Hyphomicrobiales > Nitrobacteraceae > Bradyrhizobium > Bradyrhizobium sp. BRP23. The sequence goes on along the minus strand of NZ_JADYVW010000029.1, from coordinate 14,996 downwards.
TGTCCTCGGCCTCGGCGCGGGTCGGCGCGAGGCACATCGCGACGAGCTCACCGACCTGGCGCACCTTGCCGGTGGCGAGCACCGGCTGCTCCGAGATCTTGAAGCCCGGCAGGCCCGACACCGCACGGATCGGCTTGATGCCGACGAGATCGGTCGCCGTGAACACGCTGCCGCGATGGCGTTCGGGCACATGGATGCCGCGGATGCGCGCATGCGCCAGCGGGCTGCGCACGAAGGCGACGTCCTGAAGGCCGGCGAGCCTGACGTCTCCGACATATTGGCCGCGGCCGCGCATCAGGCGGTCGTCTTCCTTGCGCGGCAGCCGTGCGCCTACGCCCTGCCCCGTCTTTCCGTCCGGAAATTCTCGCTCGTTGCGCAACTTCGCGTTCTCCTCCACCGCCCGGCCTTATGCCGCGACGGCCTGCGGCAGGATCGGCGCGACCGCATCGAAGCGGGTGCCGGCGCGCAGGCAGAAGGCTGGCTGCAGCAGGCGCTCGGCAATCACCTCGTTGTTCTCGTTGTCCTTCAGGACGAAGCGGCCGTTTCTCTCCGTGAGCACGGAGACGTCGGCGTCCATGCCGATCTTGAGCGCGCCGATCTCGTGGCTGCGGCCAAGCATTCTTGCGGGATTGGCGGTGACCATCGGCACCACCTGCTCCAGCGACAGGCCGAGCGCCATCATCGAGCTCATCGCCTGGACCAGGCTGAACTTGGCCTGACCGGCAAAGGGATGGTTCTCATCGTCCTCGTGCTGGTCGGGCGTTCCGGCCGGCGCGGGCACATGGGTGTTGTAGCCGTGGATGTCGGCGCCGAGCGTGGTCGGAATGATTCCGGCGGCGATCGCCTTCTTCGCGAGCCGATAGGAGAAATGGCTGCCGTGGCCGACATCGACCTTGAGGCCGCGGTCGAGCGCGGCCTGGATCACCGGATGCACCTCGCCCTCGCGATTGACGAAGCCGCCGGGATGGCGCGTGAAGGGATGAGCGAGGATGTCGCCCTCGCGCAAGAGCGGGATCACGCGGGTGAGGATGGTGTCGGCGTCCTCGCCATTGGCGCCGCTCTCGGGCAGGCCCCAGAGCTGGCCGAAATGCACATAGACCGGCAGGTCGGCGCGCTTGCCGATCTCGGCCGCCATCTCGATGACACGAATGCCCCAGCGCGCGAAGCCGCCGATCTCCGCGTGAGCCTTGATGCCGCGCACGAGATCGAGATTGGCAGTTGCCGCCTTGACGGTCGCATCGATGTCGACGCCGTCGGGGCTGTAGAGCTGCGGATAGAAATGGCCCTCGAGGCCGCCGACGAGATAGGCGGAGATAAAGGCATAGACGCGCGAGGCCGAGGCTTCCGCGATGAAATGGCGGAAACCCGGCAGCGTCATGCAGGACGGACCGCCCTGGTCGACCAGCGTGGTCACGCCGGACTGCACGCCCACCATGTCGGGGTTCATGCCGAAACGGCCGGAGACATATTGATAGACGTGCGCGTGGGTGTCGATCAGCCCGGGCAGCACGAGCTTGCCGCTGACATCGACGACCTCCTTCGCGCTGGTCGGCAGAATGTCGGATGCGACCGCCGCGATCTTGCCATTGCGGATGGCGACATCCTTGAGGCCATCGATGCCGGAGGCCGGACAGATCACGCGGCCACCCCGGAGCAGAAGATCGAAGCTGGCAGTGACGGACATGGCGCTCTCCTCTTCTTGCGAGGGGCGAAGGCTTCGTCCCTCGAATTACGAAGCATGCTTCGCATTTTGACAAAAGCAAGCATCGTGCCATGATCCCGATGTGGCAGGCGCACTCGAATCGAGCTAAGCGCGGCAGGGTTTCGGCTTGGGAGTGTGTGCATTGCGGCAAGCGAAGACACGTCGCGGCGGGACGCGGCACCGCCCCTGGCCCTTGTCGGAACGGCCCGGCTATCTGATCCGCCGGCTGCACCAGATTCACGTCGCGCTGTTTCAGGAAGCCTGCGGCGAATTCGAGGTCACGCCGCTGCAATACAGCCTGCTCTCGGCGCTGGCGGTGCGAGAAACCGCCGATCAGACCACTTTGGCGGCCGATATCGCGCTCGATCGCACTACGACGACCGGTGCGTTGAAGCGCCTCGCGGCGCGCAACCTTGTCGAGCGCGCGGTGAACAAGGACGATCGGCGCGCGCGATTGTGCCGCCTGACGCCGGCCGGCGCCGCGCTGCTGGTTAAAATCGAGGGCGCGGCACGGCGGGCGCATCGCGCAACGCTCGGTGATTTGAGCCAGCGGGAACAGGCGCTCTTCATCGAGATGATGCAGCGCATCGTGGCCGGCCATCCCAGTCGCGACAGCGCCGCTGCCCTATTCGACTAGAGGCGAGTGCTGCGCTTTTGAGTTGGGCTGCTTAATTTATCATCGTACCGCTGCCCGGCCGTGCATCGATCGCCACTATCCGGCGGGGGCCGGTGTGCCGCGGCAGGCCGACGCGTCGGCATGCCCCGCGCTCGAAAACGCAGTCGCATCCGAGGCGAGCCCCGCTGCGTCCGATATCGAAACGCGCCCGGCCCGGCCGCTCCGCGGCCCATGGCACGATTTATGCTGCGATGATGCGAAGCGTGCTTCGTATTGGGGGATGTCATGACGGATTCCGAACTTCGCGCTGATATTCACAGCATCGAGCCAATTCCCGACGCGGACCGGGACTCCAGCGGGCCGCAGCAGATGTGGATCTGGGCCGGCGCCAACATCGCGCCGGTGAACTGGGCGCTCGGCGCGCTCGGCATCATCCTCAAGCTCGGCCTGATGGAGACAATCGCGGTCATCGTGCTCGGCAACATCGTGGGCTGCGCGATCTTCGCGACCTTCACGGTGATGGGACACAAGACCGGCGTCAACCAGATGGTGCTGAGCCGGTCCGCCTTCGGCGTCCGCGGCGCCTACCTGCCGAGCATCCTGATGTTCCTGATGACGCTGGGCTGGATCGGCGTGAACACCTATTTCCCGGTCAAGGTCTCGATGGGCATCCTCGGCCAGTTCGGCGTGCCCGACACCTGGCTGGTCGAGATGATCGTCATCACGCTGGTGATGGCGGTGCAGGTGATGATCGGCGTCTACGGCTTCTACGCGATCCGCACCTTCGAGAAGTACACGGTGCCGCCGACCATCGCCATCATGGTGCTGATGAGCGTGCTGGCCTGGACGCGGCCCGGCGTCGTCAACTGGAACCTGACCACCTCGCTGCCACCAGGCGCGCATCTGGCGATGCTGACGATGCTGATGACCGCAATCGGCGTCGGCTGGGGCATTTCCTGGGTCACCTGGGCCTCCGACTATTCGCGCTTCGTGCCGCGCTCCACGCCGTCGAAAGCCGTGTTCTGGTACAGCTATGTCGGCATGTTCGTGCCGACGGTCTGGCTCGGCATTCTCGGCGCGACCATTGCCTCGACGACGCTGGACACGGACCCCGCCAAGATGGTCAGCGCGGTGTTCGGCGGTCCCGTCAGCATCCTTGTCCTCCTGATGGTGTTGCACGGCCCGATCGCCACCAACATCCTCAACGTCTATTCGGCAGCGCTGGCGGCCCTGAGCGCGGGGCTGAAACTCTCGCGCTTCTGGCTCACCGTCATCGTCGGCGTCGCCGGCTATCTGGTTACCCTCTACTTCATCTTCGCGCCGTCGTTCGCGAAGGCGTTTGACCATTGGATGATCAGCCTGCTGTTGTGGATGAGCCCGTGGGCCGGCGTGGTGCTCGCCGACTTCTTCATCAAGCGCAAGGGCAAGATCGAGGTGGCCGAGCTCTATCGCTCGCCGGAGAGCAGCGCCTATGGCGACATCAACTGGGCCGGCATGATCGCGTTCTTCGCCGGCCTCGTTGCCGGATGGCTGGTGCAGGACGGCCTCGTCAGCGCGCTGCAGGGGCCGATCTCGATCTATCTGCTCGGCGGTGCCGATCTGAGCTGGTTGTTCGGAATCGGCGTGGCGGGCCTCGTCTACCTTGGGCTCGGCAAGTTCGCGACCTCGCCCACACCGGCCGTCGCGAGCCGCGCCGGCAGTTAGCCTGAGAGCGCTGAACTTCGTCTGTCGTCAGCGCTTGCGGCCAAGCCTCACGATCATGTCGCCGGGCGCAAGTGCTCCGGCGACATGACGGCGCAATCGCCACAGGCTCTCGCCGTCGACCAGCGACGGCATCGGCAGTTCGAGGTCGGCGAGATTGGCGACAATCTGCAGAACGTCGCCCTGCTCCGTCTGCCAGCGCACATCCACGCCCCCCATCCGAGGATTCGCGCCGAGCAATTGTCGCTGCGCCGAAACGAACCCGCGTTTGATCAGCGGCACGATCTTCTCGCGCCGGATCGTCAACAACTGCGTCGTCAGTGCTCGGAACCTGGTGCCGGAAGGCGATTGCTCGATGCTGGTCCAGTCCAGCTTGGAGGCGCGGAAGGTTCTTTCGTCGCACGGGTCCGGGATTCCGGCGCGCGTTTCGGGCGTCGCGAACGCCTTGAAGTGTGAAAACTCCTTGCGGCGGCCTTCCCGTGTCAGTTCGGCGGCTTCGCCCGACCAGTCGGCGAAGAACAGGAAGGGCGTTTCGGCTGCCGCTTCCTCGCCCATGAACAGCATTGGAATATGCGGGCTGAGCAGAACCAGTGCGAGGGCCAGCTCCAGCTTGTCCGGACCGACCAACCGCGACAGCCGCTCCCCGAAAGCGCGGTTGCCGACCTGGTCGTGGTTCTGGGCGAAGAAGATGGTCGCTTCGGGCGGCAGATGAGCGCTCGGCTCGCCGCGCGGCGCCTGGTGCAGGGGAAACACCTCGCCCTGATAGGCAAAGCCCTCGGTGAGGGATCGCGCCAAATGCTCGAGCGGCTTGTCCGCAAACGCCCGGTAATAACCTTCGTCCTCGCCCGTGAGCAGGACGTGGAGCGCATTGTGGAAGTCGTCGCCCCATTGCGCATCGTAGTACGTCGCTCGTCCCTGCGAACGCGCGAGCAGGTGCGCCTGATTGGCTTCGTTCTCCAGCATCAGATGGATGCGCCGGCCCGCCAGCTGGCAGCGCAGGGTCTCGGCGAGCTCGACCAGGAAATGACGTTTCGAGTCGTCCTTCAGTGCATGAACGGCATCGAAGCGCAGGCCGTCGAACCCATAATCGCGCAGCCACATCAGGGCATTCTCGATCAGAAACCCGCGCACGAACGCGCCGTCGGCTCCTTCGAGGTTGACGGCGGGCCCCCACCCGGTGGTGTGGCGCGGGTTGAAGAAGTTCTCCGCATAGAGATGCAGATAGTTCAGCTGCGGCCCGAAATGGTTATAGACGACGTCGAGATAGACCATGAGGTCAAGGGCATGCGCCGCGCGCAGCAGCCGCTTGAGATCCTCCGGCCGGCCATAGCGGGCATTCGGCGCGTTCAGGAGCACGCCGTCATAGCCCCAATTGTGCCGCCCGGGGACGTCGTTGAGCGGCATCAGCTCGATGGCGGTGATGCCGAGATCGCGAAGATAAGGCAGCTTCTTCTCGACGCCGGCATAGGTCCCCTCCTCGCTGAACGTGCCGACATGCAGCTCGTAGATCACGGCTTCCGCCCAGGGACGGCCCGGATAGAGCACCGGGTCCCTCAACGCGGCCATGTCGACCACCTCGCTCGGCGCGCCGACGTCGTCCGGCTGGAAGCACGAGGCGGGATCGGGCACGACGAGGTCTTGGTTGATCCTGAACTGATAGCGCGTGCCGGCGCGCGCAGTTTGGCTCAATAGCTGATACCAGCCGTCCGCATCGCGCGGCATCTTGCGTGGCGGCTGGCCGATTTCGAGCAGCTCGACCGATCGCGCCGTCGGCGCCCACAGGTTGAACGAGACCCCATGATCGACGATCTGAGGACCATGGCGCCGATTTTGCTCGGCCATTCCCAGCCTCTGATTCAAGCCCGTCCCCTTTCGCCGCATGCCCACTTCGGCATGCAATTGCGCACGTCAGGGCGACAAAGCGGAGCGGTGTGCGTTCGTTCCTGCACGGCGCCGACGCCGGACATTTGCAGCGCAACGGGAACGGAATCAGCAGCGCGACGGTTACCATCCCAGACAGGAGCCGTGGCCATGCGCCGCCCGAAGCCGCAACTGATCCGCAACAAGCTCGACCTGACCGACCGCGCCCAGGTGCGCCTCGTCAAGAAACGGCTCGGACTTTCGGACGCTGAGCTGATCGCGATCGTCGGGCGGATCGGCAACTCCATTCCGGCCATCAGCAAGGAGGCGGCTCTGCAAAAAGCCAACGCGCCGTCCAAGCCGGCCGACGTGGAGCCCACCGCCGCGACTGCGCCGACATCCTGACGGGCAACTCGGGGGCAGAGATGGACCAGCCAGCACATTCAGACGAGGCCCTGACGCGGACGGCCTCACGCCTGCGCCGCACCCGGATCACCGAAGGCAGACCTTTCCCGCTCGGCGCCACCTGGGATGGCCTCGGCGTCAATTTCGCGCTGTTCTCCGCCCACGCCACCAAGGTCGAGCTCTGCCTGTTCGACGATACCGGCGAAGCCGAGCTCGAGCGCATCGAGCTGCCCGAATATACCGACGAGGTCTGGCACGGCTATCTGCCCTCCGCCCGTCCCGGGACCGTCTACGGCTATCGCGTCCATGGTCCTTACCAACCCGACGCCGGCCACCGCTTCAATCCCAACAAGCTCGTGCTCGATCCCTACGCCAGGCAGCTGGTCGGCCAGCTCCGCTGGGGGCCGGAGCTGTTCGGCTACCGGCTGGATCACGCCGACAAGGACCTGTCCTATGATGAACGCGACAGCGCGCCCTTGATGCAGAAATGCCGCGTCATCGATCCCGCCTTTACCTGGGGCGTGGCGCGCAAGCCGGAAGTGCCGTGGGAGCGCACGATCGTCTACGAGATGCACGTCAAAGGCTTCACCCAGCTGCATCCGCTGGTGCCGGAAGCCGATCGCGGCACGTTCTCGGGGCTCGCACATTCGGAAATCCCGGCTTACTTGCGCTCGCTCGGCATCACCAGCGCCGAGCTATTACCGATCCATGCCTTCGTCGACGACAGCTATCTGGTCGAGAAAGGCCTGCGCAACTACTGGGGCTACAACTCCATTGCCTTCTTCGCGCCGGAGCCGCGTTACCTGAAAGCGACATCGGCCAACGAATTCAAGGCCATGGTCAACCAGTTTCACGCCCATGGCATCGAGGTCATTCTCGACGTCGTCTACAATCACACCGCCGAAGGCAACGAGCTCGGCCCGACCCTGTCGTTCAAGGGCATCGACAATGCCAGCTATTACCGCCTGCTGCCGGACGAGAAGCGCTACTACATCAACGACACCGGCACCGGAAACACCGTCAATCTTTCGCATCAGCGTGTGCTGCAACTCGTCGCCGATTCCTTGCGCTACTGGGCGACCGAGATGCGGGTCGACGGCTTCCGTTTCGATCTCGCCACCATCCTGGCGCGCGAACCCTATGGCTTCGATGAAGGCGGCGGCTTCCTCGACGCCTGCCGCCAGGATCCCGTGCTCTCCAGCGTCAAGCTGATCGCGGAACCCTGGGATATCGGGCCCGGTGGCTATCAGGTCGGTCAGTTTCCGCCGGGCTGGGCCGAGTGGAACGACAAGTTCAGGGACACGGTGCGCGCCTTCTGGAAGGGCGATCCGGGCACGCTGGCCGACGTCGCCAAGCGCGTTTCGGGCTCCGGCGACCTCTTCAACAAGCGCGGACGCCGGCCCTGGGCCAGCGTCAATTTCGTCACCGCGCATGACGGCTTCAACCTCAACGATCTCGTCTCCTACAACGACAAGCACAACGAGGCGAATGGCGAGGACAATCGCGACGGTCACGACAACAACCATTCCTGGAATTGCGGCGTCGAAGGGCCGACCAACGACGCCGAGATCACCGCCTTGCGCGAGCGCCAGAAGCGGAATCTGCTGGCAACGATGCTGCTGTCCCACGGTACGCCGATGCTGCTCGCGGGCGACGAGTTCGGGCACACCCAGAACGGCAATAACAATGCTTACGCCCAGGACAACGAGACCACCTGGCTCAATTGGATGGGCATCACCGCGAACGGCCGCAGCCTGCGCGAGTTCGTGCGCAAGCTGATCGCCACCCGCAAGGCGTTTCCGATCCTCTACCGCAGCCGCTTCCTGGTCGGCTCGCACAACGAGGAGCTCGACGTCAAGGACGTCACCTGGCTGTCGCCGTCCGGCGAGGAGATGACGACGGAGCAATGGCAGGACGGCAATGCGAAGTGCTTCGGCATGCTGCTCGACGGCCGCGCGCAGGAGACCGGGATCAAGCGCCGCGGCTCGGATGCGACCATGCTGCTGGTCTACAACGCGCACCACGACGTCGTGAATTTCACCCTGCCGGAGGTCACCGACGGACGCAGCTGGCTCGGCCTGATCGACACCAATCGGCCCGACGCGCCGATGGCCGAGTTCGAGTTCGGGCATGCTTACGCGGTGACCGCGCGCTCGCTCGTGGTGCTCGGCCTTGCCAACGACAGCATCGCGACGCGGCGCCTCCGCCAAGGCCTCGGCGCGCTGCTGGACATCGCCGACACGCCTCTGCCCGAGTAGGTGCGTGCCGGCCGTTCACGATCAGCGATCGACTTCGCCGAACACGATGTCCAGCGAGCCCAGGATCGCCGAGACGTCCGCCAGCAAATGCCCTTTGCAGAGGAAATCCATCGCTTGCAGATGGGCGAAGCCGGGCGACCTGATCTTGCACTTGTAGGCGGTGTTGGTCCCATCCGCGACGAGAAACACGCCGAATTCGCCCTTGGGCGCCTCGACGGCGACGTAGATTTCGCCGGGGGGAACATGGAAGCCCTCGGTGTAGAGCTTGAAGTGATGGATCAGCGCCTCCATCGACCGCTTCATCTCACCGCGCCGGGGCGGCGCGACCTTGTTGTCCTGCACGATCACCGGGCCGCCGCCGTCCGGCGACTTCAGCTTCTCGATGCACTGCTTCATGATGCGGACGGACTGCCTCATCTCCTCCATGCGAATGAGATAACGGTCGTAGCAGTCTCCGTTCTTGCCGATGGGGATGTCGAAATCCATCTCCGCATAGCAGTCGTAAGGCTGCGCCTTGCGCAAATCCCAGGCGGCGCCCGAGCCGCGCACCATCACGCCCGAAAATCCCCACGCCCAGGCCTGCTCCAGCGTCACCCTGCCGATATCCACGTTGCGCGCCCTGAAGATCCGGTTGAGCGTTAGCAAGCGGTCGAGATCATCCACGACTTTCAGAAACGGATCACACCAGGCCTCGATGTCGTCGATCAGCTTGGGCGGCAGATCCTGGTGCACGCCGCCCGGCCGGAAATAATTGGCATGCATCCGGCTGCCGGAGGCGCGCTCGTAGAACACCATGAGCTTCTCGCGCTCTTCGAAGCCCCAGAGCGGCGGGGTCAAGGCGCCGACGTCCATGGCCTGGGTGGTGACGTTCAGAAGGTGCGAGAGGATGCGGCTGATCTCGTGATAGAGCACCCTGATAAGCTGGCCGCGGCGCGGCACCTCAATGCCGATCAGCCGTTCGATGGCGAGGCAGAAGGCATGTTCCTGGGTCAGCGGAGCAACGTAGTCGAGCCGGTCGAAATAGGGAATGGCCTGGAGATAGGTCTTGGCCTCGATCAGCTTTTCGGTGCCGCGGTGCAGAAGGCCGATATGCGGATCGACGCGCTCGACGACTTCGCCGTCCAGCTCGAGCACCAGCCGCAACACCCCGTGCGCGGCGGGATGTTGAGGACCGAAGTTGATGGTGAAATTTCTGAGGCTCGGAGATTGTTCTGGCATCCCGCTTCCGGTCGGAGCTGTCGCAGCCGTCACCTTAGCCGCGATCTGCAGCGACCGGCTTCACACAGGTTAACGGCTCGCCGCAAAGGGCGGCCATGCGTGCCGTTTGAGCCTTTGGAACACGGCATCAAGAGCCGCGTTCAATTGTCGACATTGGAGCTTTGAGATGAATGTCGATTGCTCGCCGCCGCTCTCGCGATCAATCTTCGCTATTGCGGGAGATACCGGTGATCGGCGCGACCACCCGACCGGCAATTGGCGCCCGTCTTGACCGACCGTGCAGCTGAGCCTGGCGGCACAGCCGAGCGTCCTCTCACCGCCATCACGTTCTCCGGCGGGCTCGGCCTCGGCGCCTATCATGGCGGTGTGTTTGAAGCCCTCAGTTCGCTTCGGCTGCCGATCGACTGGGTGACCGGTTCGTCGGCCGGGGCCATCACGGCCGCGCTGATCGCGGGGAGCCCGTGCGACGATCGGCTGCGCAATTTACGCAGCTATTGGCATGCCCCAAGCAGTCCAGCCGACGTGCCGAACGCCGGCCGCCATACTTTTGCGTGGCTGAGCTCGATCAGTACGCGCGTGCTGGGTCATTCCGGTTTCTTCCACCCCCGCCTCCCCATTCCGGCGTCTCACTACGGCGGCATCTACGATCTCGGCCCGACCCGCCAACGCCTGCAGCGCTTGATTGATTTCGGACGTCTGAATGGCGGCGATCTGCGCATCACGATCTGCGCCACCGATGTCGAGAGCGGCGATGCCGTGTTGTTCGACTCCGCATCGGAGCGGATCGAAATGGACCATATCCTGGCCAGCTGCGGCTTTCTCCCCGAATTCGCTCCGGTGCAGATCGCCGGCCGCTGGCTTGGCGACGGCGGGTTCTCGCTGAACGCGCCGTTCGATCCGATCCTGGAGACTGCAGGCCCGCTCCGCCTCTATGTGATCGATCTGTTTCCGCGCGACGGCAAAGTCCCCGATGGGCTCGAGGCCGCCTCCGAGCGCAAGAGCGACCTGACCTTCGGCAACCAGACCTTCCAGCGCCTCGGCTACGCTCTGGAGGCCCGTCAGCTCCGCGCCGAGCTTCAGGACCTCCACTACAAGGACGAGGTCTATCTCCTGAGCTACCGGCCGGGCCGCGAGGAGGCCGGGCCGGAAAAGTCCTTTGATCTGTCGGAGACGGCCATGGCGCAGCGCTGGCGCGCCGGCTTTCTGGATATGCAATATGCCGCAAGCCTCACTCTAGCCCCGAACGAGATCTGCAGCGTGCGGCGGCCCTAGCGATGTCTCTCGGTGTCGGGACCGGAGCTAGGCGCTGTCCTGCCGTCAAGCCGCTCGCGAATGTCGCGCAGCAGCCGCCTGAGACCGTCATCGGCAGCCATACCCTCGGGCGGGGCGATGGTGGTGATGCCCCAGTTGGCGAGCACCGCCTCCTGCACCGGATTGCGCTGCGCGACGAATACGAAGGATCGCGGCCGGTCCTGGCTGTGCCCGGACTCGTCCCAGATCTGCCAGATCCGGTGCAGCAGCAGCCGGATGTTCGGATCGGACATGCTGTATCCGACGAACAGCAGCGTGCTTCCCAGCGCATCCGCGCGAAAGCGGATATCGAGCGGGGAATTGAAGGCGAGCCGGTTGAGAAAATCGGTCTCGGTCAGAACCAGCGAAGCATCGTCATCGAAGTCGCCGTGGAATTTGATGATGTGGGTGACGCCGGCGCGAGCGCTCGCGATCTCCTTCGCGTTGCTGATCTTCGCAAAGGGCTTGTTCAGCACGTCGAACGCGGTTTCGAGGTTGCGATCGTAATTGGTGGTGTAGATGACCGGAAAATCCAGCTCGACGATCATCCGGTGCAGCTCTGAAGCGGCGATCTTCTCGGGGTCGACACGCCAATTGCGGTCGAGCCAGCTGCGCAGCGGGCCGATCCCGCCGCGCTTGATCCGATAATATTCCGCGAGCATCTGATAGCCGCCATGCATTCCATCGATGAGGTTGCGATCGAGGCCGAGATCGTCAAGGAGATGATCGATCAGGGACTGCCAGGACGGTAGGCCGACGGCCATCGAGACCCCGGCGCCCACAAACAGGACAGCGCGGCGTCGCTCGATCGCCGCTGCCAGGATGTCGTGAGGCGGCCGCTCCTCCGATATGAGCCCCGTGGTTTGTTGGTCCATCAACCTTGAATGATTGGGCGCGCGACGCGTTCCTAATCCCGGACCACCCCTCAGCGGCCGAGCGGCGAGGATGTCTCGCGCGCCGTCTGCGCCGCGAACCGGGCGATCAGGCGCCGGAGCTGCGCCTTGTGCACCAGGCGCGCCGCCGTCTTCGGCGAGACCCAGATCGCCTCCCGCTCGCCCTTCTCGGGCCACCAGCGCTCCCGCCCGTGCACCTTCATGGGGAAGACGGCAACGTTCATGGTCCGCTTGCGATCACCTTTTCGCTTGCGATGCTTGAAGCTGCCCAGTGCGCGCGTGGCCACGACACCGACCAGGCCCGCCTCCTCATAGGCTTCGAGCGCAGCCGTCAGGTGCGGCTCCTTGTTGCGCATCGGCGATCCCTTTGGGACGCTCCACCTGCGCTTGCGCCTGGTCGTGATCAGCATCACCCGCAGCTCGGACTTGTCCAGCCGAAACGGCAGAGCGGCAAATTGCTTCTTTCCCATCAGGCGCCTCCAACTCGCGTCTGATAAGCGAGCGCCGCAGCCATGGTTCCTGTTTTGCGCAGTGGCGTCTCGCTCGCGATCAGAACTTCCGCTCGACCATCTTGAGCCGCAGAGCCGAAATGGCTTCTCCGGGATTGAGGCCCTTTGGGCATGCTTTCGCGCAATTCAGAATGGTGTGGCAGCGATAGATCCTGAAGGGATCCTCGAGCATGTCGAGGCGTTCGCCGGTGGCTTCGTCCCGGCTGTCATTGATCCAGCGCGCCGCCTGGATCAGGGCTGCCGGCCCGAGAAAACGCTCGGAATTCCACCAATAGCTCGGGCATGAGGTCGAGCAGCACGCGCAGAGAATACACTCGTACAATCCGTCGAGTTTCGCCCGATCTTCGTGGCTTTGCCGCCATTCCTTCTGCGGCGTGGGGGACGTGGTCTGCAGCCACGGCTCGATGAGTGCGAGCTGCGCGTAGAAGTTGGTCAGATCCGGCACCAGGTCCTTCACCACCGGCTGATGCGGCAGGGGAAGCACGCGGAGCGGCTCGCCTTCCGCAACATCCTCGTTCATCGATCTCGTGCATGCCAGCGTGTTCTGGCCGGCGATGTTCATCGAGCAGGAGCCGCAAACGCCCTCTCGGCAGGATCGCCTGAAGGTCAGGGTCGAGTCGATGTTGTTCTTGATCCAGATCAGCCCGTCCAGCACCATCGGCCCGCAATCCGTCTGATCGACGAAATAGGTGTCGAGCCTGGGATTGCGGCCATCGTCCGGATTCCAGCGATAGACCTGAAATTCCCGCAAGCTCTTGCCGGCCGGCTTTGGCCAGACCACCCCCTGCTCGATGCGGGAGTTTCTTGGGAGCCTGAACTCCACCATGTTCACCTCCGCGCTCAGACCGGCGAAAAACAGCGCAACTGCAAGAGATCGTCGACGGAGAGGCCGAACAGCACTGGCCGAAACGCCGGCGCCGTCGCGAGCACGAGCAGCAGCAGAAACATCACGTAGACCAGAGCCGGCGGCGTGTTTCTAACGAGCCTGTAAGCTGCCTTTCGCATGCACTCCCTCCTGCGCGCCCGCGCGTGCCATGGCAACGCCCATGACGATCATCGCAGCTCCCCACAGCAGGAAGCCGATATCCCAGAAAATGCGCTGGCCGTCGGGCACGGTCTCGTTCACCTGATGCAATCTCAGGATCTGGTGATCGATCACGCCTTCGACGAGATTGAAGATGCCCCACCCGATCAGGATCGTCCCGAGACACTGCGAGCGGGACCACCGCGGCGCGCCTCGGCGTGCCCGCTGCCATAACAGATAAAGCCCAGCGAGCACGAGGACATAGGCGGTACTGTGAAAGATGCCGTCCCAAGTTGTATTGAGGGTGATGTTCTCGATGGAATCGAGCGGATACCAGCCGCTTAACATATGATGCCATTGCAGCAGCTGATGAAAGACGATGCCGTCGAAGAATGCGCCGAGGCCAAGTCCGAGAAGGACGCCTGCGGACGTCGGGAAATTGCTTTGTCTGTCTTGCATGTGGTGAACTCGTGCGCGGCTCGGCACTTCCGATGCGGAATTAAGCCATGCTAGACGGACACGTTCCTATGGCGATCAGCATCTCACTGGGATCGAGCTTGCGATCAATCGTGCCAATTGATCACTAACATGCGTTAAGGCGAGCGAGACGTTCGTCGGCACGCGTGCGCGATTGGTCATCGGCTTCATTCCCGATAGGAACGTTCGATATCACGCTGCGTCTGTCGCTCACATGTTGGAGATGCACATGCAACCGAGAAGATCGTTCTTGCTTGCTTTGAGTGGCCTCGGATTGTCGATTCTGAGTCACCTCAGGGAAATCGCATAGTGCGTAGCGACGGAAGCCAGAGAGGCGATCATGGCATACGCCCTGTTCAAGGACGGAGAGAAGATGAGCCGCACGTTTCCGACCAAGGAGGAAGCGCTGGAGAAAGCCGATGAGGCGGGGTTGGTCGAGCATGCCGAGGGCGAGGCGGTGCTCGAGGACGAGTTGAAGATCAGGCCTTGCCCGGCCGACCCCGAGCCTTGCGATGATGCGGACCTGGACTGGACGCCGGTCAAGCCGGCGTCCTGATCTGGGGCAGCGCAATCGCATATGACTTGTGGCGGCGGTCTGCGCGCACGCCTCGTCCTTCGAGACGGCGCTGACGCGCCTCCTCAGGATGAGGCTAATCGGTGTCAGTGCCCGTTGAAACTGCTGCCGCGCACTCCGACCTCATCCTGAGGAGCCCGCCTCAAGCGGACATCTCGAAGGATGGCCGCAGAGAAAATCTCAAATGCGAAAGCCCTGCTGATCAAGGGGTCAGCATCATGGGCTCAGCATCCCCTGCAGATGCCTTTGATCTTTCGATCCGCTTCGGAATCGCGGGAGGTCTCCGAGCGAATCTGGTCGTCGCCCTGCAGCGAGGGTCCGGGCGTGACGGTCCCATCGATGCGTCCGATATTGGTGCCGCCTGCAGGATTGCCGGGTCGGCCGACGGTCGTCGATCCCCGTGGGCCGGAGCCGCCGCTCGATTGCGCTGTCCCGGCCGAGTTGGTCCCGGGCGCCGACGACGTGCTCC
>NZ_JADYVW010000028.1:0-46430 GCF_020194135.1 Bradyrhizobium sp. BRP23 | reverse complement strand
GCGGGTGGGGCCTGCGCGATCGCTGGTGCAGAGGCGGCGATCAGGAGGCCCGCGAGAATGAGGTTTGTCGTGCGCATGGGAAGGAAACGCGCGCGCGAGGCCCCCTGTTCCCGCAGGTGGCAATCACGATTTGCGGTAGCGGATCAGCGAGAAATGGCCCATCGGCGGCATGGGGCGGCGCTCGGTGAGCGCGACGCCGCCGTGCCTTGCGGCCCAGCCCTCGAGGCGGGCCCACGGGAATTCGGGGCGCCAGCCGAGACGGCGGGCGATGGGCGCGAAAGCGAGCTCGAACAGCTTGCGAGGGCCGCTCTCCGCACCGATGTGGTTGACCAGGATCAGCTCGCCGCCTGACTTGAGCACGCGCATGAACTCGTCGAGCGTGCCTTCGGGATCGGGCACGGCGGTGATGACATATTGCGCCACCACGGCGTCGAAGAAATCATCGGGGAAGGCGAGGTTCTTCGCATCCATCACCGAGAGCACTTCGACGTTGGAGAGGCGGAGCGAGCGCACGCGCGCCTGCGCCTTGCGCAGCATCGGCTCGGAGATGTCGACGCCGCAGACCTTCGTGGTGCGCGCGTATTCGGAGAGCGAAAGACCGGTGCCGACGCCGACGTCGAGGACACGGCCGCCGATGCGGTCGGCCTCCGCGATGGTCGACTGCCGGCCGGCGTCGAACACCTTGCCGAACACGAGATCATAGACCGGCGCCCAGCGGCCATAGGCCTTCTCGACCCCGGCCCGCGAGATGTCTGCTGCCATGCCCCCTGCCCTTACTTCACCTCTCCCCAACAGGAGAGGTGAACCCAGCCCAATGAGTTGTGCTTGATGTCGTCATTCCCTCAGCCGCGCACGGCTTCCGCGAGCGGGCGCGATGTGCCCGTGCCGACCTTGGCCGCGGCGCTCTGGATGAAGCCGCCGCCGAGCACGCGGGCCTGGCCGCTCGCTGCGTCGTAGAACACGCAGGCCTGTCCCGGCGAGACGCCCTCCTCGCCGGCGACGAGCTCGACCTCGTAACGGCCGCCTCCGCCGCGCAGCCAGGCCGGCTGCGGGCTGCGGGTGGAGCGCACGCGCACGAACATCTCAAGGCCGCTTCCGATGGCGCGGTCGATGTCGCCGTCGCCGATCCAGTTGACGTCGCGAAGTGCGATGCGGTGCATCTTCAGCGCCTCGCGCGGGCCGACCACGACGCGGCGGGTCGCCGCGTCCAGCCGCACCACGAACAGCGGCGAGCCGGAGGCGATGCCGAGGCCGCGGCGCTGGCCGACGGTGAAATTGGCGATGCCGTTGTGCCGGCCGAGCACGCGGCCCTCGAGATCGACGATGTCGCCGGGGTCCATCGCATTGGGGCGCAGGCGCGTGATGATGTCGGTGTAGCGGCCGGTCGGCACGAAGCAGATGTCCTGGCTGTCGTGCTTGTCGGCGACCGCAAGGCCAAAGCGGCGCGCGAGCTCGCGCGTCTCGGGCTTGGTCATGTCGCCGAGCGGAAAGCGCAGGAAGTCGAGCTGTTCCTGCGTGGTCGCGAACAGGAAATAGCTCTGGTCGCGATCGGCGTCGGCGGCGCAGACCAGCGCGCGCGAGCCGTCGTTCCGGCGCCGCGAGGCGACGTAATGGCCGGTGGCGAGCGCCTGGGCGCCGAGCTCGCGGGCGGTCTTCAAGAGGTCGCGGAATTTGACGCTGCGGTTGCACTCGATGCAGGGCACCGGCGTTTCACCAAGGGCATAAGAATCGGCGAAATTGTCGATGACGGACTCGCGAAAGCGGTCCTCGTAGTCGAGCACGTAATGGGGAATGCCGAGCTTGGCCGCGACGTCGCGGGCGTCGTGGATATCCTGGCCGGCGCAGCAGGCGCCCTTGCGGTGGGTGGCCGCGCCATGGTCGTAGAGCTGCAGCGTGATGCCGACGACGTCGTAGCCCTCAGCCTTCAAGAGCGCAGCCGTCGTCGAGGAATCGACGCCGCCCGACATGGCAACGACGACCCTGGTGTCCTCGGGACGGCCTTCGAGATCCAGACTGTTGAGCATGGGCCCTGGAGCGTTGTGACGGCGGCGACGCGCGATCCGCGATTTGCTTTCTCGGGGGACGGCGGCGATCCCCCGGAACCTTGGTTCCCGAAGAGCACGACTGCCCAAGTCGAAAGCGGCTGAGAGTAGCCTCTTTAATATAGGCGGCATTCCGGTGAAGCAATCACGCGAGCCCCCCGCTTAGGGCAATTCTTGCCGGGGCGGCAGAAATGGCGGGGTCGGAGCCGGCGGCCCGGCAATGCACCCACATCACCAAAACATTGATTTTATTACTGAAATCTTCGGTTCGGGGCGCTGGCCCGCTCCTTGCTCCCTCTTGATGCGAAGTTGCTTGCAAGGGGTTGCCTGTGGTCGGTCGGATGTCAGATGTCGTGGCAAGCGTGCAAATCCAGAGCGCGCAGCAGAAGCCCGCCCGGTCGCAAGCCCCGAAGGACACGCCGGCGAGCGAGGCTTTCGGCTCGCTGGTCGACAGCAACACGCAGGCCATCGGCAACAACGCGCCGGCGCAGGACAGCGCGCCGCGCCGGAGCGAGCAGACCTCGTCCTCCCCGGCGGCCGAGCGGCCGTCGCGCGACACCTCGTCCACGGACCAGCCTTCGCAGAGCAAGGCGAGCGACGACACCGAGGCGTCTGCGCCTGCGGAGAATGACAGGGGCGAGGCGCCCAGCGATCCGACCAAGGACGCCGGCAAGGTCAAGGACAAGTCCGAGACGGCCGACGCCAAATCGGCCGACAAATCCGACGAGACCGCGAGCGACGCGACTGATGGCACCGAGGTCCTCACCGCCGCCGTCGAGGCGGCTGCCGCCGCGCCGGCCGCGACGACGCAGACCGCCCTGCCCGACCCCGGCATCATCGTTGCCGCGCCGGTGGTCCCGGTCGACCCGAATGCAGCTGCGACCCAGGCTGGCGATGCCGCCGCCGCGCCGCTCGCGATCGCCGCGGCAGGTCTTGCCGCCAGCGCCTCCATCGCGGCCCAGATCGCCGGCACCAAGACCGATACCGCCACGGCGAGCGCCAAGGCCGCAGGCGCGGAGGTCGATGCCGAGACCACGACGACGCTCGGCGAGGCCGCCGCCGGCACAACCGAGACCGCCTCGACCGAAGCAAAAGCTGGTGGCGGGCTGATCGCCGCGGTCAGCCAGGGCACGCCCAAGACCGCGTTCAAGGAAGCCGCCACGGCGCAAGCCCAGACCGACATCTCCAATATCGGCCAGGATACTGGCATGGCGAACGTCGCCGCGCAGGCACCGGCCGCCAACGCCGCCCATGCGCAAGGCTTGAAGCCGCAGGCCGATCACGTCGCGACCGATGCCAAGGCGGGCCCCGCCGACCGCGCCGCCGATCCGGCCCAGGGCACGTCGGCCGCGCCGGCGCATGCCGGCCCGCAAGCCACGATCGCTCCGACGGATACCAGCGCACAGGCCACGTCCGCCGTGCAGGCGCCGCTGACCAATACGACCTCGGCCGCGACAGCATCGACGGCGACGCTCACCGCGACCGCGGCGACCCACACTACGGCGGTGCCGATCAGCGGCATCCCGATCGAGATCGCAGCCGCCATTCGCTCCGGCAAGTCGCGGTTCGACATCAGCCTCGATCCGGCCGAGCTCGGCCGCATCGACGTGCGCATCAACGTCGACCGCGCCGGCAACGTCACCTCGCATCTCACCGTCGAGAAGCCGGAGACGCTGCAGATGCTGCGTCAGGACGCGCCGCAATTGCAGCGCGCGCTCGACGATGCCGGCTTCAAGACCGGCAGCAACGGCCTGTCCTTCAGCCTGCGCGACCAGAATTCATCCGGCCAGCACTCTGGCCAGAACAACGACAATGGCGGCAATGCCCGCCGCCTGATCATCAGCGAGGACGACAGCGTTTCCACGGCGCCCATCGGGCGCGGCTATGGCCGCATGCTCGGATCGAGCAGCGGCGTCGACATCAGAGTGTGAGGAGTATCTGGCAATGACCACCACGAATGCCGCCACTTCGCCCCCGGTCGTCTCCGGGACGACCGACCTGCCGAAATCCTCGTCGAATTCGTCGATGAGCTCGACCACGGGGTCGACGCTCGCCGGCAATTTCCAAACCTTCCTGACCCTGCTGACGACGCAGCTGCAGAACCAGAACCCGCTCGATCCGCTCGACACCAACCAGTTCACCCAGCAGCTGGTGCAGTTCGCCGGCGTCGAGCAGCAGCTCAAGACCAACGAATCGCTGGCTCAGCTCGTCACTCTGCAGCAGACCACGCAGGCGACCCAGGCGCTGGGCTTCGTCGGCAAGACCGCGCTGGTCGACGGCTCGACCGCGACGATGACCAACTCGACGGCTGTCTGGCATCTCAACGTCCCGACCGACTCCACCGTCGAGATCTCCATCGCCAATTCGAGCGGCCAGACCGTGTTCAACGGCAAGTACACCGCCGCCGCCGGCAACGATATTCCCTTTACCTGGAACGGCATGGGTAATGACGGCACGCAATGGCCCGACGGCAAGTACACGATCTCGGCCACGGGCAAGGACGTCGCGAACAACAATGTCGGCATCGCCGCGCAGGTGCAGGGCGTGGTGTCGTCGGTCGATCTGACCCAGTCGCCGCCGCTGCTCACCATCGACGGCGCCAGCTACACGCTGAGCCAGGTGAAGAGCATCATTGCGACGAGCAATTGAGGGCGGGCAAGCGAACCACATACGAGATGTCATCCCCGCGAAGGCGGGGATCCATAACCCCAGGAAGTCGTTTTCGCATTAGGTCGTAACCCCGAGTCGTCGTCAAACTGCTCCCTGGGGTTATGGGTCCCGGGCTCGCGCTACGCTGGCCCCGGGACGACGGTTGGGCCTCCGCGGCACCGCGCTCCGCCCCCGTTCGTTAGTAAAGTATTTACCTTCTGCCCCGCTCAGCCGGCCGAGACTGCGTCTTTCGCCCGCCGAGTCGGCCGCGTTCCCGCAAGATTCAACGAGAATTGTATTGAACCCTTAGGCTTAGCGGATTTTTAAGCCGCGGGGGTTACGGTTACGGCGTGAGTTCAGTGGTTGAGAGTTTGTGAGTACGCCATGACAGAACCCCATCGCCCGAGGGTAAAATACGTCATCGGGCCGGACGGCAGTCCGTTGACGATCGCGGATCTGCCTGCACCCGGCACCAAACGCTGGGTCATCCGCCGCAAGGCCGAAGTCGTCGCCGCTGTCCGTGGCGGACTTCTCTCCCTCGAGGAGGCCTGCAGCCGTTATACCCTGACGGTCGACGAATTCCTCTCCTGGCAGTTTTCCATCGACCAGCACGGTCTGGCGGGTCTTCGCACCACCCGCATCCAGCAATATCGCCAGTAGGCGATCCGGAATTCTGCGGTTTTTGACGAAAATCGGCCTCGCTCTGCGAGGCCGATTTTTTTCATGATGCACTTTTGTCCGACCTCTTAACCTTCGTTAACCATATCGAAACCATCACCTAGGCAATAATTGCCCAGTCGACCGCTCGGTTGCGGGTCGGATTGGTCGGGGCGGTTGCTTGCAAGGTCTTGCGGACTTCTTAAAAAGTATCGGTGCCGCCCGGTTCGGGGCGATGATCGCGGTCACCGCCGCGCTCATCGGCTTCTTTGCCTTCGTCATCATGCGTGTCACCTCGCCGCAGATGACGACGCTGTTCACGGACCTGTCCGTCGAAGACTCCTCCAGCATCATCAAGGACCTGGAACGCCAGGGCATCCAGTTCGAGATCCGCAATGAGGGCTCCATCATCATGGTGCCCAAGGACAAGGTCACCCGGCTGCGGATGAAGCTCGCCGAGGGCGGCCTGCCCAAGGGCGGCGGCGTCGGCTACGAGGTGTTCGACAAGTCGGACGCGCTCGGCACCACCTCCTTCGTCCAGAACATCAATCATCTGCGCGCGCTCGAGGGCGAGCTCGCCCGCACCATCCGGGCCATCGACCGCATCCAGGCCGCCCGCGTCCATCTGGTGCTGCCCGAGCGGCCGCTATTCGCCCGCGAAGCGCCGGAGCCGTCGGCCTCGATCGTGGTGCGCGTCCGCGGCGCGCTGGAAGCCCAGCAGATCCGCGCCATCCGCCACCTCGTCGCCTCCGCCGTCAACGGCCTGAAGCCGCAGCGGGTCTCGATCGTCGACGAGGCCGGTCAGCTGCTCGCCGACGGAGCTCAGACCGATCCGGAACAGGCGGTCGGCGAGGAGCGCCGCATCGCCTTCGAGAAGCGGATGCGCAAGCAGGTCGAGGACATCGTCTCCTCCGTGGTCGGCTCGGGCCGCGCCCGCGTGCAGCTCTCCGCCGATTTCGACTTCAACAAGGTCACCCAGACCTCGGACAAGTTCGATCCCGAGGGCCGCGTGCTGCGCTCCAGCCAGACCCGCGAAGAGCAGAGCATGACCGCCGACAACAACGGCCAGGTCACCGTCAACAACGAGCTGCCCGGCAACCAGCAGAACAACGGCGTCGCGCCCAAGGACCAGAGCAAGAAGACCGAGGAGACCAACAATTACGAGATCTCCCGCACCACCAAGACCGAGGTGACCGAGGCCGGCCGGGTCAACCGCATCTCGGTCGCGGTGCTGGTCGACGGCATCTACAGCAAGAACGACAAGGGCGAGCTGGCCTACCAGGACCGCACCAAGGAGCAGCTCGACCGCATCGCCACGCTGGTGCGCTCGGCAATCGGCTTCGACCAGAAGCGCGGCGACCAGGTCGAGGTCGTCAATCTGCGCTTCGCCGACGCCCCCTCCTCGGCCCCGATCGGCGAGCCCAGCGGCTTCCTCGGTATGCTGCAGTTCACCAAGGACGACGTCATGTACTTCGTCGAGCTCGGCGTGATGATGCTGCTCGGCCTCGTCGTGCTGTTCCTGGTGATCCGCCCGCTGGTCAAGCGCATTCTCGCCTCCGACGAGGTCGCCGCCGCCATCTCCGGCGTGCTGACGGGCCCAGCCGCCTCGGAAGAGGCCGCGCCGGCCGGCCAGCCGCTGCTGCCGAGCGGCGGCACCAGCGCCATCGACGTCGCCACCATTCAGGGCCAGGTCCACGCCCAGTCCGTTCACCGCGTCGGCGAGCTCGCCGAACGCAATCCCAACGAAACCGTCGCAATCATCCGCCAGTGGCTGACTGAGCCGACGAAATAACCAAAGCCAAGTGCATCAAGAAGTGATCTGACATGGCCGCCTCCTTGCAAAACGCCAACTCCAACGACATCACCAGCGTGATCTCCACGCTCGGTCAGCGCGCCGGCAGCCGTGAGGGCGGACCCAAGACAGAAGGTCTGACAGGGCCGAGGCGCGCCGCGATCCTGATGCTGGCGCTCGGCGAGCAATATGGCGGCAAGATCTGGAGCCTGCTCGACGACGACGAGGTCCGCCAGCTCTCGCTGGAGATGTCGACGCTCGGCACCGTCGAAGTCGACACCGTCGAGGACATGCTGCTCGAATTCGTCTCGCGCATGTCGGCCTCGGGCGCGCTGATGGGCAATTTCGACGCCACCGAGCGGCTGCTCCAGCAATACCTGCCGCCGGAACGCGTCAACGGCATCATGGACGAGATCCGCGGTCCCGCCGGGCGCAACATGTGGGAGAAGCTCTCCAACGTGCAGGAAGAGGTTCTCGCCAACTATCTCAAGAACGAATACCCGCAGACCATCGCCGTGGTGCTGTCGAAGCTGAAGCCGGAGCACGCCGCGCGCGTGCTCGGCATCCTGCCCGAGGAGCTCGCGCTCGACGTCGTCAACCGCATGCTGAAGATGGAGGCGGTGCAGAAGGAGGTGATCGAGAGTGTCGAGAAGACGCTGCGCACCGAATTCATGTCCAACCTGTCGCAGACCCGCCGCCGCGACGCCCACGAGGTCATGGCGGAAATCTTCAACAATTTCGATCGCCAGACCGAGACCCGCTTCATCACCTCTCTGGAAGAGGACAACCGCGAATCGGCCGAGCGCATCAAGGCGCTGATGTTCACCTTCGACGACCTCGTGAAGCTCGATTCCGGCTCGGCGCAGACCCTAATGCGCAACGTCGACAAGGACAAGCTCGGCGTCGCGCTCAAGAGCGCCAACGAGGACGTCCGCAATTTCTTCTTCGGAAACATGTCCTCGCGCGCGGCCAAGATGCTCCAGGACGACATGGCGGCCATGGGCCCCGTGCGCCTGCGCGACGTCGACGAAGCCCAGGCGCTGCTGGTCAATCTCGCCAAGGACCTCGCCGCCAAGGGTGAGATCATGCTGACCAAGAACCGCGCCGACGACGAGCTGGTGTACTGATGGCCGCTCCGGCAAAATTCCTGTTCGATACCGACTTCGCGGCGCCCGAACGGGCGACGCGCGAGAAGGCCGCGACCGCGGCCGAGATCGCCCAGAAGGTCGCGGAAGCCGAGGCGCGCGCCTACCAGGACGGCTTTGCCGCCGGCCAGCGCGAGGCTAAGGCCGAGAGCGACCGCCGCGTTGCGCTCGCCATGGAAGAGATCAACATCGCGATTCGGGGCGTCGCCTCCGGCATCGGCAACATCGAGACCAGGATGGAGACCGAGGCGGTCGAGGTCGCGATCGCGGTGGCGCGCAAGCTGTGCGCCGACCTCGTCGCCGCCGAGCCGCTCGGCGAGGTCATCGCGCTGGTCAAGGACTGCTTCTCGCATCTGGTCGCGGCGCCGCATCTCGTCGTCCGCATCAACGATTCGCTCTACGACAGCGCGCGCGAGAAGATCGAGCGGCTCGCCAAGCAGAGCGGCTTCGAGGGCCGGCTGGTGATCCTGGCCGAGCCGGAAATTGCCACCGGCGACTGCCGGATCGAATGGGCCGATGGCGGCGTCGTGCTGGAGCGCGGCGCCATCGCGGCCAAGATCGACGAAATGGTCGGACGCTATATCGCGTCCCGCAGGGGGAGCTAAACCATGAGCGACACCGACGGACAGGTCCCGCTGCCCGATCTCAACGGCCCGATGCCGCCTGCCGGCACCGACGTCGGCTACAACGAGGACGAATATGCGGCGCGTGCCGCCGCCGACCTCGAGGCGGTGTTCGACGTGCCGGTGCAGGTCTCGGCCGTGCTCGGCCGCTCCAAGATGGACGTCGGCGAGCTCCTGAAGCTCGGACCGGGCACCGTGCTAGAGCTCGACCGGCGCGTCGGCGAGGCCATCGACATCTACGTCAACAACAAGCTGGTCGCCCGCGGCGAGGTCGTCCTGGTCGAGGACAAGCTCGGCGTGACCATGACGGAAATCATCAAGGCCGAACGCGGCTGAGACGCAAGGACATGACGCGCGACGGCGCGAGCAGACGGACAGGAGACTGACATGCGGCTTCTCATCGTTGGCACATTGAAGGGCCAGCTCACCACCGCCACCAAGATCGCGATGGAGAACGGCGCCACCGTGACCCATGCCGAGGATCACGAGCAGGCGATGCGCGTGCTGCGCGGGGGCAAGGGCGCCGACCTCCTGCTGGTCGACGTCGCGCTCGACATCCGCGACCTCGTGCTGCGGCTGGAAGCCGAGCACATCCACGCCCCGATCGTCGCCTGCGGCATCACCAACGACGCCCGCGCCGCGGTCGCTGCGATCCATGCCGGGGCCAAGGAATACATCCCGCTGCCGCCAGATCCGGAGCTGATCGCCGCGGTGCTGGCTGCCGTCGCCAACGATTCCCGCGAGCTGGTCTACCGTGACGACGCCATGGCAAAGGTGATCAAGCTCGCCCAGCAGATCGCCGGCTCGGACGCCTCGGTGATGATCACCGGCGAATCCGGCACCGGCAAGGAAGTGCTGGCGCGCTACGTTCACTCCCGCTCGGCCCGGGCCAAGCGTCCGTTCATCTCGATCAACTGCGCCGCCATCCCGGAGCACCTGCTGGAATCCGAGCTGTTCGGCCACGAGAAGGGCGCCTTCACCGGCGCGGTCGCCCGCCGCATCGGCAAGTTCGAGGAGGCGACCGGCGGCACGCTGCTGCTCGACGAAATCTCGGAGATGGACGTCCGCCTGCAATCGAAACTGCTGCGCGCCATCCAGGAGCGTGTGATCGATCGCGTCGGCGGCACCAAGCCGGTTCCGGTCGACATCCGCATCATCGCGACCTCGAACCGCAATCTCGCCGAGGCCGTGCGAGAGGGCACGTTCCGCGAGGACTTGCTGTTCCGCCTCAACGTCGTGAATTTGAAGATCCCGCCGCTGCGCGAGCGTCCCGCCGACATCCTCGAGCTCGCCCAGCACTTCGTGAAGAAATATGCCGAGGCCAACGGCGTGCCGCTGCGTCCGCTCTCGGCCGAGGCGCGGCGCGTGCTCTCCGCCAACCGCTGGCAGGGCAACGTCCGCGAGCTCGAAAACACCATGCACCGCGCGGTGCTGATGGCCCAGGGCGACGAGATCGGGCCCGACGCCATCATCACGCCGGACGGCGACCGCCTCGACCTCGCCAAGACCGCCCCGGCCGTGGCGCATGCCACTATGGCCGCCGAGCAGGTGACGCGCGCGCTGGTGGGGCGCACCGTCGCCGATGTCGAACGCGACCTGATCCTGGAGACGCTGAAGCACTGCCTCGGCAACCGCACCCATGCCGCCAACATCCTCGGCATCTCGATCCGCACGCTGCGCAACAAGCTCAACGAATATGCCGACGGCGGCATCCCGATCCCGCCCGCAGGCGCGCCCGGGGAATATCCGCGGATGCCGATGATGGGGGCGTAGGCGCCCGCGACCATCGAGCGGACGCGAATGCCCGGGCCAAGTCCGGGCATTTTTCGTTTGGCACAGGCCGCCACCCCGTCATTGCGAGCGCAGCGAAGCAATCCAGAATCCCTCGGCGGCGACAGACCGGATTGCTTCGCTGCGCTCGCAATGACGAACCTCAAGAGCATCCTTCGCATGACCGAACCGCGCCACGTGACTATGCCATCCGCGCGGCACGCCCTATAACCCCGCCCGAAAACCACGCGAGGGACCACATGTCTGAAGCTCAAATCACGGATTGGCTGGCGTCGCAGAAGCAGGCGATGATCGACCTGCTCCGCGACGTCGTGAACATCGATTCCGGCTCCTACGACAAGGAAGGCGTCGATGCCGTCGGTGCGCGGTTCGAGCGGCATTTTGCCGAGCACGGCATTCCGTTCCGGCGCGAAAGCCACGGCACGTTCGGCGACGCGATCCATGCCGAGGTGGCAAAGCCCGGCAGCAACGAGAAGCCGGTGCTGTTGATGGGACACCGCGACACGGTGTTCGGCAAGGGCGAGGCCGGGCGGCGGCCGTTCACGATCCGGGATGGCCGCGCCTATGGACCCGGTGTCGCCGACATGAAGTCCGGCCTCGTCATGAACGTGTTCGTGGCCGCCGCCTTCCACAAGTTCGGCGGCGCACCGCATCCGATCAAGGTGCTGATCACCTCCGACGAGGAGATCGGCTCGCCCTCCTCGCGCCCGGTGATCGAGCGCGAGGGACGCGCGGCACGCGCGGTGTTCAATTCCGAGCCGGGCCGGCCCACGGGCAACGTCGTCACCGGGCGCAAGGGTGGCATCTTCATGCACATGGCCATCACCGGCAAGGCCGCGCATTCCGGCGCCAACTTCGCCGCCGGCGTCAGCGCCATTGGCGAGCTCGCACACAAGATCGTCCAGATCCACGCGCTCACCGACCTCGACAAGGGCATCACGCTCAATGTCGGCCTCGTCTCGGGTGGGCAGTCCGTCAACACGACGGCGCCTTACGCGGAAGGGCAGATCGACCTGCGCTATGTCGATCCGGCCGATCGCGCGCGGATCATGGGTGCGATCGAAAAGATCGTCGCGACGCCTTACGTGCCCGGCACCAGCGCGACGCTCTCGATCAAGGGCGAGTTCGTGCCGGTGGTGCAGAGCGCGGACTCGAAGGCGCTGTTCGAAGGCTATCAGGCGGCCGCAAGGCGGGTGGGCCTCACCACGCTGCAGGGCGAGTTCTCCGGCGGCTGCGCCGATTCCGGCTTCACCGCCGCGGTCGGCACGCCGACCATTTGCGGTCTCGGCCCGGTCGGCGGGCTCGCGCACACGCCGGAGGAATATCTGGAGATCGACAGCATCGTGCCGCGCGCGCAGGCGCTGGCGCTGGCGATTCTGCGGGGGTGAACGGAGGTGCGTAGGGTGGGCAAAGCGAAGCGTGCCCACCGTTCCGGTTGCTGCCTTGGAGAGATGGTGGGCACGGCGCAAGGGTTGCCCACCCTACGAGACCGTCACGAATAGCTCGGCGCATCCGGCTTGCGGAAGATGTGGATGGGATCGCCCGGCACGATCGGAGAGCCAGAGAACATCGCGTAGGCGTAGAGCGCGAGATAGGCGATCGCGAGCGCGCCGATGGCGTAGAAGATCAAGGTAGCCACGCGCTTCATCGTTCCGCTCCATGCGTCCGGCGGGACAGTCAGGAGCGCTTCTAGAGCGACGAGGCGGAAAAGGCCAGCCTTGCGCGAGGCTCGCCGACGGCGATCAAATGCCGCGCCGGCCGCGCGCGGGAAGGCTGACATCGGCCAGCCGGGCCGCGTCTTCGTCCTGGTCGACCGCCACATATTGGCCGTGCCAATAGGCCAGCGCGGCGGTGCGGGTCGAGCTCCTGATGTCCCGGACACGGCCGATGACGATGCCGTGCGAGTGCCGCTCGACGATCTCCTCGACTTCGCAATCGAAGGCCGAGAGCGCGCCGACCAGCAGCGGGACACCAGAGACTGCCGTCACCCACTGGCTGCCTGCAAAGCGATCCGCACCCTTCAGCCCGCCCTTGCCGGCAAAGCGTTCGGCAATGTCGAGTTGGTCAGCATTGAGGATGTTCACGCCGAAGGCGCCGTGGCGGCGGATCAGCGGAAACGACGAGGCGTCGCGGTTGATGCTGACCAGCAGCGTCGGCGGCTCGACCGACAGCGAGGTGACCGAGGTCACCGTCATGCCGGAGATGTCCTTGCCCCGCCCGGCCGTGATGATGCTGACGCCGCCGGTGAGGTGGCGCATGGCGCCGCGGAAATCGGCGGACGAGACGGGAATTTCGGTCATGAGCTCGCGGGGCACTACATTCATGGCGCTACTCCCCGCAAGCGGGGGTTCCCTTTATTTAGGTACGATCGTCCGCCGACAACAGGTGGCTCAGGATGGAGCCTTCGAGCCCGGCAAGCTCGGCCGAGCCGCGCTGGCGCGGCCGGGCGGCGTTAACCGTGACGTCATGGGCGATGCGGCCCTCCTCGATGACGAGCACGCGGTCGGCCAGCGCCACGGCTTCCGAGACATCGTGGGTCACCAGGATCGCGGTAAAGCCCTGATCGCGCCAGACCCGCTCCAAGAGGCGCTGCATTGAGATACGGGTCAGCGCATCCAGCGCGCCGAGCGGCTCGTCGAAGGCGAGCACGCGCGGGCGCGAGACCAGCGCACGGCCGAGCGCGACGCGCTGCTTCTGGCCCCCTGAGAGCACCGAGGGCCATTGATCGCGCTTGTCGGCGAGGCCGACCTCGATCAGCGCCTTCTCGGCGCGGGCATGCGCATCGCTCGAGGCACGATCGCGGCCGAGGCCGACCTCGACATTGGCGAGCACGCGGGCCCAGGGCAGCAGCCGCGGCTCCTGGAACATCACGCGGATGTCCTCGGGCTGGATCTCCTGACCGAAGCTGATGCTGCCCGCATCGATCTTGTCGAGGCCGGCGATCAGGCGCAGCAGGGTGCTCTTGCCGCAGCCGCTCTTGCCGACGATCGCGACGAACTGGCCGGCGGGAATGTGCAGGTCGATGCCGCGCAGCACCTCGTTGTCACCGAAGGATTTGCGCAAGCCGCGGATGCTGAGCGGCAGGCCGCTGGCCTGAACTCGGTGTTCTTCTTGCCGCTCCTCGCGCACCACGCGGGCGTGAGGGGCGAAAGTGGCGCGGCCGGCGAGCTCGGTCTCGGGAAGAGAGGTACGAAGCGCTGTCTGCATGTGATTCCCAGTATTTTCGCTCAACGTTTCTGGAAGGCGGGGTGCCAGGAGAGCGTCAGACGCTCCAGCACGCGGGAGGCGCTGTCGGCGAGCTTGCCGAGCAGGGCGTAGATCAGGATCGAGAGCACGACGACGTCGATCAGCATGAACTCGCGCGCTTGCATCGCCATGTAGCCGAGGCCGGAAGAGGCCGCGATGGTCTCGGCGACGATCAGCGTCAGCCACATGATGCCGAGCGCAAAGCGGATGCCGACGAAGATCGAAGGCAGCGCGCCCGGGAAGATGACGCGGCGGAACAGTTCGCCATCGGTCATGCCGTAGATGCGGCCCATCTCGATCAGCTGCGGATCGACGGTGCGGATGCCGTGCAGCGTGTTGAGATAGATCGGGAAGAACACCCCGAGCGCCACCAGGAAGAGCTTTGCGCTTTCGTCGATGCCGAACCAGAGGATGACCAGCGGGATCAGCGCCAGATGCGGCACGTTGCGCACCATCTGCAGGGTGGTATCGGTGAGCCTGGCCGAGAGCTGCGACAGGCCGTTGGCGAGGCCGAAGGCGAAGCCGATGCTGCCGCCGATCAAAAAGCCGACCGAGGCGCGCCAGAACGACACCCAGATGTTGCGGACGAGCTCACCGGAGACCAGCAGCTTCCAGCCCGCGAGCACGACGTCGCTCGGGGCCGGCAGCACCCGCGTCGGCACGAAGCCGGTGACGCTCGCGACCTGCCAGACCGCGATGATGGCGAGCGGCACGATCCACTGGATCAGGCCGTCGGCCCGCGGCAGGCGGATGCTGCGCGGAAGCGAAATGCTGTCGATCAGGCTCATGACTGCGACACCCGGTGCTGCGGACGGAAATCGCTGCCGACGGTCTCGCCGAACGGACCGCCGTTGAAATGCAGCTTCGTCACGTTGGAAGGCTGATCCAGCGCGAGCAGCGGAAACACCAGCTCGGCGAAGCGATAGGCTTCCTCGAGATGCGGGTAGCCCGACATGATGAAGGTATCGATGCCGAGATCCTGGTACTCCTTGATGCGGGCCGCCACCGTCTGGGCGTCGCCGACCAGCGCCGTGCCGGCGCCGCCGCGGACGAGGCCGACGCCGGCCCACAGGTTCGGCGCGATCTCGAGCTTGTCGCGCTTGCCGCCGTGGAGCTGCGCCATGCGGTGCTGACCGACCGAGTCCATACGGGCAAAGTTCTTCTGCGCCAGCGCGATGGTGTCGTCGCTGACATGCCTGATCAGCTCGTTCGCGGCGTGCCAGGCTTCTTCGTTGGTCTCGCGGACGATGACGTGAAGGCGGATGCCGAAGGAGAGTTTGCGGCCACGAGCGGCGGCAACCTCCCTCACCTTCGCGATCTTCTCGGCGACCAGCGCCGGCGGCTCGCCCCAGGTGAGATATTTGTCGACGGTGTCCGCCGCGACGTCGATGCCGGCATCGGAGGAGCCGCCGAAATACAGCGGGGGGCGCGGCGACTGCACGGGCGGAAACAGCAGCTTGCCGCCCTCGATGCGGATGTGCTTGCCCTCGACGTTCACCGTCTTGCCGGCGAGCAGGTCGCTGTAGACGTTGAGGAACTCGCGGGTGACCTCGTAGCGCTCGTCGTGGCCGAGGAAGATGCCGTCGCCCTTGTTCTCGACGGGATCGCCGCCGGTGACGACGTTGACGAGGAGCCGGCCGTTCGAGACGCGATCAAGCGTCGCGGTCATGCGCGCGGCCACGCTCGGCGATTGCAGGCCGGGACGAACGGCGACGAGATAGCGCAGCCGCTCGGTGAACGGCGCGACCGAGGACGCAACGATCCAGGAATCCTCGCAGGACCGCCCGGTCGGCAACAGCACGCCGAAATAGCCGAGCTGATCGGCGGCCTGCGCGATCTGGCGCAGATAGTTGAAGTTGACCTCGCGGCCGCCGATGCCGGTGCCGAGATAGCGGCCGTCACCATGGGTCGGCAGGAACCAGAGGATGTTGGCGTTGGATTGGCTCATGGATTGCCCCTAGCCGTAAGTGGTGCCGACGGCGGCCGCGACGATGCCGATCGACAGCACGATGGCTGCGATCACGCGTTGAACGATGCGCTTCATGTTCAGACCTTTTTGAACGGGAAGAGTTGTCGGCACGGTCAGGCTGCCGGGTTGCGCCAGACGATGTCGCGAATGACGATCGGCTTCGGGATCAGGCCGAGCTTGTAGAAGCGGTCGGCGACGCCCTGCTGCGTCGCGATGATCTCGTCGGTGACGGGGCCGACCACGAAGTTCGCGCGATTGGCGGCGACGGTCTGGATATCCAAGGGGACGCCGGTGATCGCAGCGAGCGATCTTGCGACCTCCTCGCGGTGCTGCTCGGCCCATTGGCCTGCCGCGGTCGTCACGTCAACGATCTGCTGCAGGATCGCCCCATGGTTCTTCGCGAACTCCCGGTTGGCGATGTAGAAGGAATTGGTCTTGGTGACCTCGCGCGCATTGATCAGGATGCGGCCGTTCTGCTTGGTCTCGCCGATGGCGAAATAGGGATCCCAGATCGCCCAGGCCTCGATGCTGCCATTGCCGAAGGCGGGGCCGGCATCCGGCGGCGTCAGGTAGACCGGCGTGATGTCGGCATAGGTGAGGCCGGCCTTCTCCAGCGTCTGCACCACGACGTTGTGGGCGCTGGAGCCCTTGGTGAAGCCGATGCGCTTGCCCTTGAGATGGGTGATGTCGCGGATCGGCGAATCCTTGGGCACCAGGATGCCCTGGCCGTTGGTGATGGGCTGACCGGCGGCGTAGACGATCGCCGCGCCCGCGGCCTGGGCGAACACAGGCGGGGAATCTCCGACCGCGCCGAAATCGACGCTGCCGACGTTCATCGCCTCCATCATCGGCGGGCCCGAGGAGAACTCGATCCACTTCACCTCGATGCCTGAGGCTGCGAAATGTCTTTCCAGGGCAGCCTGCTGGCGCGTGATGACCAGCACGCCGGTCTTCTGGTAGCCGATACGAATTTCCTTCACCGCCCCTTGCGCGATCGCAGACGATGCGAACGCGGCGGCGGCCGCAGTTCCAACCGAAAGTTTCAGAAAGTCTCGACGCTGCATTCCACACTCCCGGCCGCGTGCGGCCGTCATCATTCACGTTTGCCGAATGATGGTGCGCGTCATCGGAAGTGTCGAGACGTCCGCGAAAATAGCGATGCGAGCACTGCGCTGCATGCCGCGCGCGTGACTAATCTTTCAAGCGGCGAAGCGAATGAAGATGGAATTTTTCTGCACGCGAATGTGAGGGCTCCACGGATTTGGTCGGGCCCGGACCGGCGGAACATAAAATTCGCAAAACAACCCCATGCACAGTAGCCGGGCGTGCGAAAACAACGACTTACGTATTATCCGAAGTGCGGTTGACTCGTCGGGCAAAACAGCGGCAGAATGGCATGATTTCGTAGTGGGTGCCGAGGCGCGGAGCTCCCTCCACCCTCTCGCCGTCATTCCCCGCGAAGGCGGGGAATCCAGTACGCCGCGGCCCGGCGATTCAACCACAACTGTCTCGGAGTACTGGATCGCCCGGTCAAGCCGGGCGATGACACCGAACGTGTGACGGGCGGCGTGCCACGAGCACCACCGGCCTATTGCTCCCACCTCACCGGCAGATTCTGCAGCCCGCGGAAGGCCCAGCCGCCGATCCGCACCTCTTCGTCCTCGGCGAGCTCGATGCGCGAGGCCCGCGCGAACAATGTCGGCAGCGCGACGTCGGCGATCATGGCGCGCGAGGCGAAGGCGCCGGCGCAGAAATGCGGGCCGGCGCCGAAGGCGACGCTCTTGGAGGTGTCGCGCCGCACGTCGAACTGGTCCGCGCGCTCGAAATGCTTCTCGTCGCGGTTGGCGGAGCCGAACATCAGGAATACGCGTTCGTCGAGCTCGAACGCCACATCGCGAATGGTCCAGGGTTTTGCGATGCGGCGCGGCGACATGCCGATCCGCGAGATCCAGCGGGCATATTCCTCGAAAGCCTGCAGCCAGGACACCTCGCCGCGCAGGACCAGATCGAGCTGGTCGGGATGGGTCAGCAGCGCCCAGACCGTGCCGGCGATCGCCTTGCGCGGCTCGTTCTGGCCGCCGGAGATGGCAAGCTTGACGTTGGCGCGCACGCTCTCCATCGGCATGTCCGAGGCGAGCAGCACGCCCAAAATGCTCTGGTCGGGATGCTTGCGCATCACCGGCAGGACGTCGTCGATCGCGGCGTCGATGCCCGCGGTCGCCGCATGACAGCGCGCCTCGACCTCAGGGTCGCCGGCATAATTGGCGATGCCTTCGATCATGCCTTGCGACCACGTGTCCATGTCCTGAAAGCCGATGTTGGTGAGGCCGGTGATCGACTTCAGGCATTCGCCGGAGAACGGCAGCGCGAAGTCGCGCATGAGATCGATCCGGCCCGGTTCGAGTGAAGCGATGATGCGATCCGCATGGGCCTGGAACTGTGCGGTCCAGTAGCCCTTCACCGTCTTCGGTGAGACCGTCGGAAACATCGCCCGGCGCTCGACGAGATGCGCCTCGCCATCCTTGCGCATCATGTTGTGGCCCATCAGCCGGTTCATCAGGCCGGCGGGCTGGTGCGAGGAGAACACGTCGATCTGCTTCTCCGAGATCGAGATGTCGTCGCGGCTCGTCAGCAGCGTCGAGCCGAGCTGCGGCACGAAGGCGATCGGGGCCTCCTTCCGCATCTTGGCGAGCATCGGATAGGGGTCGGCCCAGAAGGCAGCCGGGTCGATCTCGATGCGCGGCGCGGTGCTCAAGCTTCGCTCCCTTGTCGTCTCCTCGATGCCGAGGCTAGCGCCTTTCAGTTGCCGCCGTCTGTCCCCATGGATTGGGACAGGCGGGCCCCAAAAAGCTGCCTTTGTCTGCTTTCAACTCAGATGGCAGCTCCGGCCAGCAAGAAAGCGCCGCCAAGCGCGACCATCACAAGTCCAGGCCAGTTCGATTTGACGCCGAAGCCGCTGCCGGGCCTTTCGGGCTCCAGCGTGTCACGTCCGGAGCGAAGCCACTTCCCACCACTGAATCGACCTCGCCAAATGGGCTGAAACGCCATTTGGAGTACGCCGCCGAAAACAAGGAGCACTCCAAGCCATATGAGGATCATGCTCGCCTCCTCTATCCGCGAACGCCGATAGGTTGATGCGCCGAGAACCGTGGTCCATTCAGCGCTGCCCCCGGCTTACGGGATCAGACCGACCTTGAAAGCCGCCGGG
Organism: Bradyrhizobium sp. BRP23; assembly: GCF_020194135.1. NCBI lineage: Bacteria > Pseudomonadati > Pseudomonadota > Alphaproteobacteria > Hyphomicrobiales > Nitrobacteraceae > Bradyrhizobium > Bradyrhizobium sp. BRP23. Next base: position 27,308 of record NZ_JADYVW010000028.1, on the reverse strand, counting down.
ACAACCTCTGACCTGTCAAATAGTTGATATATGGACATGATTTCTGCTAGCCGTCCATCCGGGCCGGCTTGGGAAATAGTAGCAATTGGTTCCGCCGAAGCGGATTGGTATCAAGGGCCTTGGGCGGGCGAAGCACGAAGGCTGCTGCAGAAATGCACGCCGCGCGTCTGAAAGATCGGTCGAATCTGATGGGTCCAGCGCAGCAATGACGGGCATCGACTTCGAGCAGATCGTGGACCGCATCCACGAGGCAGCGACCGTTCCGGAGCTCTGGCCGGACGTCCTGGAGAACATCGCTCATGCCGCGGGCGCGCATGGCATGGTCATGATCACCTCGGACTCCGATCAGTGGTCCGGTGTCTGGAATGGTGTCGTGACGTCGCCGTCGATCCGCGAGGCTTTCTCGGCGTTCCTGCGTGGCGACCTCTCCAGCCGGACGGAGACGACCCCGCGACTCCTGGCGCTTGATCACCCCGGCTTCGTCGGCGAGCACGAGGCATTTTCGCCGGAGGAATGGGAGCGCGATCCATATCGGGTGGAATGGAACAAGAAGTGGGGCTTCGAACACGCCTGCGCGACGGCGGTCCGCAGCCCGTCCGGTGAGATCATCGTCTTCCACATGGAAAGACTGGCCGGCCGCCCCGCCTTTTCGCGGCAGGATCTCGATTTTCTCGACCGCTTTCGCCCCCATCTCGCGCGGGCGGCTTTGCTGTCGACACGCTGGCGCCTCACCCGGATGCGGGCGGCAACCGAGGCGCTGTCGCTGGTCGGCTTGCCGGCCCTCGCGATCACGCGCTCCGGGCGGGTTCTGACCGCCAACGCCTTGATCGAAGCCATGACCGACCTTCTGCAATGGTTGCCGAAGGACCGGATCGCGATCAAGGACCGCGCCGCCGACACCCTGCTGCGCGCCGGCCTCGCCCAACTCGATGCGCCGGACAAGGCCGTGTGCTCCTTCGCCGCGCGTCGCGCCAGCGATCTCGATCGGGTGGTGCTTCATCTGGTTTCGATGCCGGGCGAGGCCCGCGATCTCTTCGATGGAGCGGTTGGCCTCCTCATCGCGACGCCGGTCACCGCCTCACAGGCCCCGAGCCTCGCCCTCATTCGCGGCCTGTTCGACCTCACCCCGAGCGAGGCGCGCGTTGCGCGCGGAATCGCGCAAGGACAGACGATCGGCGACATCGCCGCACATCACGGGCTCAGCCGCGAAACCATCCGCACCCAGGTCAAGGCCGTCCTCGCCAAGACGGGAACGCGCAACCAGAAGAGCGCAGCTGCCCTCTTCGGCGCGATCCCCAAATTACCGCTGAGAGATTGACGCCGGACTTGTCCGGTGGCGTGCGTCGGCAGGGACAAGCTTCGCTTCACCCAAATGGGTGAAGACACAGGCCGGCGCTCCGGGTTCAACTCCGCCCAAATTGGATGTCTGGCGAGAAGCGGCGGCGATGGCGGGACCGGAATTTCCGATTTTCGAAGTGACCCTGGCGCAGCGCAGGCGCAGGACATGGAGCTGGAGCGTCTGCACCATTCAAGGCGCGGTGGTGATGCAGGGCCGGGAAGCCAGTCGACCCGCAGCAAAGTACCAGGCCGAGAGAGCGCTGTTCATGCTGCTGCTCACCGCGCCCTATCGTTCCCGACTTTCCGCATAGCAAGGGGCTCCTCGAGCGCTGCAGGGTTGCCAGTGTGCGGGACAGCAAGCTAAGCGTCGGTCGGCGAGCGACCATGCGTCAGCCAATGGTCGATCTGCCAGGTCTCGTAACCGAGCAATTCGCCGAAGCGCCGTTCTCGATCATCGGACCAGGCTCCGGGCTCGTTCAGCAGCGCAAGCATGGCGTCAATCCGCCACTCGTGACCGGGCAATGTGTAGAACAGCATCCGATATTCGAGCTGCGGCGCCCCAGGACATGGCTCGATCAGCTCGCGCTTCGTCAGGCGGCCTTCAGCGACATGCCGATCGAACATGCGCCAATACCGAATACAGATGTCCGGCTCCTGGCCGACGATATCCATGAAATATGCGAGGGGCTTGGTGCCCCGGAGCATCAGGCCGAGCTCTCTGTTGGTGTGAACCAGATAGGGCACTTGACGACGCCGTTTGGAATGCATGTCGAGCATGATGGCGACGCAACGTTAATTTCCGCTGAGGGACCCCGCGCGAACGTCCTGAGCGAAAGGCAACGACGGCTTCCGGCTCAATCCGGACAATTGCAACGAATTTCACGGTGTGCCCTCGTGACGGTGGGCGTCATGATGGCCAAGGCGTCCAGCAAAGAAACGGCTAACCACGTTGCAACGACCGCATGCGCGAGAGCATGGAGGAGAAATCAACTAATGATAGTATCGGCCTTGTCAGCCGACCAAAGGGAACTGCCGTGACTGAAATGACCAAGCTTCGATCTCGACTTCTGTTGATTGCCTTGTGGGTCAGTCTCGTCGGAGCTCTCGTCGTTTTCTTTGCGTTCGCCAACACACCAGGCGGAAGCGGTGGTTCATCCTGGGTCTTTAATCTGATCGTGTCCTGGTTGCCGTTCCTGGTGCTGGTGGGCGCCTGGCTATGGTACTCGCGCACGATCCGGCGCTCATCATCCGGGGCGAGCTGGGTCGATCTATACGAGCAGCAGGTCGCGGAAAACAGGCGAACCAATGCATTGCTGGAGAGGATCGCGACCGCTCTGGAAAAGCCGTCTCCTGGTTAGCGCGAACACCGGCCATCGCGGGGACGAAGTCATGCGCTCGGGCATTGCCGCCCACATCCTGCTAGTTGTTCTGGCACTCGCAGCCGCCGTCGTCAGCCGGCCAGCGGCTGCCGACGATCGACAAGTCTGTTTGGAACGGACGAAGGAAGCCTCTGCCGAGATCATCGCTGCCTGCACACGCGCGATCCAGAGCGGAGACTACAACGGCGAAGACCTGTCGAGTTTGTATCATGCGCGTGGCTGTTCCTGGCCATGGACAAGCTTCGCCGATCGCGATGACCGCGCCCTTGAAGATTTCACCGCGGCGATCCGGGTAAACCCGAAAGCTGGCGGCTCACTGCTCAACCGGTCGCACATCTACAACCAACGGCACGACCACGACCGGGCAATAGCCGACGTCGACCAGGCATTCGAAGCCGGCCTGTCAGACCATGGAAAGCGGGTCGGATACGGCGAGCGCGGCTACGCCTATCAAAGGAAAGGGGACAACGACCGCGCCATTGCCGACTATACCGCCACCATCCAGCTGAATGCGAACAATAGCTTCGCTCTCATGGCCCGGGGCAACGCCTATTTTGCCAAAGGCGATTTTGACCGTGCCATTGCCGACTACAACCGGGTGATCGCAGTTGATCCCGAATATGCCCACGACTATGCCGCCTACGGCAGCCGCGCGATTGCGTACCTGCGCAAGGGCGACCTCCGCCAGGCCTTCGCGGACGTCGACCGGAAGCAGGCGCTATCCTGGCTCGCTGCCGGCGTCTTTCTGGCAGCGCTGATCTGGCTTTGTTGCCCAGGGGGCGCACGGGCGTTCGGATGGCGGTCTGGACGAACGATCATCGAGATGTGCGAACAGCAGCTGGTCGACTTGCGGCACACAAACGCCGCCCTGGAGAAAATCGCGGCGGCTGTCGAGAAGCGATCGTCGGGTTAGCTCGGGTTCGCCGGACGTTTGGCCCCGCCGACGTGTGCTAACTTCCGGAATGACCGTCAGAGCCGCCGGACCAACCATCATTCTGGCCGGGTCCAAAGTTCGTATTGTTTCGATCCGGCGGGACCCTCATGCCCTGGTAAAAGGCGTAGCCAATGAATCCCAGCAAGGCGACCAAGCAGATAAGTGCAAGAAGCCAGTCTGGCATGTTCTCATCCTCGGATCCGCCCTACGCGCCGCAATCGCATCCGATAATAGGCCAAATGCTTCAACTACAGATCCAATCAAATGCTAAAATTGGATGGATACGGACATCGCGGACTTGGAGCCCCTAGTTCAGGCCGCGCGGACCCGTCAGCAGGCGCAGCACGATCGCAAACAATTCGCTCTGCGAGGAGATGCCGAGCCGCTCATAGGCGCGCTTGCGGTAGGTCAGGATCGAATGCAGGCTGATGCCGAGCGCCTGCGAAATCGCCTCCGAGCTGAAGCCTCCGAGGATATGGCGGCAGACCTCCTGCTCGCGCAGGGTGAGCGCGGAGAGCGGCTTGCGCGTCGCGAACAGGGACGCAAGATCGGACGTCGGCTTCTCCTGGAAATGGCGGGCGACGCTGGCTGCGATCGCCGGTGCGATCGCCCCGAGCCGCTCGCGCTGGGCGGCGCTGAAGCGGCCCTGCGCGGCGATCCGATAGAAGTTGACGTAGAAGCAGGTGTCAGCGGTCCAGATCGCGGTCGCACATTTGTCGACGATGCCGGAATCCTGGAAGAAGATCTTGCGATAGCGCGCGCCGTACATGCGCGGCGCGAAGCGAGGCAGCATGATCGGCGCGCCGCCCTCGCCTTCGAACAGCGCATCGCGGTTGGGATCCGTTTCGTGGAACTGGCCGGCATAGGCGGCGCCGAGATCGGCGCCGATCGGGATGTTGCCGGCATCGAGCAGGCAGCTTGCCGCGCCTGCCCGGCTCAGCGCGAACACCATGCAATGGCCGACATCGGCCTGCCGGCGCAGCGTGTCGATGAGCACATCGGGAAAATCGGAGCGGCCGATGGCGAGCACCGCGGGCGTGACATCGCCGGCCGACGGATGAAAGGTTGTCCCGTTGGGTCGCACCGTATTCCTCCGCAAGACGCTCTTTTGCGAGAGGATAGCAGCAACGGAATCTTACCGGAAGCGCTCACGAGCACCGCCGCCCAGGGCCGCTCGGCTGTTGCAGACACCATTGGCGGGTCTCACGCTGCGCCTCCCCCTTCGAGACCGCATCGTCGCGATTTTCTCAGATGAGGCTGATCCGATGGCCCCACCGAGTCACTTCACCCTGTGCCTGAAAGCAATCTCGCGCAGATGACTGAAAAGCTTTGAGAGCCGCTTCAAGCGCTCACTGACCAGCGCGCAAAGAAGCATCAGCCACGTTGCGAGCGCGACACACCACAACAGAAATTCCAATGCTGCGGGCATGAGGGCACCTTTCGAAACGAGTTGCGAAACAAAGGCGGGGCACTGATGCTCGTTGAAAAACGCGAGCACTGCGTCTGCGTTATCAGCCTTTATGGCCTCTCGCGCTGCCGCGATCATGATCGCCTCCGCTGCCGACCGCATTCGAAGGCTATTACGACCTCCTGAATTGCACTAGAATTAATGCTGAAAGTCACAATTCCATTTCGGGGAATGATCCGATGGACAGGCTCGATGAACTTGCGACATTCGTCGCGATAGTTGAGGTTGGAAGTCTGGTAGGCGCAGCAAAGCGATTGAAGCGTTCGCCTCCCGCGGTCACTCGCGCGCTTGCGGCCCTCGAGGAAAGGGTCGGAAGACGATTGGTGGAGCGAACAACCCGCCGCCTTGCACCGACGGATGCCGGACGCCACTTTGCTGAGCGCGCCCGCGAGCTGGTCAACGGCTACTCGACCGTCATGAGCAGGCTTGTCGAGACGGAGGGGGCTCCGCTGCACGGTATCCTGCGAATAGCCGCTCCCACCATCTTCGGACGCCGTCATGTCGCCCCGATCGTATCGAGCTTCCTTAACGCTCATCCGGCGATCCGTATCGAGCTCGTCATGGGTGAAAGGTCGCTCGACCTGATCAGTGAAGGCATCGATGTTGCGGTCAGGATAGGTCAGCCGCGCGACTCGCGCCTCGTCGTCAGATCAGTGGGGTCGGTCCGTCGCGTCCTGGTCGCCAGCCCTTCCTACTTGCGCAGGCAACCTGAGCTTCGACATCCGCGAGACATACCGAAGCACGATGTCGTGTTCTTTTCCGGATTTGCGGGGCCGACCGAACTGCGTTTTCAGAATCGAGGTCGCTTGCACACGGTTCGCATGATGCCGCGCCTCATGACGACAGATCTCGACACGGTCATTGCCGCCGTGACATCGGGCCAAGGCATCGCTCGACTGTTATCCTATCAGGTCGAAGCCGAGATTTCGTCAGGCAAGCTCGTGCGTCTTCTTCCGGCCTATGAGCCGCCGGCCGTACCGGTTCAAGTCGTGATTCCCGGTTCCCGGCGCACCGCACCGGCTGTGAGGGCATTCGCGGATCACGCCGCTGCGTCGCTCCGTACCCTTTCGATCATCCGCCATTGACTTCAAGGGAGCTGCGCGGGGCGGGGTGTCCGGTTCTCTGCCTGCAGCCAAACCCATCAGTTCCCCCGCGAGGAACGATTGCAGCCCCGCTTTATTGGTCCGTATCTTCAAGGCTTGATCAGGGCGTTGCCCAGGCCGCTCATCGAAGGATCAGTCGATGCGCATCCTTCTCGTCGGGGCTACAGGACTTATCGGATCGGCGATCCACGCCAGGCTGTCCGCCGAAGGACATGACTGCATCTTGGTGTCGCGTCATCCCGCGGCGGCGCACGATCCTCGCCACGTCGCGCTCGACGTCGCCCGGACCACCGATGTGTCGAAATGGAAGGGCCTTCTCGCCGGCGTCGATGCCGTGATCAATGCAGCGGGTGCGCTGCAGGGACAGGACATGCAAGGCGTTCATGTCGCCGGCAGCGCGGCACTCTATGCGGCCTGCGAGACCGCCGGGGTCCGCAGGGTCATCCTGTTCTCGGCAATCGGCAGCAATGTCGATGCGCTCAGCGATTTTTCCCGCACCAAGCGCGAGGGCGAAGCCGCCTTGATGGCGCGGGAGCTCGATTGGGTGGTGCTGCGGCCTTCTGTCGTGGTCGGCCGGCCCGCCTATGGTGGCAGCGCGCTGCTGCGCGGGCTGGCGGCGCTGCCGGTTCTGCCGGTCATGCCGGACACGGCGGCGATTCAACCGGTGCATCTCGACGACGTCGTTGAGACCGTGCTGTTCTTCCTGCAGCCCGGCGCGCCTTCACGGGTCGCGGTCGATCTGGCCGGCCCGCGGCGGATCGCCTTCAGCGATGCGGTCGCGCTGTTTCGCGCCTGGCTGCGCTGGCGCCCGGCCTATCGCCTGCAGCTGCCGCGCTGGGCGGCTTCATTTGCCTATCGTGCGGGCGACGTTGCGCAGATGCTGGGATGGCCAACGCCCATCAACACGACGGCACAGGCGGAAATGCGCCGCGGTGCGACCGGCGATCCCGAGCCCTGGCGTCGATTGACCGGCACTCCACCGCGCGATCTCGAAGTCGCGCTCGCACGCGAGCCTGCGTCGGTGCAGGAACGCTGGTTTGCACAGCTGTATGCGCTCAAGCCGCTGATCTTTGGCGTCTTCGGCGCGTTCTGGATCGCCACCGGCATCATCTCGCTGAGCGCGGGCTGGAATATCGGCATGTCGTTGCTGCTTGAAGGCGGGCTGCAAGGGAACGTCGCGGCGCTCGTCGTCACCGCGGGCGCGCTCGCCGACATCGTCATCGGCATCGCCATTCTCTGGCGACCTCTGAGCCGCTACGGACTCTGGGCCGCACTGATCATCTCGCTCACCTATGCCGTGATCGGCACCGTCCTGGTGCCGCGACTGTGGGCCGATCCGCTGGGACCGATGCTGAAGATCTGGCCGGTGATCATGCTCAACCTGGTCGCCATGGCCATCCGCGAGGATCGCTGATGCTCTACTTCCTCGTGAAGATGGCGCACATCATCGGCGCTGCCGTGCTGCTCGGCACCGGGGCCGGCATCGCCTTCTTCATGCTGGTGGCGCATCTGCGCGGCGACCCGCGCGAGATCGCGGGCGTCGCGCGGACGGTGGTGCTGGCCGACTTCCTGTTCACGGCGAGTGCCGTGATCCTGCAGCCGATCACCGGGACATGGCTCGCCTGGTCGAGCGGGTATTCCCTCGGCGACGGCTGGGTGGCGGCGTCGATTGCACTGTATCTCGTGATCGGCGCCTTCTGGCTGCCGGTGGTGTGGATGCAGATGCAAATGCGCGATCTCGCCGTCGCAGCGGTCGCGAGCAACGGCAAGCTGCCCGCCCGCTATCACCGTCTGTTCTGGTGGTGGTTCGCCTTCGGCTTTCCGGCGTTCGCGGCCGTGCTGATGATCTTCTGGCTGATGATCGCCCGTCCGGCCATTCCATACTGGGATTAGGTTCGCCTTCAGGACAACCCACCTGCCTGATCACCTAACCAGAGCGAGGCGCGTGGCCAGCGCACCCCGCTCTCCGTCGCCTCTCTACGGAGCCTTCACCTCGGCGCGGGCAGCTGCCGCGGCGTCCATCCCGGCCTGCTTGACTCGGTCCACAATCTCGGCGCCGGTATCGCTGATTTCCGAGACAACCGTGTCCGAGGCTTCGCGCATGGCCTGCGAGACCGCACCGGCGCGCCGGTTCAGGTCGGCCTTCACGTCGTCGCTGACGTCTCCGATATACTGGTTCTCGATCTCGGAGGCGCGGAACGCGCCCGCCACGGCCGCACCAATCGCGATGCCCACGACCCCCAGCACGAGCGGTTGCCGCTCCAGCATGTCCGCCAGTGACGACTTCGCACTCGTCATGGTGTCCTTGGTCGGAAGCGCATTGCTCAGCTTGCTGAATTGCTCCTGCGCGAAGGCGACGCCCTCGTCGAAACGATCCCGGACGCCCTCGGCGGCCTGCGAGACAGTATCGGAAGTGGCGGCGGTCGCGCCACGCAGGGTCTCCCCGAACCCTTGCGAGCCGTCGTTGTCCATTTCGGGGGCGGTCGGCGGCGCCACGGTCCGCTTGATCGCGGATGCTGCCGAGCTGAAGCCGCGCGTCCCTAAGTCGGCAACGGGTTCGACGGCCTCGGCAGCAGAACGCGCTACAGTCTTTAACTTCTGGTCGCCGGCCAATAGCCAAAGCGCGCCGCCTCCGATGAGGGCCGCGGCAAGCGGATTGTCCCTGGCGGCCGTTACCAGATTGTCGATAAAACCGGTTTTCGTGCTGCTCATCGCACCATTCCCTTCACGGTGTCCTTGTCTTTTTCCAGCTGGCCGATCGTTTCGCGGGGAGCCAGCTGACGCATATCAAGCCGGTTCATGCCCATGGCCACCAGCGCGGCGGCGATGGCCGCAGCGATGACTGCCGATGTCAGATATGACAGTGGCTGCGACCATCCTGCGGAGATCAATGCGGCCGAGAGGGCAAACAAGGCCATGACGATGGCCGGGATCACCAGAACGGCGCCGCCTACGATCAAGCCGACGGCGCCGCCGATCTTCTGGAGCTTCTCGCCAACTTCTGCCTTTGCCAGGTCGATCTCGTTCTGGAACAGCTTGGCGAACTGCGACATGGCATCGCCGAGCAGCGTCGAGATTTCCCTGAACTCGCTTTTGCTGGTTTTGATATCGCGCTCGATGCTCATGGTAACGTGCTGCCCTGGAAGGATGAGGATTGTTGCGTATGGGGGTTACGGGTCCCGGACTCCCGATTCCAGTTTTGCTCTCCCGCCGAAAACGGTCTCCCGCCCGACGTTTGCCCGCTCCCCGACGTGCTGCCGGGGGTGTTGCGCTGCCCTTGGGATGACGACTGTCCGCCCGATGCCTTCAGGAAGCGAACGGCCGCGAAGCCAGCCAGCACCGATATGCCAAGAAAGGCGGCCGGCTGACGTTTGGCGAAATCGGTCGCGCCTGCGACAAGATCTCGGAAGCTTCCGTCCCGAATCTTCTGGGCGGCATCCTCGACATAGTCCGCCGCCGAACCGATGCCGCGTGCGGCGAACGGTACGTCGCTCTCGAAAGCCCGTCCGGCCTCGCGGATGTTGGCCGCGAGGCGCTCGACGAAATCGGCGCCCGATCGCTGCTGTTCGCGCGCCTGGCTCTGAATCTGGTCCATGGTTCCGTCCGCGACGCCCTTTGCTGCATCCGCGGCCTCGCCGAACTTGTCTCGCGCGACGTCGGCCGATGCCCGGAACGCGTCGCCGGCGCGCTGCTTCATCTCCGCTCCGGCATCGCCGATCTGCTCTTTCATGTCCTTCGCGGTGCCCTTGTCCTGGTTCTTTGTGAACTGCTTCACGTTCTGCGGGTCCAAATCGCTCATGATGGTTTCCTTCAGGTGTTGGTTTGAGAGGGGCTAAAGGCAGCTTTGACCACGTCGTCCGCAGCCTCCTTCAGAGTGTCCGCCATGTTCTGCGTCATGCGGCTGGCATGGGTGCCGAGATCAGCATCGGCGACCCTTTGCACCGCAGCATCGGCCGCCGACGTGGTGGCGTCTTTCGCGGCCTCGAACCCGGATTGCGCCGCGGCGGCAGCAGCCTGCTTCACCTCGTCGCTCGTCCGGCCCATAACCTTAGCTTCGACCTTGGTCTCGGGAAGAGCAGCCGCAATGATGGCGCCGATCGCGATGCCCAGGCCGCCGATGAGCGCAGCATTGTCGCCAATGGCCTGCCGGGCCTGGTCAGGCGCGCTCGCGGCGGCATCCCTGGTTGCATTCATGCCACTCTTGAGCTTTTCACTCGCAAAACTGGCAGCACGCGCCGCGCTCTCCCGCAGATCGGCGGCAATGCCGGCGGCCTTCTCCTGCGCGTCATCAACCATGCCAGCGGTTCGGCTTTGCGCGGAGGATAGCGTCTCCTTGGCGTCACCCTGCATCGCCCGTGCGCTCTCGGCCACCCCCTCAAGCATGTGCCCGGCTTTGTCCAAGACCGGGCCGGTGACGTCTGCAGCACGATCGCGCACCGTCTTCGAGGTCAGAGCGAGTCCTGCGCCGATCATGAGAAGTGGCAACGGCGTACCTCGCACCAACCGAAGCAACGGAATGCCGACTGCGGCGCCCGCGGCGACTGCGCGCATCGGGTTGTCCATGATCTGTTGCTTGAGCCCTTCGACCCAGCTCTGGGTCTTGTGGCTGACGTATTCGGTAACTTCGGATTTGATGTGCTGCGGCGAGACCTTGTGGCGAATGTCCTCGGCGGTGTCCGATATCTGCTCCTTCAACCGTCCGACCGTTGCCGCCAGCTCGGCGCGGCTACGCTCGGACTCGCGTCTCAACTCCTCCACGGATCGTGTCATCGCGTTACCCTCTTGCCTTTGTTTCTTAGATTTGAGGTCGAACTCACGCTGTGTTGAATCGTTCCTCGCGCCGCTTGGGCGCTTGCCGGGACGACGATATGCGTGAAGCAGCGCAACGGCGCGCGACCTCGGCCGCCTAGCCATTGCTGGATGCGGAAGGGTTCGAAAGGTCTGCTCCGGGTCAAAACGCCGCACTGATGCGCGGCTCACCGCACCGCTTCAGCACCAGGAAGCAGGACCTGTCGTTGCTTACAGGCTACCCCGCCGCCGCCTTCGCGGGGGCCACGTTGATCGCCAGCTTGCCGTAGCGATCGGTGAAAGCCTCGGTATCGATCTCTTCCAGCTCGATCTCGCCGCTCATCACGCCCTGCTTCCAGGCCGCCTGCGCCGGATCGTTCTGGAACTCCGGCATCACCTCGCGGCCGAACAGCTCCAGCGACTCGCAGATATGCTCGTGGCTGTTCTTGCCGGCCTGGTTGAGCAGGATGACCTGGTCGATGTGCGAGGACTGGAAGCGCTTCAGCTTCCTTCGGATCGTGTCGGGTGAGCCGATCAGGCCGCCACGCAGCGCCGCCTCCTGGGCTTGCGGATTGTCGCGCTTCCACTTGTTGTACTCGTCCCACATGTTGACGGTGTAGGGCGCGGGGCGCTGGCGGTTCTGCGCGGCGCCGTAGAAGCGCAGCGCAAACTGGAAGAAGGTGGCGCCGTCGGCGCGGGCGCGCGCCTCTTCATCCGTCTTCGCGCACATGAAGAACGAGACCAGCGCCATGTTCGGATTGATCTCGTAGTCGGCGAGCTTGTGCAGCCGCTTGGTGATGGCGTTGTAATAGGCGTGCACCCAGGCATGCGCGGCATCGGCGCTGACGAACTGGAAGCCGAGCGCACCGAAGCCGTGGCGGCCGGCGCGCTCGATGGTCGGCAGCTGCGAGCAGGCCATCCACAGCGGCGGGTGCGGCTTCTGCACCGGCTTGGGCACGACGTTGCGCAAGGGGATGTCGAAATATTTGCCGTGATGCTCTGAGCCTGCGTCCTTGAACATCGGGAAGATGGCCGCGACCGCCTCCTCGAACACCTCCTTCTTGGTCTCCATGTCGCGGCCGAACGGCTCGAGCTCGGTGATCGAGGCGCTCTCGCCCATGCCGAACTCGCAGCGGCCGTTCGAGAGCAGATCCAGCACCGCGACGCGCTCGGCGACGCGCGCCGGATGGTTGGTGGTGAGCTGGAGGATGCCGTGGCCGAGCCGGATGTTCTTGGTGCGCTGGCTTGCGGCAGCCAGGAACGATTCCGGCGAGGGCGAGTGCGAATATTCTTCGAGGAAGTGATGCTCGACCACCCAGGCATGGTCGTAGCCGAGCTTGTCGGCGAGCTCCATCTGCGAGAGCGCATTCTGATAAAGGGCGAGTTCGTCGCCGGCCGCCCAGGGCCGCGGCAGCTGCAGCTCGTAGAAGATGCCGAACTTCATGGCGTCGCTCTCCCGCTTGTTGTTGTTAACGGCATCTTAATGCGCGAGGCGACGCTGTCTACGGATGCGCAATTCCGCCACGTGGGAGACGATCCATCCTCCGGCGCAGCGAGAGGCAGCCAACCGACATTGATCCAAATCAACGCGCTGTCGGGTGGAACGTATCTAAAGTGCAGCAAGGCGACGGCCCGGATGCCGTCACGATTCCCCACAGCTTCAAGAGACCGAATATGTCGGCCCCTGACGACACGACGTCGCGCGTGCGCCGTAAGCGCATGGAGATTTTCGCCTTCCTGTTCCTGACCGCGATCGTGATGCCCGTCCTCGCGGTCGGGACGGTCGGCAGTTACGGGCTCGGCGTCTGGATCTACCAGATGTTCGCCGGCCCTCCCGGCCCGCCGCCCTCCCCGCATTGATCGGCAACTAGCGAAAGACAGGCATCATGGCTCACGCCACACTCAACCGCCGCGCCTTGATCACCGGCCGGGTGCTCAGCGCCGACCGCGTCATCGCGCCGCCGGGCGCCGAGATCGCCAGCATCATCGTGCAGGCGCGGCCCGAACGCCTTGCCGAACTCGAAGCCGAGATTGCCGCGCTGCCCGGCTGCGAGATCCACGGCCGCGACGCGCGCGGAAAGCTCGTCGTCGTGGCTGAAGCGGCGGATGCCGGCAGCCTTGGCACCATGCTCAACACCATCCAGTCGCTGCCGAACGTCTATTCCGCAGCGCTCGTCTTCCACGCCATTGAAACCGCCTGAGTCAGGAAGAGCCATCATGACATCGCCGAAGCTCGACCGCCGCCAGATGCTCAAGCTCGAGGCCGCCGCGATCGCCGCGGCCGCCGCCGGCCTGCCGGCACCGGCGCTCGCCGCCAACCTCGCCGCCGAGCGGAAGGAGAGCGAATTGAAATGGGACAAGGCCGCCTGCCGCTTCTGCGGCACAGGCTGCTCGGTGATGGTCGCGACCAAGGACAACCGCGTCGTCGCCACCCATGGCGACATCAAGGCCGAGGTCAATCGCGGCCTCAACTGCGTCAAGGGCTACTTCCTCTCCAAGATCATGTACGGCCATGACCGGCTGACGCAGCCGATGCTGCGCAAGACGGGCGGCAAGTACGACAAGAACGGCGAGTTCACGCCCGTCACCTGGACCGAAGCCTTCGACATCATGGAGCTGAAGTGGAAGGAAGCGATCAAGAAGCGCGGCCCCAACGGCGTCGCCATGTTCGGCTCCGGCCAGTGGACGATCTGGGAAGGCTATGCCGCCGTCAAGCTGTTCAAGGCCGGCTTCCGCACCAACAACATCGATCCCAATGCGCGGCACTGCATGGCCTCGGCGGTCGCCGGCATGATGCGCACCTTCGGCATCGACGAGCCGGCCGGCTGCTACGACGACATCGAGGCCACCGATGCCTTCGTGCTGTGGGGCTCCAACATGGCGGAGATGCATCCGATCCTGTGGACGCGCATCGCCGACCGCCGGCTGTCCGCACCGCATGTCCGCGTCGCCGTGCTCTCCACCTTCGAGCACCGCTCGTTCGACCTCGCCGACATCGGCATGGTGTTCAAGCCGCACACCGACCTGTACATCCTCAACGCCATCGCCAACCACATCATCAAGACCGGTCGCGTCAACAAGGACTTCGTTGCCGCACATACCGTGTTCAAGCGCGGCCAGACCGACATCGGCTACGGCCTGCGGCCCGAGCATCCGCTGCAGAAGAAGGCGACGGGCGCGGCGAAACCCAACGACGCCACCGACATGAGCTATGACGAATTCGCCAAGTTCGTGTCGGAGTACACGCTGGAGAAAGCCGCCCAAATGTCGGGCGTGCCGCTGAACCGGCTCGAGGCGCTGGCCGAGTTGTATGCCGACCCGAAGACAAAAGTGGTCTCGTTCTGGACCATGGGCTTCAACCAGCACACCCGCGGCGTCTGGTGCAACAACCTCGTCTACAACATCCACCTTTTGACCGGAAAGATCTCCGCGCCCGGCAACAGCCCGTTCTCGCTGACCGGCCAGCCCTCGGCCTGCGGCACCGCGCGCGAGGTCGGCACCTTCTCGCACCGTCTGCCCGCGGACATGGTGGTGACCAACAAGAAGCATCGCGACCACACGGAGCAGATCTGGCAGCTGCCCGAAGGCACCATTCCGGACAAGCCGGGCGCGCACGCCGTGCTGCAAAGCCGGATGCTGAAGGACGGCCTGATCAACGCCTATTGGGTGCAGGTCAACAACAACCTGCAGGCCGGTCCCAACGTCAACGAGGAGATCTATCCAGGCTTCCGCAACCCCGACAATTTCATCGTGGTCTCCGATGCCTATCCAACCGTGACGGCGCTCGCCGCCGATCTGATCCTGCCCACCGCGATGTGGGTGGAGAAGGAAGGCGCCTACGGCAATGCCGAGCGGCGCACCCAGTTCTGGCACCAGCTCGTCCCCGCGCCGGGCGATTCGAAGTCGGATCTCTGGCAACTCATGGAGTTCTCCAAGCGCTTTAGAATCGAGGAGGTCTGGCCCGCGGAGCTGATCGCCAAGAAGCCGGAATATCGCGGCAAGACCCTGTTCGACGTGCTCTACAAGAATGGCCAGGTCGACAAATTCCCGGTCACCGATATCGAGCCGGGCTATGCCAACGACGAATCCAAGGCGTTCGGCTTCTACGTCCACAAGGGCCTGTTCGAGGAATATGCTCAGTTCGGCCGCGGCCATGGCCACGACCTCGCGCCGTTCGACACCTATCACCGGGAGCGCGGCCTGCGCTGGCCCGTCGTCAACGGCCAGGAGACCAAGTGGCGCTTCCGCGAAGGCAGCGACCCCTACGTCAAGCAGGGCACCAACGTGCAGTTCTACGGCCATGCCGACGGCAAGGCCCGCATCTTCGCGCTGCCCTACGAGCCGCCGGCGGAATCGCCCGACAACGAATATCCCTACTGGCTCTCGACCGGCCGCGTGCTGGAGCACTGGCATTCCGGCACCATGACGCGCCGCGTGCCCGAACTGTTCAAGGCTTTTCCAGAAGCGGTCTGCTTCATGCATCCGGACGATGCGCAGGAGGCGAAGCTGCGCCGCGGCGACGAGGTGAAGGTGGTCTCCCGCCGCGGCTTCATCCGCGCCCGCGTCGAGACGCGCGGCCGCGACCGGCCGCCGCGCGGCCTCGTCTTCGTGCCGTGGTTCGACGAATCCAAGCTGATCAACAAGGTGACGCTCGACGCCACCGATCCGATCTCGCTGCAGACCGACTTCAAGAAATGCGCCGTGCGCATCGAGCGGGTGAACATGTCATGATGAAACGATCCGCAATCATCCTGCTCGCCTTCGCGATCGCAGCCGGCACAAGCTCGCTGACGGCGCAGACCGTGAGCTCCGGCCTGCGCGGCCCGACCCCGCTCAACGACGAGGGCCCGGCGCCGCCGATGCTGCCGAACCGCAACACCTCCGAGAAGGAGGTGCGCAACTATCCGGAGCAGCCGCCCGTCATCCCGCACAATATCGACGGCTATCAGGTCGATCTCAACGGCAACAAATGCCTGTCCTGCCATGCACGGGCGCGCACGGCGGAGTCGCAGGCGCCGATGGTGTCGATCACGCACTTCATGGATCGCGACGGCCAGTTCCTGGCCTCGGTCTCGCCGCGCCGCTTCTTCTGCACCGAATGCCACGTGCCGCAGAACACCGCCAATCCGCCGGTCAGCAACGATTTCACCGACATCGACACGCTGCTGTCGCGCGCAAGCCCGGGTGGCCGCAGATGACGACGACTGCCGACGATCCCAACGCGGAGCTGAATGCCAAGCGCGGCGTCATCGCGCGCAGCCGGGCGTTCCTGCTCGAGCTGTGGCAGGTGCTGACCCGGCCGAGCTCGGTGTTCGCGCTCGGCACCCTGGTGCTGGCCGGTTTCGTCGCCGGAGTGATCTTCTGGGGCGGCTTCAACACCGCGCTGGAGATCACCAACACCGAGAAGTTCTGCACCGGCTGCCACGAGATGAAGGACAATGTCTACGCCGAGCTGAAGTCGACCGTCCACTTCACCAACCGCTCCGGCGTGCGCGCGACCTGCCCGGACTGCCACGTGCCGCACAACTGGACCGACAAGATCGCGCGAAAGATGCAGGCCTCCAAGGAGGTCTGGGGCAAGATCTTCGGCACGATCGACACCCGCGAGAAATTCCAGGATCACCGGCTCGAGCTCGCCGCGCACGAATGGGCGCGCTTCAAGGCCAACGACTCGCTGGAATGCCGCAACTGCCACAGCGCCGATTCCATGGACATCACGAAGCAGTCGCCGCGGGCCTCGGTGGCGCACCAGCGCTTCCTGTTCACCAAGGAAAAGACCTGCATCGACTGCCACAAGGGCATCGCCCACCAGCTGCCCGACATGCGCGGCGTTCCCGGCTGGCAGTAGGGTTTGGCGACGCCTGAGTGAACGCCTCGTCCTTCGAGATGGCTGCTTCGCAGCCTCCTCAGGATGAGGCTCAACGGCATCTTGCCCGCCAAAAATGCCGCCGCGCACTCAGCCCTCATCCTGAGGGCCCGCCAAAGGCGGGCGTCTCGAAGGATGGCGGCCGGGAACGGACTTCAAATGCGACGGGCCCGCGCTTGAACCAGCGGGGCGAATGGTTAGTTTGGGGGAAGGCGAATCGCCTCATTCGCCGCTCCCTCAAGACAGACATGGCCACTTTCACCCCGCATCAGGATGCTGCGCTCAAGGCCGTCGGCGACTGGCTCAAGGCCAAGCCGGGACGGGGCGGCACGCCGCCGGTGTTCCGCCTGTTCGGCTTTGCCGGCACCGGCAAGACCACGTTGGCGCGGCACATCGCCGAGGGCGTCGACGGCGAGGTGAAGTTCGCCGCCTTCACCGGCAAGGCGGCCCTCGTCATGCGCAACAAGGGCTGCGACGGCGCCTCCACCATCCATTCGCTGATCTACCGCGCCCGCGAATCCGGCGAGGAGCAGCCGAGCTTCGAATTGTGGGACGATGCGCCGGCGTCGAAGGCGAAGCTGATCGTAATCGACGAATGCTCGATGGTCGATGCCGAATTGGGGCGCGACCTGATGTCGTTCGACTGTCCGCTGCTGGTGCTCGGCGATCCCGCGCAGTTGCCTCCGATCCAGGGCGGCGGCTTCTTCACCAATTCCGAGCCGGACGCGATGCTGACCGAGGTGCATCGCCAGGCCCAGGACGATCCGATCGTGCGGATGTCGATGGACGTCCGCGAGGGACGCGAGCTCGACATTGGCCGTTACGGCGAGAGCGAGGTCGTCTCGCGCAAGGAGCTCGATCCCGATCGCGTCATGGGCGCCGACCAGATCCTGGTCGGCCGCAACAACACGCGCCGCGCCTACAACATGCGGGTGCGCCAGCGCCAGAACATCGAGGACCAGTTCCCGGTCGCCGGCGACAAGCTGGTGTGCCTGCGCAACAACCGCAAGAAGGGCCTGTTCAATGGCGGCCTGTGGCGCGTCAAGTCGCGCAACACCTCGCGATCGAAATCGCGCATCCTCTCAATGCGGTTGTCGCCGGATGAGGATTTCGGTCACAAGGTGACCAAGGTCTCAGTGCGCGCTGATTGCTTCGAGGGCGGCGTCGAGCAGATCGCTTGGGAGCAGCGCAAGCCCTATGACGAGTTCGACTACGGCTACGTCCTGACCGTGCACAAATCGCAGGGCTCGCAATGGGACGACGTCGTGCTGTTCGACGAGAGCTTTGCGTTCCAGGATTCGCGGGCGCGGTGGCTCTATACCGGCATCACGCGTGCCGCGAAACGGCTGAGCGTGGTGGTATGAAGCTGCCGTAGCGCGGATGAGCGTAGCGATATCCGCCGCTTGTAGCTGCGCTCATCCGGGCCACGGACCCGCACAATGAGCAGCCACGACGAGGTGCGTTCACCGCCCGCTAGGCTTTGTGCTGTATCAGCTTGCGATCTGCCTCGGAGTGGAACGCATGACCTCTCGCGCGACAAAGCCTGATGACCTCGATCGCCGGCTCGATGATGTTGCAGTGAGCCGCCGGAGCTTCCTCAAGTCCGGAAGCGCGGCAGCGGGCCTTGCGCTCTCGAGCACAATTCCGGACACCGCTTTTGCATTGCCGGCGCAGGTACGACGCACGGATGCGGGCAAGCCTGTGCGCGTCTCCAAGGAACGGCTCAATACGCTGGCCGCAAAGTTCTATGCCGTCTTCAACGAAGGCAATATCCTGCCAGCTGCCTTTCCCGAAAGATATGCGGCACGAAACGACGTGGAGCTGCGGCGCATCGTCACCTCCACGCGCATCCCGGATATCGGAGAACGCGTCAAGGTCAGCGGCCTGCTTGCGGTTCCGGTCGGCGCGCGCGGCACCTTGCCGCTCCTGTCATGGCAGCACGGCACGATCCTCTCCTTCGATCAGGTCCCGTCGAACCTGCTGCGGCTGAAGGACGAAAATTACGAGCTGCGCGACAATGTCGATTCGATCGAGACCCTGTTCAATATTCAGCGCTTCGCCGGCAACGGCTATGCGGTCGTCGCGGCCGATTATGTCGGCAAGGGCCCTTATCGCAACGGTCGGAGCGAAGCCTATGCCGTGAAGGGCGCGACGGTGCAATGCTGCCTCGACATCCTGACGGCAGGGTTGCACGAATTGCGGACACTGAGCCTGCGCCAATCAAACCTGTTCCTGAACGGTTGGTCGCAAGGCGCCTTGAACACGCGGTGGCTGAAACAGGAGCTGCAGCGCCGCGGCATCAAGGTGCGGGCGACCGCCACACAGAGTCCGTTCAATGATCTCGCCGAGAGCTTTCACTATTGGACGAACCCCACGGCCTATATTCCGGCCTCGGAAACCTCCTACCCGATGCCGCCGGCCTGGATCACACCCTGCCTGATCGTCCTGCTCGGCAGCTATCGCCGCTACTACGGGCTGACCGACTTATTCAAGACGGCGGTCAAGCTCCAATATCAAGCCTTCGCGGAGAAATACTGGTCCGATTACAGCCTCGAGGGCGAGATCGCGAAGAGCATTCCGCCCGCCGGCGATTTCCTGGTCGAAGGCTTCTTCGATCGCTTCACCAACGAGACCAACAGCGCATTGCTGCGCCGCCTTGGTGGCAATGGTGCGACGTACTGGCAGTACGATTCCCCGATCAGATTTTACTACGGGCTGGCCGATGAGGCGCTGCATCCCCGGCTGGTGCGGCCCGCAATCGCCGCCGGTGGGCATTTCGCCGCGGGCGTCGCGGTCAATGGCGCAAGCCATCGCGGCACGTTCCTGTCGAGCCTCTATGGCGAAGCGGCCGTTCTGAACGGACACGCGACGGCGTTCGACTGGTTCAATTCGCTGGCGTGAGCGCGGCTACTTCCCCGCGACGAAGTAAAAATCTTCCCGCCCTGGCGGCGACCCATACGTGAACGGCTGCTGCTCGTGCCTGGTCGCGGCCCAGACGTCGTCGCGCACGATGTCGAACAATTTTCGGATCTCGACCTTCGGCTGCTTGATCTCGCGCGCGAGCGCGGTGGCGAACGGGCTGTTGGGGCTACCATCGCCATCCATCGCGGTCTGGCCGTGCTTGGCGGCGTAGACCACCATGAAGCCCGCACCTGGCTCGATGTTGGAAAAGCCCTTCTCGACCAGCTTCAGCGACAGCGTGCGCTGCATGGCTGGCGCGAACGGATTGTCGCGGCAGGCATCGAGGACCACGAGGCGCACTTTTCGCGCCGCGCCGACCGCGGCGATCACCTGCTCGAGCGCGACGGCCTCGGTCTCGGCGTCCTTGTCGGCGGTGAGCTTGGCGTCGACCGGAACGAGATAGTTCACCCCGCCGATCTCGAAACCATGGCCGGCATAATACACCATGGCCCAATCGGCCTTTTCCGCTTCCTCGGCGAAGGCCTTCAGCGTCTGGAAAAACGCATCGCGGGTGAGGTCCCTGGTGTCCATCACGGTCTGGAAGCCGAGGTCGCGCAGCACGCCGGCGATCAGCTTCGAGTCGCGCGGCGGATTTGGCAACGCATGGACGTTCTTGTAGGCGCCGTTGCCGACCACCAGCGCGACGCGACGGCCGGTCGTCGCGCTCGCCGCCTCCTTCGGCGTCAGGGCGGCGAGCCGCTCCTGCGCCATGGCGCGGGCGCGCGCAACCTCGGTCTCGTCGAACCTCGTCAGCGAATAGGCGGCGGCGCGATAATCGGCGCGGGCCTGCGCGAGATCCTTCCTGCGCTCGTAGATCTGGCCGCGGCCGGAATGGGCGCGGACATTGTTCGGGTTGATCTGGATGACCGTGTTGTAATCCTTCAGCGCGGCGTCGAGATCGCCCTTCATCATGTTGACGTCGGCGCGGCTGTTGATCGCGAACGCGTTCCTGGGCTGCTTTTCGATCAGGCCATTGCAATCGGCCAGGGCGCGGTCGAACTTGCCCATCATGCCGTAAGTGACGCAGCGGTTGCCGGCGATCTGCGGCGCAGCCGCATCAATCTTCTCGGCCTCGGCGAAATCGGCGATGGCGCCGTCGAAATCCTTCAACAGCGTGCGCGCGCGGGCGCGATTGGTCCAGGCGAGCAGGAATTTCGGGGTGTACTTGATCGACAGGCTGAAATCGTCGATCGCGCTCTGCAGCGCGCCGCGGCGCGCGTGGATGACGCCGCGGTTGTTGTAGGGAACGCCATAGGCCGGGCGTTTCCGGAGCGCGAGATTGTAGTCGGCCATCGCGAGATCCTCCTGCCCGCTCCGCTCATAGGCGAGGCCGCGCAGGTTGAGCGCGACGACGTTGTCGGGATCGAGGTCGATGGCCATGGACAGCGTCTCGATCGCGTGGACATGGTCGCGCTTGTTGAGCAGGACATTGCCACGCGCGGACAGGGCGATCGCCTTGTCCTTGGCGGTGAGGCGATCGGCGCTCAGCAGATTCTCGCAGGCGGCGGCGCGGGCCTGCAGCTCAGCCTGGCGGTCGCGGCACAAAGCGAGATCGTCGCCGGCTCGGGGATCGGCCGCGGCAAAGCAAGTGCCGGCGGCGAGGACGGCCAGGATCAGGAGTACGACGCGCAGCATATTGTCAGGCCAGCTCCAGCCACCATTTGGTCGATCACCGATCGCGCCGGTTCATCTAGCGCGGAGTTCCGCATCCCGCCAAGCCGGCCCGTCGCCGCGTCAGCCGCGTCCTCACGGTCTCGTGTCCGCCCCGGCGTAACAATCTGCGGTACGGCCCGTATCTCGGATGATGCGAAAACGCGGCCGGGCAGGCTGTTCGCCCGGTCCCGACCGCCCTAGACTGTCAGCCCTTCCGAAAGAGGATGCCATGCGCCGAACCGCCCTCGCCACCCTGCTCGCCGCAACCACCGCCCTGACGCTGGCTTTCGTGATGCCGTCGCGGGCCGCGGAGGAGGCGGTCGTGATCCCAGCCCCTACATTGGACGCGGCGCCCGCGAGCGGCGTCCAGACCGCCGTGCTCGCCGGCGGCTGCTTCTGGGGCGTGCAAGGCGTCTTCCAGCACACCGCAGGCGTGGTCAACGCGGTCTCCGGCTATGCCGGCGGCACCAAGGCGACCGCCGATTACAAGACCGTGTCGAGCGGCCGCTCCGGCCATGCCGAGGTGGTCGAGATCAAGTACGACCCGAAGAAGATCTCCTACGGCAAGATCCTGCAGATCTACTTCTCGGTGGTGCACGACCCGACCCAGCTCAACCGCCAGGGTCCCGACGTCGGCCCGCAATATCGCTCGGCCATCTTCACCACGTCGGACGAGCAGAAGAAGATCGCGGAGGCCTATATTGCCCAGCTCAACGGCGCCAAGGTGTTCAACAAGCCGATCGTGACCAAGATCGGCGCGCTGGAGGCGTTCTATCCGGCGGAGGCCTATCACCAAGATTATCTGACGCTGCACCCGAACCAGCCCTACATCGTCTATAACGACATCCCGAAGGTCGAGAACCTGAAAAAGCTGTTCGCGGATAACTACATCGAGAAGCCGACGCTGGTGAATGCCGGCAAGGCCACCAACTGATCGCGAGATCCCCAAAGCAACGGGAGACCCATGCCCGACACCAAGACGAAAGCGACCGACGACAAGGTCATCAAGAGTGAAGAGCAGTGGCGGCGCGAGCTGACGCCGATGCAATACGCCGTGCTGCGCGAGAAGGCGACCGAGCGTCCCTTCTCGGGCGAATATGAGCACGACCACCGTACCGGCACCTATGTCTGTGCCGGCTGCGGCAATGTGCTGTTCGAGTCGGATGCCAAGTTCGATTCCGGCTGCGGCTGGCCGAGCTTCACCCAGCCCGCAGTCGAGAGCCACATCGACGAGGAGCGGGACACCAGCCACGGCATGATCCGCACCGAGGTGCTCTGCTCCAAATGCAGCGGCCATCTCGGCCACGTCTTTCCCGACGGCCCCGGGCCGACCGGCCTGCGCTACTGCATCAATTCCGTGGCCCTGAAGCTCGAGCCCAAATAAACCCAAGCCCGCCGCCGGGTTCCCCCATGGAACCCGGCGGCGCGATGTGCTTTTCTGCTCTGGCGGTGCGGCCGATCATCGCATTTCGGTGGCCGCCAGGGAGGATGCCATGGCGCTTGGGACCATCCTGATCATCCTGGTGATCATCTATCTCGTCGGCGGCCTGTCCGGCCGGTTCGGCGGCTACGGCTATGGCCTTGGCCATTCCGGCATCGGGCTCGGCGGAGTCGTGCTGGTGATCCTGGTCGTGCTGCTGCTTCTTGGCAAAGTTTAAGCCATATAAGTCTTTGAAACATTGATAAGTTTCGTCTCCGCGGGGCTGCCATGCGCTGATTCATCATCTCGCATCGCGGGGGTCGCATTTTTGTCAAATCGGCCTATATTAGAGGGCGACAACGACATGCGGCGGGCCCGCTCGATTGCGGCCCCTGCCCTCCCCAACCCCACGCGCTTAAAGCCCCAGAGAAGATCACGAGGTCTTTGACCATGCGTCCACTGCGTCCGTTCAACTTCAACACCTCCGCCGAGCTCTTCCCCGCCGCCATCCGCAAGAAGAAGCGCGCGGGCTTCACCTATCGGCGGTTCGGCACTGCGGCCGAGGCCGTGCAGTTCGCGATGGAGCAGTTGCCGACGGACTCGCTGAACGGCGCCTATCTCCAGGTCGAGGAAGCGCGCTTCGACCAGAACGGCATCCGCTCGCTGTACGAGAGCGATGCCTTCCCGCTGCCCCGCCGGCCCAAGCCGGCCCCGGCCGCGGAGACCGACGCCGACGCTGCGTAAGCTTTCGCAACAAAGTTCGATGTACGCAGAAGGCGCGATGGCCGAAAGGTCGTCGCGCCTTTTGTGTTTGGGGGCTTTCTCACCCGCTATCTCTCATCCGTCATTGCGAGCGCAGCGAAGCAATCCAGCGTCCCTCCGCGGAAAGATTCTGGATTGCTTCGCTGCGCTCGCAATGACGACGCAGGGAGATCGAGCGCATTGTCGACCAGTCGGACTCGCGGCGAGCGCTCTCAGCCAGGCTACATCCGCGGCTGCTTTTCCAGCCAGCGCTGGAGCAGGCGGACGTTGCGCGTGTTGGCGCGGAACATGACGTCGAAGGCGTCGCCCGCGAACGGGACGAGGCCGACCACGCCGTCAACCGCGACATTGCCGAGCATGCGCGCCGTGATGTGCCAGGGCGCGCCCAGCGCGCGGGCTTCGCGCACCAGCCACAGCGAGATCGCGGTGGTGATGACGTCGCCGACGACGGGAATCAATCCGATCAGCCCGTCGATGCCGTAGCGGATGTTGGTGCCGGGCAGGATGAAGGCGACGTCGAGCAGCTTGGCGATCGCCTCGAGCCGCGCGATCCGCTGCTCGCGCGTCAGATTGCCGAACGGGCTGCCTTGACCGAACTCGAAACGAAACTCGCGAAATCCCTGCTCCAAGCTTTCCGGCCTGATCTCGTGGCCGTCCTGGTCGATGATCGGGCCGCGCGCCTCGTCGCGCGAAAAGCGCGCATGCGAGCCGCTCCCGGAACGGGATTTGCGCGGAGCGAGGATGTCGTCGTCTTGCATGGCCATGGCCTTCAGTGAACGCGCCAGCGCGGCGGAGGTTGCGGCCGCGCCCGAACGCCGCGCGTCAGGTCGGCACCGGCGCCGCTTGCGGCTCCTCGACGTAGCGATGCACCAGCCAGGATGAAATCACCGCCGGCACGAAACCGACGAGCCCGTACAGGATGAACTGCACCGCGCCCGAATCCGGCCCGCGCGAGCTGTGGGTGAGCGAGGCCAGAGCGAAGGCGAACAGGCCGACCAGGAGCATCCGCAAGACCGGCCCAATCCGGCGGATGTGGATCAGGATGTCATCGACTGCGCCGATCATCAGCGCAGGCAAGAACCCGAACAGGTAGCTGTATTGGAGCGTCTTGAAGAACACCGCGAACAGCTTGCCGACCTCGCCGAGGTTGGTCTGGGCCCAATAGCCGGACTGGTAGGTCGTCGTCAGCAGCAGCAGGAACCCGCCGATGAATGGGACGACCAGCGCAAATACCAGATAGCGTTTCATCAAGCACCTCACACTCTGCAGGCGTTATAGCAGCGCAGCGGGAACCTTGAACAGCGGGCGCCGGGCTCCTTTAAGGGGAACAAGTGGCAAGGCGATGAGTTCATGCTGGACCTGAATTGACCCCTGGCAGACTGGAGCCGCCGATGGCCCGCAAATTTCTCCTGGCGACGATCGCGCTGGCGGCCCTGAGCAGCCTGCCGACGGCACCCGCGCTGGCCCAAGGCCATATGGGCACGCCGCAGGAGCGGCAGGCTTGCACGCGCGATGCCCAGCGCTTCTGCCGCAAGGACCTCGGCAATGACGGCGCGGTGCAGAGCTGCCTGCAAGCCAACCGGGCCAAGCTGTCGAAGTCCTGCAGCAAGGTGTTTCAGAGCCACGGCATGTGAGGACGGACCCATACCCGCGAACGGAGAGTGACGCCATGTTGCACGACGAAGAGCTCTCGATCCTGCGGGACATCAGCCAATCCGTTGCCTTTGCCGACGACCGGCATGGCAAGATGGGGCAATTGATCGCCGACGGCTACGTGATGAAAGACGGCGATCTGTTCGAACTGACGCCCAAGGGCGTTACCGCTGTCGAGGAGCACGCCGCCGCTCTCGGCGCGAGCGATGAGGAACAAGCGTCTCCGATCGGCTGATCTGATCGCGCGACGTGACTGGCGTGCAACAATTGCGAATTCCTTTGTGCCGGCCATTGCGGGCGCGTGACAATGGCGCATACTTCGCTCGGGCGGCGCAGCACTTTCGATTCGAGCATCAAGAAGTCGAGCGACCACACGCGGGATCGAAGCTCCCGATGTGAAGGCTGCGACATGCGGCAGATCAAGCCGCGTGCGGCGCCCCAAAACCAAGCGGCTCAAGCCTTAAGGGAACTCGGGGATCCATTCCACATGACACGCCTTCAGACCATCGCTTCGCTCTTCGCAGTCGCCACCACCTTCGCTCTCCAAACCTCACCCAGTTTCGCCTTCACGCAAGAAGCCCAGCAGATGTGCTCGGGTGACGCCATGCGGCTGTGCTCCAGCGAGATTCCCGACATCCCGCGGATCACCGCCTGCATGGTGCGGAACAAGGCGCAGGTCAGCCCCGGCTGCCGCGCCGTGATGGACCGCCAGCACGCCGCCGCCGCGGCATCGCGCAAGCGGGAAGCCGCGGCGCAGTAGTCCTCTCGGACGTCATTCCGGGGCGTGCGAAGCACGAGCCCGGAATCCATCGGGCGGCATGTGACGCGGTGAAATGGATTCCGGGTTCGCGCTACGCGCGCCCCGGAATGACAGAAGAGCCTCAATCGCCCCACTGCGCGAAGGCGTCGTTGAAGGCGCGCTCGCCGGGGGCGCCCTTCTCGATGGCGATGATGGCACGGCGCTGGTTGGCGTAGACCAGCGGCACGTCGAACCAGGAGCGCTCCTTCAGGAGCTGGACGTTGCGGGCGCGGTCGGCGTCGACATTGGAGAGGCCGACCAGGAAGAAGCCGTCGGTGACCTTGACCGCGAGGCCGGCGAGCGGCGTGCCGCGGGCCTGCTCGTTCGACTTCATCAAGATGCCCGGCACGTTGGAGACGCTGCCGCCGGGGAAATCCTGCGGCAGGATGAAGGTCAGCTCCGCCGTGTGGCTCGCCGGCAACGAGGAATCGGTGTTGCGGCGGAACGACATCGTCATCTTGAACTTGCGGTCGGGAATCTCGATGTCGGCGCGCACGGCGACGTCGGCCTTCTGGTTGCCCGAGGCCTTGATCGGCTCGAGCCGCCACACCACCGAGCCGACATATTGCTTGCCCTTCGGATCGGACGGATCCTCATCGTAGAGCACGACCTTCTGCGCCACCGGCGCGACCGGCTGGTCCGCCGAGGGCTGACCGACGCGATCGGGAATCTTGGGCTTGCTCTGCGGCTGCGCCGGGGTCGGCGTATCCGCAACTTGCGGCGCGGACGGCTTGAGAAAGCCGTTGACGATCTGGACCAGTTGCTTGCCCCAGAGGATGCCGGCGCCGACCAGGATGAGCACGATGCCGACGGCAATCGCGCTCTTGAACGGAAAGGCGGAGCCGGTGCGGGCGCGCTTCTTGACGTCGCGATCGGGGGCGATGCGCGGACGCGGCGACGGCGGCTGCGGCGCGTAGCGCTCGGCCTCCTCGATCGACTCGTCGTAGGAATAGGGCGCTTCGGTCTCGCCGGCGCGGTTTTCCAGACTCGGCTCCAGCCGGTCGAATTCCGGCGAGGGCGAGGGCACGTTGGCGTAGGTGCGGCGCGCGGCGCGGCTGGCCTGCGCGGCGGCACCGCCGAGATCGTTGGCGTCGGCCGTGATGTCACGGAAGCCGCGCACGCCGGGTGAGGACGGCAGCGGCGGCGGTGGGCCGACGTCGGGCGGACGCCGCCCACCCTGGCGA
>NZ_JADYVW010000027.1:0-46895 GCF_020194135.1 Bradyrhizobium sp. BRP23 | reverse complement strand
TATGGTTTTTGTCCGTCCTTTGGTCGGGCTGTTCAGCGATAGCGATAGCGTCAGGGAAATTGCCGTTTCTGCCTGCACCGTCTTCCATCTCTTTTTTGGACTGTATGGTATTGAGACTGTCGTCACGGCGATGCTTCAATCGCTCGGGAGAGCGCGTCTCAGCGCGGTTGTGTGTTTCGCGAGACATTATCTCTTCATTCCGGCTGTACTGTTCTTCCCTGCCATCTCTGGCTTCAGCGGAGTATTGGCCAGTCAAGCCATCGCGGAGCTAGGCGCCGGGATGATTGCACTGTTTATCATGCGCCGTCAGTTCGTTGAGCTCAGGCGATGCGGCCGACACATTCAGCCTGGAATCGAAAGTGCTCTTTGATCTGATCATCGGAGCCGGCATTTAAGCCTGCATGGCCGGCGACGGGATGGCTCCAAAATTAGGTGTGATGTGCAAGAGCGAGTCGCTATGTATCGGTCTATATCGCTGCGATTGCGATGAAGGCAAAGCCGTCGAACGTCGTGCGCGGGTGGCGCAGCGCGGCGAGGTCGACGTCGCGCCTAGTCTTGGCGAGCACTCGAGCTCAAGCCAAGGATAAGAGAGACCGATCATGAGGAAGCTACATCCGTGGCTTATGATCTGAAATCCGACCGCCCTTCAGTGTCGTGTCGCTCATAGTGAGGCAAGTAGGCAGCCGGAATTTGCGGCTTGCAGTCTGAGAACGCAAAGACGCCTTCGGAGCGATATTCCCGGCTGTGGGCGCTCTGTTTCGATTGTGTGTACTCAACTACCGCGAGGCCAAGCGGCATGCACGCCGTAAGGAAAATCTACGTCTCCGGGTAGAACGAAAGACACGGCATCACGGGGACGACCTGCATTCGTGCCGAGTGCAAATTTCGAAAATCGAGGGATTAAGTCCGTTGTTAAGCTCCGAGCCGAGAGGATTCGGCGGCGAAAACTCTAGCCAAAAATGGTCCAGTTTGACGGCCTCAGATCCCTTGAATCGTACGTAGCGTCAAGTTGTATCTCAGATGGGTGGGACGGCCCCCGACCACGCCAAGGCTATCCAACGAGCGAAAAGGATTGCGAATGTTTCAATTCTTAGACTCACGCCGCAGGACTTCCGTGATCAGCGAAAGCAGGGCGGTTTGAACGGCACGCTCTTCTTTAGCGATGGTGGCGGTGTTGTTCACCCGATGCAGGCCCGTTCCCCTTCGGATGCACCTCGGAGCACCAACACGCCATTGCGCAAGTGGCGGCTTACGAATCGCCGATGCTGATCTCGTTACGAACGCGGCTGCGCGACGAGCGGAGCTGGAGCTCTCCACCGATCCAACAAACGACTAACATTTTGATGAACGAAATGGGAGCCATGATGACCGGCGAATCTATCCTGATTTTGGGCGGCGGACCGCGAGTGCGGACGCAATATCGTGAACAGCGAAACCAACATGTTGGCGCCGACGTCGGCACCAGTGGCAGCGACGCTGCTTCTTGGGCGGGTTGCACAATGGCAGAAATGCCGCTCGATCATCGCCTCTACCCGTTGCGACCGCCTATTCCGCTTTGGACATACCCACCTCCTACTCGGCAGCAGAGCTTCGTGGCCCTAGCGGACGGCCTGCCATGGCGGCCTATGCTAGCAGCCATTTCGCCGCGGACCGGACCGCGCATGGTTTCCGGGGCGGCATGAGCTATGCCAAGAGGTGAGGCTCCCTTGACCGCCTCAGTCAGGCCGCTTGAACGGGCGAGTAATCATGGCTTTTGAGACACAGCATCCAGTATTCCAGGCCTTGCGCGAGCGTCTATTACTGGGCCATTGGCTACCCGGCACAGCCTTGAAGCCTGCCGACATTGCCGATGAGCTTCGCGTCGGAATTTCGCCCGTACGAGAGGCTTTGATACGGCTGACTGAGCGCGATGTGGTGCAAAATGTCGACCACAAGGGGTTCAACGCCAGGCCGATCGACCCACATCAAGCCATCCTGTTCTGCAACATGCTGTCGCAAATGTATGTCGATAGCATCAGCGATTTCACCAAGGCGAAGCTGATTGATGAAGTGGCGGCAAGCTTCTGCGGTGAAATTAAGCCCATCTACGCAAGCAATGAGGATCCCGCCAAACTCTTCTTGAAAGCAGGCGAGTGCTATCGGCGCGCGTTGCTGGTCAAACAGCATCGCCACATTGCGGATCACGTCGCGGACGTCGTTTATGTCTACCTTTCACGCGCAATGGGAACACGTACGTACTACAGCGAGTTGCTTGTCGAAAGTCAAAGTATCAGTGCGTTGATGGTCGAAGGGCAGCACAAAGGCGCAGCCCGTGCCATCCAAGACTTTTTCAGGCGCCGGGTCACGGAAGTTATGCGAGCACAAGCGAGGCTCTCGCGGATGCCGACCACGACAAATCTAGCACGTAGTCACGTGGACTTATCACGCCCCGGCGATGCGTGATTGCTATGATCGTCGTGTCCGACGCGAGTTGCCGAAGTTCGTCGAAGATTCCGCGCTCGGTCTGCTCGTCCAACCCGGAACTGGCCTCGTCGAGGAGCAACAGCCGAGGCCTTGCGATGAGGGCACGGGCGATCGCAAGGCGCTGCCTCTCGCCGCCGCTTAGCAATTGGCCCCGCTCGCCGACGCGGTAGTCCAAACCGTCCCGCAAGGAGGTCACCTTATCAGCCAGATGGACGCATTCTAGTGCGTGGAACACGTCCGCATCGGGAAACGGGCGGCCCAGCAGAACGTTTTCGCGGATACTCAGATTCATCATCATAGGCTCTTGGGGCACGTAACCTACGTGCGCCAAGTAATCTTCCGGATCGATCGTGGCCAGGTCCAGAGAGCCAACGCGTACCAGGCCGCTGTAGCCTTGATGCATTTTTAGCAGGAGCTGCATAAGCGTCGATTTGCCAGCGCCCGAGCGTCCGATGATGAAGTTGATGACGCCGGGCTTGAACTCGCCCGTTATCCCAGAGAGAAGCGGCGAGGCGGCGCGCTCATAACCAAACGAAAGCGCGCTGATGGAAATGGCGAGTGAGCCCGATATCGGCATAGTACGCTTGAGCATAGCGGGTCGTGCCGCTGGGGCATGGGCATCAAGCAGCGCCTGCAGCGGCCGGGCCATGCCACGCGCAATGATGATGTCTCGAATTGACATGCCAATAAGCTCGAAGGGCCGGTTCAGTTGAACCAGGATCATGCTCACCATGACGAGCCCACCTATCTCGCCTGATCGGTCATAGAGCCACAGCGAAAGCCCCAAGATCGAGGCATACTGAACGAACAAGAGGGTCGCTTGCAAAGCGCCATAGCGCAACCGGGCGCCATAGAACGAGAGCCAGGCTCGGCGCGTGGCGGCGGCCTGGCGGTCATACAACTCAGCTATCCAGGGTTGAGCGCGGAACACCCTGATCGAAATGATGTTCTCGATTGCATTTCCTAAAACGTTCGAGCCCTCGTTACTTGAGGCCTGCGCCTCAGCCTGATACACTTTTGTAACTCTATTGCTCTTCCACGTTATCAACACGAGGACGGCGCCGTAGGCTAGAACGAACAGCGCCACAAACCAATTTGCTGCTCCACCGACGGCAAGGAACGAGAACGCAACATCGGCGACCCCGCCCATCAGCACCATCAAATAGAGCTGAATGTACATCTTATTGGACTGGTGCCAACTCTCTACCATTGCCGAAATCTTGCTCGGATTGTTTTGAGAAAACAGCGAGCCCTCGGCGCTCACCAGAGCGGCCATGATCTTCTTGCTGGAGAGATTACGAACGTCCTGTTCCAGCCTGTTCGACAGAACCGCCTTGACCTCCTGCAAGCACCGAGCAAGTGCGGTCGTAACGGCAAACAGCAACAACAAACTGAGCGTAAGAAGCGGCGGCGCGCTGGCCAGCCGGGCGACGGCCCGTGAGAACAAGAGCGGCCCGGCGACCGTGCAGGCAGACGCTGCAATGGTCGTGAGCAAGAAGCCCGCGACAAGAACGCGGGAAGATTGCAGGCTCGTCTTGATGATGTCCCATTGGAGCGGGGGCAAGAGCGGCTTACCCCAGTTCATGAAGGTCCATCCAATCGGCAACAGCGCAGAGACGAACGAGTGCAAACGCTGAGTCGTATGACAAATTGTCGATAGCTGAACGGAGGAGATCGCGGGAGATCAAGCCTTGCCGATACAATGCACTACGCTCGACACGTGACACTAAGGCACCATATTCGTACCGCATTAGCATGTCGCGCCCGGCACCTTTGCCAACCCGATAGTAGATCACGTCGGGCAAATGTTCCCGGAAGGCCTCGCGCTCAAGTGCACGATCAATTCCATTTGAGTGATGATGTCGGCGAGCCGTGACGAGACTTGCCTTGATGAGCGGCCAGAACACAAACGCCTTTCGCTCTTCTACCGCAATGTCTCGTAGTGCGATGCGATTGAGCTCCGCATGACGCATGCCGAAGAACTGAAACAGTCGCGTCGTCGGCAGGTGGCGTAGGGACCTGGCGCCTGGTACGAGCTCTGCACCGAAATCCGGCCGCACTGACGCGACAGGCGACTGCGGCCGATGATCACCGAGCATATGGCGGCGTAAGTCCCGGCCGCTCCGACCGGTGATCACCTCGCGAAGAACACGCCAGACAGACGTTCGAGCCTGAATCGCAAGGCCGGCGAGCTCGCGCAATGCATCTTGTGGCGATCGGGATTCGGCAAGCAGCTCTCTGGCCATCGTCAAGCGGCGCATTCTGAGAAATAGTTGATCGCCTCCGTCTCCTGTGAGCACCAGGCGCGATCCTGCGGCCTGCGCAGCCTCGTGAAGTTGAGCCGTTGTGGCGATCGTGGCCGCTAGCTTACAAGGTCGCGGCGTTGGAGCCAGCAATTCTGACGATAGATGGGTCATCGACGAGCGAGCATTCGTTTCGACATAGGTTGGCGCGCCGCCCACCTGCTCGGCTAGCGCGGCAAAAAAGAAGCGTTCGTCACCATTGACGTCCGTCTCTGAGTAGCTGTTCAGGAGGGAAAGGGGCCTGCCTCGATGGAGGTCGGCCGCAGCCAGCGCCACTACCGACGAATCAAGGCCCCCGGAACATTGAATACTGAAAGCACCGCCATAGTGGCGGGTTTTGTGAGCGACGCTCGCTGAGATCAATTGGCGAAAACTGGCCACGTCATCCTTGAAAGAGAACGCCGAGGTGTTGAGCCTGGCTACGGCGCCCGCCAGAAAATCGACTTGCCGAAAAGTCCCCCTTGAGACGATGAGCGCCGCGCCACTCAGTAGCTCAAAAATCCCACACAACCCTGTTTCCGGGGTCAACCAAGACGCGTTGCGTATCAGGCCAGTCAAATAGCCAAAGTTGAAGGCGTGGCGTTGCGCCAAGGCGGCATCTGGCAGCTTCAGTCCTGCCCAGCACTCAATCTCATCATTTCTGACCTGGTAGAAGATGGAGATCTCCGAGAAAGGTGGGCGTACGATCGCGATGCCACTTGGCGCGCGAACAATGAACGCCGCATCGCCAGCGTACCGCTCCTGCAGCAAGGCGACAATCTCCGGCAGAGACGTGTCTTTGAACTGTGTTGGCTCCAATTCAGTCGGCATGCCGGTCTCGGCGTCAACAATATCGTTGAGCACCGTGATTTCCACGCGGCCGTCTACAATGATGGTGGCAAGCTCCTTCGCTGAATCCAAGAGCCCATCTACATTGAGTCTCATTTCGCGAAGCTCAAGATGACGCTGTAGTCCTCCACAGCACGCTTCGCGTCGTTCAAAATGAGGTCACCAGATTGCAGCCAGGCGTGGGCTCTGAACGGGGGCTGCTTCACACCAACGAGGAGCTCGAGCGATGCGATGTAGGGATAGAAAAACAGATACCCCCCTACGGAATCCTCAAGGCAGCGCGGGCGGCGGAACCGAAGATTGCGCAGATGTTGGAATACGCTGGCGTAGTAATCGATTGTTTCGACTCCCATTGACGCCGGTGCTGTTCCCCGACGCGAGGCACGTAAAAAGTCGAGTTGACGAGCGATGGTCTGGCTGCGAACGAAGCGAGCAGCATGAGCCGCACGCGCATAGTGCCACACCAGATGGAGGGGTGGGAGAAAGGCTGGCGGTGAACTCAGGCAATCGCGCAACTTGGCCGTCGTCTCGGTTAGCCGTTCACGCTCCTCCGGACAAGCTGCAGAAGTGCTCGCCATGCTGTAACGATTGGATTGCAGGTCGAGGCTGATCCAACGCCCGTTAGACCACGCATGAAATATGTCACTCACAGCAGCGATCCCTTGGCCACCGCCTCAAACTGATGGGATGGGCCGAAGCCCATCCCATCAAGACGGTCCGCGTCAATCGGACTCATCCACGAAATAATAATCGCCGGTCGTGTGTTCTGCGCGCCACGAGCCCCCAAAGCCTTTTGTGAGCTCGGTGGCGTCCCCGAGGTCCTGCACCGTGTCATTGATAGCGGTTTCATTGATAGCGGTTGTATTCATCCACTTTCTCCAGAGTGACCGGCATATCGCCAGCGCGCGGAAGCTAGCATCGTGATATAAAATAGGGCTTTTATTTTCTGAGTATGATCTCGAGCGATTTGAAAAATAGTTTGACGTTGCGGAGGATGCGGGATGGGCGACGAGGCAATTAGGTGGCGCGTTTGCGGCCAGCGGCCGAAGGGACGATGATTCAATCACCTATAGCGCCTGAGTAGAGTTACCGGCACGGAAGGCGTCTAGTTCAATGGTAGCAATTCCATGGCCAGCGACCGCTTCGCGCTGACAGACAGTACCAGATCCAGTGCAGGCAGCCGATCTGACTTAAGCAAAGTCTAATCCGACTTCGTCACCGCGCAATGCCGCGACAGTTTCCGTCGCCGTGCGAAAGCTTGCTCAAAATGATCGCGATATTTGCCGAATCAGGCACCATGCTGCTGGGCTTGCAAGCCGCCAACCACTTTTGGCTTGGCATCGGGTCCGGCGCAGCAGCGCACCGACCCGTCTAACCGAACATAGATCTCTCAGCCGGCTTGGCGTTCTGGTAACGCTGCGTGATTTACGGCAGCAACTCCCGCTGAGGCGCGTCACGTTGCGCTTTGAAAGCGACGACGAAGACCTCAAGCCCGGCCGAGGTTAAACCGTTCTCAGTGACGAGACCCAGCCGCATGAGGTTGACCGCTGTCTCCATACATGGAACCTCCGCCAGCCGAGCGGACGCCCAGCGGTCCGCTTGCAGGACGCCTTCCAACAATGATGAGAGAGCTTTTACTGATCGTGTCGCCCCCGTGCAGTGGATCGTGTGACTTTGCCGGGCTGGCCGCGTTTGTTTGGAATTCTGCAGAACGATCTCGGTCAGCGCATATTGTCGCCGTTGTGTCGCCCATTCTTCGCGATTTTGCAGAGAAACAACCTGGCCTTTCGATTAAAAGGAGGGGCCAAACAGGAGATTGCATATGAAGGTCGGGGTCCCTAAGGAAATCAAGACGCACGAATACCGCGTGGGTCTGACCCCTGGCGCCGTCCGCGAATATGTGGCTGCCGGTCACAATGTACTGGTCGAGACCAATGCGGGTGCCGGCATTGGCGCGAGCGATGACACTTATCGCAAGGCCGGCGCGACGATTGTCGGCTCAGCTCGTGAGGTCTTCGCATCCAGCGAGATGATCGTAAAGGTGAAGGAGCCGCAACCTTCTGAATGGACTCAGCTGCGCGAGGAGCAGATCCTTTTCACGTACCTGCATCTGGCGCCAGACCCGGAACAGGCGCGGGGACTCCTCAAGTCTGGATGCACCGCTATCGCCTATGAGACCGTGACGGATGCGCATAGCGGGCTTCCGCTGCTTGCGCCGATGAGCGAAGTCGCGGGAAGGCTTGCGGTCGAAGCGGCAGGCAGCGCCCTGAAGCGCTATAGCGGCGGGCGAGGGCTGTTGATCGGCGGCGTTCCTGGCGTGCAGCCGGCCCGCATCGTCGTGATCGGAGGCGGCGTTGTTGGGACACATGCGGCCCGAATGGCCGCTGGCCTGGGCGCCGAGGTCACGATCCTCGACCGTTCGATCCCCCGCCTTCGCGAGCTGGATGAACTGTTCGAAAGCCGCGTTCGTACCAGATTCTCGACCATAGATGCCCTCGAAGAGGAGGTCTTTGCAGCCGACGTTGTCATCGGCGCGGTCCTCGTCCCCGGTGCAAGCGCACCGAAACTCGTGAGCCGCAGCATGCTAGGCTCAATGCGCAAGGGATCCGTCATCGTTGACGTCGCCATCGATCAAGGCGGCTGCTTCGAGACATCGCGCCCGACCACGCACGCCGATCCAACTTACGAGGTGGATGGCGTCATTCACTATTGCGTCGCCAATATGCCCGGAGCCGTCCCGCTCACATCGAGCCAGGCACTGAACAATGCCACACTGCCCTTCGGGCTGGCGCTCGCCAACAAGGGTTTCGCGGCGGTGCTCGAGAATCCGCATCTGCGGGCAGGCCTCAATGCGTATCGCGGCCGGCTTACTTACAAGGCTGTAGCCGAGAGCCTCGGCCTGCCATTCTCCCCGATCGAACAGGCTGCGGCCTGATCCCAGAAGTCCCTATGGGACGTTTCCTCCCTCACTTAAGGGCCGCTCCTTGGAGTGGCCCTTTTTTTGTGCCCGGCATGTTCGGCAGCTTGGAGGTGGAAGCCCTCTACTTTTGGATAGCTATGAAATCCCCCACGGGATCGAATCAACGTGAATCATCCCCTGAGCGAACTCGCGTGGATGACTAGTAAGTGCATTACAACCCAAAGATCCGAAGGAGACGCACTCAGACCAAGCCCACGCTTCGCCGGGGGTGTTACGGCTCGATACGTTCCGACCAGAGCGATATCGTCTTCGATTTACCCCGATACTTCTCGCTGGTCGATCAGTTCCTTGCCGGCGAGGGCGAGTTCAGCTTCGTAGACCGCGCGATCAGTCACCTCGATACGCTCGATATAGTCCCACGGGCTCCTCAGTATCGCGGCTCTAACGTAAAGACATCCGTCTCAGACCAGGTGGCAGGCGACGAACCGGCCGGGCGCAACCTCCTTCAAAGGCGGTCTTTCCGCGCAGACAGGCTTGGCTAAAGGACAACGCCCTCTCAGCTTGCATCCAGGCGCGATATCGATAGGGTTTGGAATTTCCCCGGACAAAGCGAAATCGTCGCGCTTTGCGTCGGGATCCGGAACTGGAATGGCCGCCAGCAAAGCGCGCGAGTAGGGATGCAAGGGCTTTGCAAACAGATCCTTTGTGCCCGACATCTCCACAATGCTGCCGAGATACATCACCGCAACGCGGCTCGCCAGGTACTTCACAGTGGCCAGGTCGTGGGAAATAAAGAGGTAGGACAACCCGAGTTGTTCACGCAGCTTCTCCAACAGAAGAATTGCCCGCGAGCGTAGTGATACGTCCAGTGCGGAGGTTGGCTCGTCAAGAACAACGAAGCGGGGATTCGTTGCAATGGCCCTGGCTATATTGACCCGCTGGCGTTGACCGCCCGAAAGCTCGTGCGGATAGCGGTCCAATAGATCGCGGCCGAGCCCCACCTCCTGCATGAGCTCCTCGATGCGGTCGCGCCGCTCCTTCGCCGGAAGCTTGGTATGAAGCGTGAGCGCCTCCTCCACCATCCGTCTCACCGATAGTCTGGGATTGAGCGAGGCAGTAGGATCCTGAAACACCATCTGGATGTCGCGGCGCAAAGGCTTCATGGCATGCGCATCAAGCCTCGCTATGTCCGTGCCATCATAGCAGACAGATCCCGCCGTCGGCTCGATTAGCCGGACCAGGCACCGCGCGACTGTCGATTTTCCACAGCCGGATTCGCCGACCAATCCAACCGTCTCGCCGGCTTCTATATCGAAGGAGACAGAGTCAACTGCCCGCACGACGGGCTGATCCTGACCTCGCAGGCGTGCGAGCGTCCCGGCCATCCCGCCGAGCGGAAAGTGCATTTGCAGATCACGTATCTCAACAAGTGCCACGGCGTTCCTCGAATCCATAACATGCTACAACATGGCCGGGGGCGGCCTCGATCATCGCAGGGCGTGCCGCGCGACAGCGATCCATTACCCACTCACAGCGTCCTGCGTAACGGCATCCGCTCGGCGGGTTGACCAGGGAAGGAACCGACCCCGGTATGGGCTCTAGGACGACGTCCCGATCGACCCTCGGTATCGATCGGACGAGCGCCTTGGTATAGGGATGGGCGGGATTATGGAACAGCTCCCGCACGGGGGCGCATTCCACCACTTGGCCCGCATGCATAACGGCAACGCGGTCGCATATCTCGGCAACAACGCCGAGATCGTGCGTGACCAGCATGATCGCCGCACCTGTTTTCGCGCTCAATTCGCGCAGCAGATCGAGAATCTTGGCCGCGATTGAAACGTCGAGCCCGGTCGTTGGCTCGTCCGCGAGCAGGAGCTGAGGTGAGGTTGCAAGAGCCATAGCGATCATGATCCGCTGGCACATCCCTCCCGAGAGCTGATGCGGGTATTGCTTGGCTCGCTTTTCCGGCGCCGGAATGCGCACAAGGCGCAGCATCTCGAGCATTTTCTTGTCCGCCTCTCGTGCCGACAAGCCGGCGTGGACCATCAGCAAGCGTGAGATCTGCTTTCCAACGGTCAGAAGCGGGTTGAGGGCGGTTCGCGGCGTCTGCGATACCATCGCGATCTTTGCGCCGCGCATGCGCCGCATCTGTTCCTCAGGGAGCGTACCCAGATCAACTCCGTCAAAGTGAACGCTTCCGGAGACGACGCGCCCTGGGGGACGGATCAGGCGCAGAATGGCGAAAGACGTGACTGACTTTCCCGACCCGGACTCGCCGACCAGCCCGAGAACCTCGCCCCGGCGGATCGTCAGGTTGATGTGGTCGACTGCTTCAATGGCACCCTGGTTTATCTGAAAGTGGACGGTCAGATCAGAAATCTCAAGCAGCTCGGTCATCTCAATCCCCTCATGCGCGGGTCAAGCAAGTCACGGAGTCCGTCGCCGATAAGGTTGAATGCGAGAACGGAAATCATGATGGCAAGGCCAGGAAACAGGAACAGCCACCATTCTCCCGTGACGATCTGTGAGGCACCTTCCGCGGTCATCACGCCCCATTCGCTCTGTGGCGGCTGAATTCCAAGGCCAATGAAGGAGAGCGAGGCCATCGTCAGAAGCGCAAAACCCGTCGAGAGGGTCGCCTGCACAATCAGCGGGGGAAGGCAGTTCGGCAGCAGGTGAATGAACACAATCCTCCAGGTCGGATTGCCGAGCGTGCGAGCAGCATCGGCATATTCCATCTCCCGGAGCCGAAGCATCTCTCCACGGGTCAGCCGCAGATAAGCCGGGATTTGTGTGATCGAGATGGCAATTGCGACATTGGTGGTGGAATTGCCAAGCCCTGCCGTGATGCCCATGGCCAGTACGAAGGCCGGGAAGGCCATCAGAGCGTCGACGACGCGCATCGCGATCGTATCAGCCCACCCCCGGCTGTATCCGACGACTGCTCCAAGCAACCCTCCGATTGAAACGGCAACAAACGTTGCTGCAAAGGCAACCAGCAGGTCGACCCGGGCCGCAAAAATGATTCGCGAGAGTTGATCGCGGCCGAACTCGTCAGTTCCAAGCGCATGCTGCCAGGAAGGCGGCTGCAAAGAAGCTGCAGGGTCGGTGGCATCGGGCGGGTAGGGCGCCACGATCGGCGCCAATATCGCAGCCGCCGCGATCAGCACGATCACGCACAGTGCCGCAAAGGAAACAGGATTGCGCTGAAGCCGCTGCCACACCAGAGATGAAGCCGGTTGCGAAATCGAAGAGGAGAATGATGAGGACATCAGCTGAACCTAATCCGGGGGTCAACGAGGCCGTACGCGATATCGACTGCCAAATTGACCATGACACACGTCACTGCGACGAAGAGGATGAAAGACTGGATCGGAGCCGAGTCCTTCGTAAGCAATGCAGTCACCGCGTAATTGCCAATGCCGGGCCATGAGAACACGCTTTCGACGACCGCATTTCCGGCCATCAAGAATCCAAAAACGATTCCGGAAATAGTGATGACAGGTATCAGCGCATTTCGCAGCGCATCCCGATAAATCACCGTTCTTCGCGGCAATCCGGCCGCCCAGGCCGCCTTGATGTAGTCGGACTCGAGGATCTCAAGCATGGTGGACCGCACCATGCGTGCGACTGGCGCGATCGCGCTGAGCCCGAGGGTCGCTGCAGGCAGCATGAGCTGATGCAGACTTGATCGTAAGGTGGTCCAATTGCCGGTAAGCAGGGAGTCGATCACATAAAGTCCGGTTATGTGTGCGGGAGGTTCTATGCCGGATCCGAGGCGCCCCAGCGGTGAGGGGGCCATGTTGAGCATGTAGAAAAAGACGTAAACGAACAGGAGCCCGGTCAGGAAGCTCGGCATGGCGACACCCATGATGCCGACCACTCGTCCGATATGGTCGATCAATGTGTCGCGATGCACCGCTGACAAGACCCCAAGAGGCAGTCCGATCACGATCGCGATGAGAAGGCTCGCCAGATTGAGCTCGAGAGTGGCGGGCAGGCGCTGCAGAAAGTCCTGAGACACCGGCCGTCCCGTCGAGGCACTCTCGCCAAGATCGCCTTTGAAGATGCCCGAGACGTAGCGGTAGTATTGCTCTGGAAACGGGCGATCCAGGCCCATTTGGTGCTCCATTTCAGCGAGATGTTCGGGCGTGGCAAACGGGCCCGCCTTGACCATGGCCGGATTGCCCGGGAGTAGGTAGGTGAGGGTAAAGCAGATCACGCTGACCCCGAACAAGGTCGGCAGAGCCAGCGCAAACCGTCGCATGACATAATTGAAGAAACCCATTGGAGCGCTCTCCCGTTTAATACGAAGATGACGTGCTCAGGCGAGCTTCATGCTGAAAAAGCGCTCATAACTATCCCAACGCTTCTCAATGCCAACGAGGTCGGATCGCATGACGCGGGTCCAGTTTTCGTACCAGAGGTGCCCCCAAACGGCGTCGCCGATGATGATCTCCTGCAGGCGTTTTGCCGCCGCCAGACGCTTGCTGGTGTCGGTTTCATGCATGTTCTCATCGATCAGCTTGTCGACTTCTGGATTGGAATAGAACGAGGTGTTCGTGCCCTTCGCTGTGCTGTGGAAGTTGAAGAACAGGTGATAGAAGGGATCGTTGATCCAGGACTGCCAGGACTCGATCGAAAGCTGGTGATCGCCTTTGGTTGCGATTTGGCGGAAGGTGGCTTCGGTTTCCTTGACGATGTTCACCTTGAAGCCGATCTTCTCCAGCTCGGTCTGGAGCCAGATCGAGGCCTGCTCGTGCGGCTGCCATCCAGCGCGTACCGCAAGGTCTATCGGAACCGGATCCTTGCCGAAGCCCGCCTCGCGCATCAACTCCTTGGCCTTTGCGATGTCGTACTTGTAGGGACTGATCGTGTTGTCGTAACCGGGCGTCAAACTAGGTACAGGGCTCTTCATCTCGGTGCCGAAACCATACAGCACGCTCGGGATGATCGCCTGGACCGGGATGGCGTAGTTGATGGCCTGCCTCACTTTGACATTGTTAAGCGGAGCCTTCTGCGTGTTCATGCAAAGCCAGTGACACAGGGTGTCCGGCACGGAGACTGTCTTCAAACCTGGCTCCGCCTCGAGGCTCTTCACATTGCGCGGAGACAGCGTTGATCTGCCGACGACCATGTCGATGGCTTTGCGCTTGAGCAGCAGCACGCGATCGGCTTCGTTCGGCACATATTTGAGAACGATCCGATCGAAATAGGGGTGACCACGCCAGTGATCAGCCTGCGCTTCCAGGACGACTTCGACGCCCGGCTGGTTCTTGACTAGTTGATACGGCCCGACGCCGGCCGTATTTCGCTTCAACCAGTTGGCGGCCCAGGGATCGTCTGCGTTCGCATTCGCCTTTACCTCATCCGGATCAAGCAGCGCGTTGTTCATAAGCGCCATCATGTCCAGCGCCATCGGGCTTGGCGAGGGCATATTGATCTCGATCGTGAAGTCGTCGCGCACCTTGAACTGCTCGGGCTTGGTTACCCCAAGAAGGCGCGGAAACAGGAGGCGCATATAACCCGGCGACTGCAGCCCGCGGTCGAGGAGATACTTCACGGTCGTGGCGTTGACGTCGCGGCCGCTCGGTAATTTCAGGCCTTTGCGGATGTTCAGCACCAGCGTGGCGTTGCCATTTTCGAAGGACCAGGACTGAGCGATGCCGCCCTCGATCTCGCCAGGCTTTGCTTGCGACACTCCCGGCTTTCCCTCGACCGGCTGCACCTTCCACATCAGCGGACTGTCGTAAACGTTTGCCTGCACCGTGTAGCCGGCCGACGTCTTGAACGAGGCCGGATCGAGCGTGTCGATGTCGGCATCCCAGGCGACTGTCAGCGTTCGCTTATCTTGTGCGGCAGCTAAACGAGCTGTGCCCGTGAATGTGAGCGCCGCGACGCTGGTTGCGGCGAACTTCAAGAAATCCCGACGGCGCGTGTCCCTGTTCATCTCATTCCCCTCCTGACTGTGCGCGAAAGATTTGCCGGTCGTCCGGTGCGCGATGGCTTGCATTATTGTCATCGTCCTGCTATTGTCAACTAAGTTTCAATATACGAAACTAGGTGATCAAAAAATGGGCGCAATTGAAAATGCCGCGCAAATCCTTAGACTTTTTGGGCCCGGCAGGCTTGAAGTCTCCGTGACAGAAGTCTCGCAGTTATTGAGTATGCCCAAAAGTTCAGCATCTCGTTTGCTGAAGACGATGCTGGTTGAGGGGCTCCTGTCGCGCTCGGAAAATCCTCCGCGCTACAAGGTTGGAAATTTGCTTTTTGAGATTTCGCGCCTCTACAAGCTGAACTCCTCCTTGATCGACGCGGTCGATGAGGCCGTAAAGGAGATCACCCGGGAGACTGGGCATACCGGTTATGTCTCGATCCTTGATGGTGCGGATGTTCTGGTCATCCGGATGCACCAGGGGTCTCATGCCTTGCGCGTATTCACGCCGCTGGGCCAGCGTGCTCCTGCATTTGCGACTGCGATTGGGCGCAGTCTGCTCTCGCGCTTTCCAGATAATGTGGTGCGCTCCCTTCATCCTGAAGGCGTCACGCCGCCTTCGCCGCGCGCCCCTCAAAATGTCGACGAGCTGGTGGCGGCGCTGGATCAGCCGCGCCGGTTCGGTTGGGCCGAGGCCCTCGATGAAGCGATCCCCGGGGTCGGCTCAATCTCCGTGAGCGTCTCCGATCCAGAAATCCGCGAGACGGTGGGCTTCTGTATTTCCTATCCAGCCTCGCACATGAGCGATGAGGAGAGGAATCGTGCGATCACGCTGCTTACGACTGCCGCTGAGCGTATCGCGCACCGCTTCGGCGATCAGTTTCTCATGCAGCGTGCGCAGCGCGCCCTTGGTGGTGGCGGCCCGGTTGCTGCTTGATCCGGTTTTTTGTCGCCGCAATTGACGCGGCTCGGAGGCTATAGATGAGACAATTGAGTCCGGAGGATATCGAGGCGCTCTCCGTCGGCGCCTGGATTCTCGGAACGGGTGGCGGCGGGAGTCCGTATCACGCGCTCTTGAGCATGCGGAGTTACTACAATGAAGGCGTTCGCGTAGATCTGATCGATCCCGACGAGCTGGACGATGATGATGCGATCGCGGTTGTCTCCATTATGGGCGCGCCGCTTGTTTTCCAGGAGCGTCTGGTCGACAGCAGGCTCATCGCGCGCGCCGTGTCGGCCATGGAGGAGCATCTTGGTCGCAAGTTCAGGGCGGTGATGGCAGTCGAAATCGGTGGCGGCAACGGCATGCAGTCCTTGCTCGCTGCCGTCCACCTGAAAATTCCAGTTGTCGACGCCGATGCGATGGGGCGTGCCTATCCTGAGGCGCAAATGACGAGCTTTGCGGTGGGCGGTCTCGCTCCCTATCCGCTGACCTCCGTAGACCCGCGCGGTAATGAGGCGATCGTTGGCAAAACCTCCTCCTGGAAATGGATGGAACGTGTGAGCCGAAAGCTTTGTACCGAGTTCGGGTCCATCGTCGCGACCTGCAAGGCGCCGCGCACCGGTGCTGAGGTGAAGAAATGGGCCATTCCCCGTACCACATCCAAAGCCATCAATCTCGGGCGGGCGGTTGCCGAGGCCAACCGGCAGCACGCTGACCCGATTGCAGCCATTCTGAAAGCGGAATCCGGCAGGTTCCTGTTCTCCGGCAAGGTCGTTGAAGTCGAGCGGCGGACAACGGAGGGCTTCCTGCGCGGCCGCACAGTCGTGGAGGGGCTTGGCGATGATCACAGCAGCCAGATCCGGATCGATTTCCAGAACGAGTGGATCGTCGTGTGGCGCGATGGGCAGGCGCTCGTCTCGACGCCCGACCTCATTTGCGTTCTCGACAGTGAATCCGGCGAAGCGATCGGAACG
The DNA here is from genome assembly GCF_020194135.1 of Bradyrhizobium sp. BRP23. Taxonomy (NCBI): domain Bacteria; kingdom Pseudomonadati; phylum Pseudomonadota; class Alphaproteobacteria; order Hyphomicrobiales; family Nitrobacteraceae; genus Bradyrhizobium; species Bradyrhizobium sp. BRP23. The sequence goes on along the minus strand of NZ_JADYVW010000027.1, from coordinate 30,526 downwards.
GAAACCATTCGCTACGGCCAGCGGACAACCGTGATCGCGCTGCCGGCGGCTCCGGTCTTCCTCTCGCCGCGCGGGCTCGACCATGTCGGCCCCCGCGCTTTTGGTTATGACATCGATTTCAAGTCGGTATTCTGCTCATGAGACGCATTGGGATTGACGTAGGTGGCACCAATACGGATGCCGTGCTGATCGACGGCGGAAAAGTCGTTCAAGGCGTGAAGGTCGCCACCACGGCCGACGTCACCAGTGGTGTGGCTGCGGCCATCGGGGCGCTCGATCTGAGTGCCGAGCATGCGAGCGGTCTCGACGCGCTGATGATAGGTACGACCCACTTCATCAATGCGGTCGTTCAGCGCCGTCATCTGACGAAAGTGGCAGTAATCCGAGTTGCACTCCCCGCCACGAGCTCCCTGCCGCCCTTTACCGACTGGCCGGCTGGGCTTGCCGAGCTCGCCAATGGCGGGGTCTTTCAAATCGAAGGCGGCCACGATTACGACGGGCGCAGGTTCGCCCCTCTGGATATCGCGGCAGCCAAGCGAATTGCGCGCGAAATCGGCAATCTCGGCCTCAAATACGTCGTGGTCAACGCACTGTTCTCTCCGCTTGATCCGTCCGACGAAGAAGCGGTCGCCGCCATCCTGCGCGAAGAAATCCCCGATGTGTCGGTGACCTGCGCACATTTGCTCGGCGGGATCGGATTGCTCGAACGTGAGAACGCCGCAATTCTCAATGCCTCTCTCATTGCGCTTGCTCGGGAGACCATCACGGCTTTTGAGCAAGCCAAGTCAAAGGTCGGGCTGAACGCGCCGCTTTTTGTCACGCAAAACGACGGCACCGTCGCGGAGGCCTCGCGTGCCGCCGCATACCCTGTGTTCAGCTTCGCCTCCGGTGCGACCAACTCGATGCGCGGTGCGGCCTATCTTTCCGGGCTCAAAGATGCGGTGGTGGTTGACGTCGGCGGAACGACGGCGGACTTTGGCTACTTGCGGAACGGCTTTCCCCGTGAAGCCAACACGGTCGTTCATATTGGAGGCGTCAGGACCCTATTCCGCATGCCGGACCTCGTTTCCATCGGACTTGGTGGCGGCAGCCATATCGACCTTGGAGCGGCAGCCATCGGGCCGCTCAGCGTTGGGTATCGCCTGTCCACGGAAGCGCTGGTGTTTGGCGGCAATCGCGTGACCTCGACCGACATCGGCGTTGCCGCCGGACTGATCGACCTTGGCGATCGCAAGCGTGTGGCACACATCACTGCCGATGACGTGAAGAGGGTTCTGCGCCGCTGCAAGGAGATGCTGGAAGAGAACGTCGACCGGATGAAGACAAGCGCTTCAGACGTCACGCTGATTGCGGTCGGGGGCGGCGCGTTTCTTGTTCCGGAAGAATTGCAGGGCGTCGGGCGTGTCGTTCGGGTTCAACACGGGGGCTGCGCGAATGCGGTTGGCGCAGCCATTGCGCAGGTCAGTGGTGAAGTCGATCAGGTGTTCCAGGGGCTGACGCGAGACGAGGCGGTTGCTTCAGCACGCAAGCTTGCCGATTCCCGGGCAGTGGAGGCCGGCGCGGATTCGGAATCGCTTGCCCTGGTCGAGGCAGAGGATACGCCGATCGCCTATCTGCCCGGAAATGCCATGCGCGTGCGCGTCAAAGTCGTCGGCAATATCCGATCAACCCGAATTGGGCAAACAGCCAAGGAGAAAGTCACATGCCAGTCCGTTTCCTGATCAGCACGCTCAAGGAAGGGGTCGACCCAGCGGAATATGAGGCCTGGGTCCGCGAGCGCGACTACGCTCTCGTGCGGAGCCTCGACAATTACGTGAGCTACAAGGTTCATCGCATTCGCCGCCCCATCCAGGGCGCCGAAAACTCGACGTGGCAATACATCGAAAGGATCGAGGTCAAAAGCCTGGAGCAACACGACAGGGACCTTGCCTCACCGGCTGGTGTTGCGCTGCGAGAGGAGCTCTATGGCAAGTTTCTCGATCGCTCGAAGAACATCTATTTCGTCAGCGACGAGATAGAATGATCTGTGCTCCGCGTTGAGCTCTGCCTAGTCCAAGAACGTAAGCGCAAACAGGACACCAACAAGATGACCCTCGACCTGCTGATTCTCGGCAACGCGCCAATGGCCAAGATGCTTGATCGCGTGAAGCTCGCCGAAGCGAGCGGATACGACACGGTCTGGCTTGCCGATGAACGGTTCTATCGGGAGGTCTATTCGTGTCTTGGATATTTTGCACAAAATACGTCTCGGGTCAGGCTCGGACCTTGCGTGACAGATCCCTACGCCAGACATCCGGCGCTGACGGCCATGGCGATTGCGACGCTCGACGAGATTTCCAACAAGCGCGCAATTCTCGGCCTCGGCGCCGGTATTTCCGGTTTTGCTGAGCTTGGCATCGATCGGAAGAAGCCGGCGCGCGCTATCAGCGAAGCGATCGAGGTCATTCGGATGCTCCTGCGCGGCGAGACCGTCACCTACGAGGGAGAGGTCATTCGGTTCAAGGAGGGCAAGCTGAATTTCACCCCTGTTCGCGCCGATATCCCAATCTATGTGGCCAGCAATGGTCCGCTCGGCCAACGGACGGCAGGCGCTTGCGCCGATGCCGCGTTCATGGAGGCCGGCGGCAATGCTCCGGAAATCAAGGCCTTCCGCGCGAGACTGGACGATGGGGCCAGGAAGGCGGGCCGCGATCCCAAATCCGTCAGGCTGATCGTTCGGCTCAATGCCTGTGTTGCCTCAGACGGTCAGGCCGCCCGTGACGCGCTTCGGCCGACGGTTGCAAGACTGCTCGGGGCAGGGCGTCTCAAGTTTGAAACAGCCGAAGAGCAGGGGCTGACCTTGCCGGAGGACGTGCTCGCCTCTGTCCAGGGCGCCCATTACGCCGCCGGGGTGACGCCTTACCTTCCTCTGCTGCCATACGTGACCGATCGCCATATCAACGCCTTCACTTTGGCCGGCAATGTGGAGGAGGTGACCGCGCGTGTGATCGAACTGCGCCAGGCCGGCGTCGACGGGATTATCATCATGCCCTTCGCTCCCGAAGGAGGTACGATCGAGGATACGATCGCCAAGATGGGCTCCGAGGTGTGGCCTGCCGCCCAGGCGCTGGAAGGGAGCAAGCCATGAGCTTTGATCTCCATCGGCCGGCCACGGTCACTGAAGCTATCGACCTTGCTCAACGCTTTGCGCCGACCGCGCGCTATGTCGCCGGCGGGACCGATACGGTTATCCAGATCAATCGGAAGAAGATCGATCCCGTACATCTGATCGATGTCGCCTGCCTGGCCGGAATGAGCGAAATCACCGAGACTACCGAAGCATTCACCCTTGGCGCGTTAACGAGGTACCGCACGATCGAAACGCATTCTGCGTTTCGGGGTAATCTGCGAGCGTTGGTCGAAGCTGCCAGCGTCGTCGGTGGCCATCAAGTACGAAACATCGCAACCATCGGCGGCAACATCGTCAATGCTTCTCCTGCCGCCGACTTTGTGCCGCCACTGCTCGCGCTCGATGCAAGCCTCGACATGACAGGTCCCAATGGACGGCGCTCCGTCCCCTTGCGCGACTTCATCGTCGGCCCGGGAAAGACTGATCTCTTGCCCGCCGAGATCGTGACCAGCATCCGATTTGCCAAGCTTCCGGCCGGATCCGCAACCGCCTTCCTGAAAGAAGGGCGCCGGCGGGCCATGGAGATATCGGTGGTTTGTGTTGCAGCTTGCTTGACGCTGGATGCCTCCACCTCGCGTTGCGCTTCAGTGCGCCTGGCAATCGGAGCCGCAAGCCCAAAGGCGTTCCGGCCCGAACAGGCGGAGAGTTATCTCATCGGCAGATCTGCCGGAAAGGAAAGCTTTGTGGAGGCGGGCAGGATCGCGGCAGAGGCTTCCAGTCCCATTTCTGATGTTCGCGCGTCGGCCGGCTACCGCCGCGGTCTTGTCGCGGTCATGGTCGAGCGCGCGCTCGGGACATGTTTGCAACGAATTCGGGAACAGGATCAATGAACCGGAAAATTCTCAATATCGTTGTCAATGGCGAGAGCCATCAGCTGCTCATTGAGCCTCATTGGACGCTGCTACAGGTCCTGCGCAACGGGATCGGCATGATGGGCACCAAGGAGAACTGCCTGGAAGCAGAGTGCGGGGTCTGCACGGTGCTGCTCGATGGAAGGGCCGTCAATTCCTGCATCCTGCTCGCGGGGCAAGCTGAGGGATGCTCGATCACCACGATCGAGGGGATCGGCGATCCCGAGCATCTGCATCCCCTTCAGGAAGCATTCATCGAATGCGGCGCCGTTCAGTGCGGCTACTGCATCCCGGGCATGATCCTGACGGCAAAGTCATTCCTGGACGAAAATCCGGGCTGCCGCCCCTCGCGCGACGAGATCAGGGAAGCTATCGCAGGTACCCTTTGCCGCTGTACCGGCTATCGCAAGATCATCGATGCCGTGGAAACCGCGGCAGAGCGCATCGCACTTTCGGGAGCCAAGCAATGAACGCTCAAACCCATCGCGTTGCCGGTCACCGCCTGCCCCGGCGGGATGGCGTCGGCAAGGTTACCGGAAAGCACGTTTACGCTGCGGATTTCAAGCTGCCCGGTATGCTCTACGGCAAGATCCTGCGCAGTGCTCGCGCGCACGCTCTGATCAAGAACATCGACATCTCGCGCGCGGCTGCGATCGCAGGCGTGCGTGGCATCATCACCGCCGCTGACATCCCGCAGGTCCGCTATGGAACGGCGGTGCGCGACACGACCGTATTTGCAACCGATCGCGTCCTGTTCATGGGACATGCGATCGCCGCGGTCGCTGCCACGTCATGCGAGATCGCCGAGCGCGCGATTGAAGCCATCAAGGTTGAATATCAGGATCTACCGGCACTGTACGATCCGGAAGAGGCGCTCACAAGCGATATCCGCATCCATCCTGATTGGGAAACCTACAAGGCGCTCCCGATCATTTCGCGCAAGGACAACATCGCAGGTCACGCCCGTATTCACGTCGGCGATGTCGAAGGAGCCTTCGCAAAGGCTCATAAGGTCTATGAGCATCGGTTCACGACCTCGCTTCAGCATCCAGGATACACCGAGCCGCGCGTTGCGACCGCGGATTGGGATGCGAACGGGATAGTGACGGTCTGGTGCAACACCCAATTGCCGTTCGACACGCAAACGACATTGGCCGAAATCCTCGATTTGCCGGCCGCGCGGGTGCGCGTCACCGTGCCGGGAATTGGTGGTGGCTTCGGTGGCAAGCTGAGGATCGGTGTCGAGCACTTCGCAGCTCTCCTGGCGCGCAAGACTGCCCGCCCGGTCAAAGTGATGTCGACGAGCGAAGAGGAGCTTATAGCCGCGCTTCCGCGTCAGGCTTCCGTGGTTCTGCTCAAAACTGCCGTTGACAAGGATGGGCATCTTCTTGCCCGAAGCGGTCGGGTCATCGTGGATTGTGGCGCTTATGCCGGCTCAGGTCCAGGCACGGCTGCTATCGCACTTCAGGTCATGGCAGGTCCGTACAAGACAGGAGCGCTCGCGTTCGAAAGCATCGCTGTCTACACGAACAAGGTCCATTCTGGCTCCTTCCGTGCTCCGGCGGGACCGATGGCGAATTTCGCGATGGAAAGCCAGATCGACATGATCGCAAAGGATCTCGGCCTGGATCCTCTCGAAATGCGCCTGCGCAACATCGTCAAGGAGGGGGATCCAGGCCCTTCGGGCGAGACGCACACCTCTGTGAGCATCGAGGAATGTCTGCGCAAGGCAGCCGATGCGATCGGCTGGCAAGATCGTAATCCCGAGCCAGGACGGGGCAAGGGCATCGCCTGCAGCTGGTGGATGACGACGGGTGGCTCGTCTGGTGTCTATGTCAAGATCAATCCCGATGGGAGTGCGACGCTCGTCAGCGGCGCCGTTGAAATCGGCACCGGCGCGATCACGGGAGCCGCTCAAGTGCTCGCCGAGGAGCTGTCTCTGGACTTGACGGACATCAACGTCACCGGGGTGGACACTCAGGCCGCGCCGTTCGACTACGGCGCTCAAGGCAGCCGTACGACCTTTTCTGTGGGCAATGCGTGCGTTGCGGCAGCTAAAGAGCTGCGGCGTCAGATGTTCGAACTCGCGGCCAAGCAGCTGGAAGCACCGATTGAGGATATGAAGCTGCAGGACAAGCACGTGGTCGTCGGCAACAAGTCGATTTCGATTGCGGAGCTGGCACGCATCTCGCGTCTTGCCGGTGGCGGGCTCATTGCGCATGGCACAGCCATTTCACCGGCACCAGCCTACGATCCGACACGCGTCAAGAACCATCCGCTCCCGGTCTGGAATACGCCGAGCTACCATGCCCACGCCGTCGACCTTTCGGTCGATCAAGCCACGGGCAAAGTGACGATCAATCGCTATGTCGTGGCCCAGGACGTCGGATATGCGATCAATCCGACCTATATTGAGGGACAGATCGAGGGTGGCGTGGCGCAAGGTATAGGCCAGGCCCTGTCGGAAGAGATCGTCTATCAGGACGGTCGCGTCATGAATGCGAACCTGACAGATTACAAGATGCCGACGGCGATGGATGTCCCGGAGATCGAGAGCATTATCGTCGAATGCCGATCCGCTGCCGGTCCTTACGGTGCCAAGGGCGTTGGAGAGCCACCATGCATCGAACCACCGGCTGCAATCGGCAATGCGATCGCGGCGGCGACTGGCTGCTGGCCGAACTCGCTGCCGATGACCGCTGAAAAGATTGCCGCCACAATGCGAGCCCCGCACTCATGATCCGCGTCGAGGTCAATATGCATGGAAATCTCCGTCGGTTCTTGCCCGGCGGGGTTGGATCCATTCAGCTTGACCTCCCCGAGGGAGCGACGATTCTCAACGTGATCGGCTCGTTGAGCGCCGAGCATGATGTCTGGCTGGCCTCGATTGGTGACATGGTCGTGCCGTTGTCAGCTGAAGTCAAAGACGGAGCCGAGCTCAATTTCTTTCCCTATCTTGAAGGCGGCTAGTATGAACTTCTTTGTTCGGCGACGGACCCAGAAGTGTTGACCCGCGATCGAGCCGTCTTTGAACTAATTCGTTCACGTGAAGGAGCGGTGCGACTGATCTATTGAGTGTTCGGCCTGGTGTGAATACGGTCAAGCACGCTCGAGCGAAGCAGAGTTTCACTGTCAAGGCGTCATGCCGCAAGCAAAGGAGTGTAAGCCAAATGTCGAACGCGCCCCTTCCGACTTTGTCGATCGTCGGCGGCACTGGAGATCTCGGATCCGGCCTTGCCCGCAGCTGGAGTCGCGCCGGATATTCCGTCATTCTTGGATCGCGCTCGATTGAGCGCGCTCAGGATGCAGTCGCGCTCTTAAAATCCGACGGGTTCGCCAATGTGACTGGCGAGGCCAACGCTGCCGCCGCGGCGAAGAGCGATATTGTTGTCGTTGCGGTGCCATTCTCCAGTTATGAGACAAGCCTGGCCGAGATCAAGGACGCGGCCAAGGGCAAGATTGTTGTCACCGCGGTCGTGCCGCTCGTGCCGCCGAAGGTCTCTGTTGTTCAACTCCCGAGCGCCGGGTCGGCTGCGCTGATCGCCCAATCGCAGCTTGATCCGAGTTCGCGGGTGGTCGGAGCGTTTCACAATGTCGGCTCACAGAAGCTCCATGCCGGAGGAAAGGCGGACTGCGACGTTCTGGTGTTCAGCGATGATCCTGAGGCCCGCAAGGAGGTGATGTTGCTGGCGGATGCGGTGAGCAATCGCGGGATCGATGGCGGTGCGCTCGCGAACTCCGCTGCAGCCGAGGCCCTCACCTCCGTCCTGATCGCGATCAACCGCAAATACAAGGTGAAGGGTGCCGGCATCACGATTTCCGGCCTGACCTGAATGGAAAACCACACGGGCGTTCGCAACGATGCTCACAGCCCTCGATCCTCTAGACCGCAAAATCCTAAGCGAACTCATTCGGGATGCCCGCATAAGCCAGCTGGCGTTGGCCGAACGGGTCGGCCTCTCGGCAACGTCTTGCGCAAGGCGCGTGCTGCAAATGGAGAAAGCCGGGATCATCAAAGGCTACTCGGCCGAGATCGATGCAAACTCGCTTGGCTTTCCCCTCACCGTGATCGTCCACATCACGCTTGACCGCCAAAGCGAGGGCGCGCTCAGGGCTTTCGAAGCCGAAATTCAGAAATGCCCCGACGTGATCGCCTGCCATCTGATGTCCGGTACGGACGATTATCGGCTTTCGGTACTGGCGCGCGACATGGAGGACTACGAACGCATTCATAAGCAGCACCTGTCACGCCTGCCGGGGGTGGCAAGACTGCAATCGAGTTTCGCAATGCGCACTGTCATAAAGCGGTCAATTTCTCCGGCGGCGCTTCATGGCTAGCCTCTCCGTTGCGAAGCGGAGTTCGGAATAAGGGCAAGAGATAGCACGGAAACGCGCGTCAGCACGCTTGAAGGATGCGAACGTCGAAGACTTATCCAGGAGGTGTGCCAGGGTCTGCTTAAGGGAGAAGCAGATAGGATACAGAACTGATTTCGGGTACGGCGCGTAGAGATCGTATTCGAGGAGAGATGCCCCGCGCCAGAAACAACAAGACGTGTGGGCAGCGGCGAAGGAGGAAAAAGTCGCGATGACGAGGAGCATCACATACAGCGCCCTTCCCGGGATCCCTCTGGTGGGGCCTGGCGACGATCTGGTTGGTGTCATCGCGGATGGCGCGAAGACCGGAGAGATCGCCGTGGCATCTGGCGATATTTTTGTCGTCGCACAAAAGATCGTGTCGAAGGCGGAAAACAGGTACGTCTATCTCGATGATGTGAGGCCTTCCGACCGCGCTGTGGAGCTTGCAAAAACGGTCGGCAAAGATCCCCGGCACATCGAGGTGGTACTCTCAGAATCCACCGAGGTCCTTCGCGCAAGACAGAATGTGATCATCGTTGTTCACCGCCTCGGCTTCGTGATGGCGAACGCCGGCATAGATGAATCCAATATCGAGCAGGATCGCGGCCATCGCGTGTTGTTGCTGCCTGAAGATCCGGATGACAGTTGCCGGCACCTCAAGCGCGGCCTCGATCGACAATTCGGGGTCGATGTCGGCGTCATCATAAACGATAGCTTCGGCCGTCCATGGCGCAACGGCGTCGTAGGTGTGGCGCTTGGAAGTGCTGGAATTCCTGCCCTTCAGAGCATGATCGGCAAGCCCGATCTGTTCGGCCGGCCCATGCAGGTAACAGAGATCGCGGTCGCGGATGAGCTGGCGGCCGCCGCCTCGCTCTTGATGGGACAGGCGGCCGAAGGCCAACCAGTAATCCATGTTCGTGGATTCTCCTCTCGTGCGCCTATCAATTCGGCGTCCGCGCTCGTGCGTGCGAAAGAACGGGATATGTTCAGATGAACGGGCGGTCACATTTGCCGGGAAAAGGGCGTGTTGTGGCGCTCTGCGGGGGCGTCGGAGGAGCAAAGCTCGCTGTTGGATTACAGCACGTTCTCGGAGAACGATTGACCGTGGTCATCAATGTGGCCGACGATTTCGAGCATCTCGGACTCCATATCTCGCCGGACCTCGATACAGTCCTTTATACGCTCGCCGGTCTCAGCGATCCCGAGCGCGGCTGGGGCCGATCCGATGAGACCTGGAACTTCATGGAGGCCTTGAAGCAGATCGGCGGCGAGACCTGGTTCTTGCTCGGGGATCGCGATATGGCGATGCATATCGAGCGGACCCGCCGCCGCTTAAGGGGAGAAAGTCTCACAGCGATTGCCAGCGACATTGCACGACGGCTCGGGATCGCTTCAGCTGTGCTGCCCGTCACCAATGACAGACTTTCGACCATCCTCGACACCACGGAAGGCGAGCTCGAATTCCAGCGCTATTTCGTCGAGCGTCGCTGCGAACCGGTTGTCAAGCAGATCCGGTTCAGCGGGGCGCAAAACGCTCGCCTGAGCGAGGAGGTGCTTGCGTCATTCGATGCCGAGGATCTCCGCCTCATCATCCTATGTCCTTCCAATCCTTATCTCAGCATCGATCCAATCCTGGCTGTTCCAGGGATGGCTGAAAAACTGCGCGCGACCAGCGTTCCCGTTGTGGCCATTTCCCCGATTATCGGCGGTCAGGCAATCAAAGGACCGACGCGCAAGATCATGGACGAACTCGGCCTTGAGCCGTCAAATGCAGAGATTTCCAGGCATTATGCGGGGCTGCTCGATGGCCTGATCATAGATATTGCCGATTCGGCAGGGGCAGGCGACCTGGGGGTCGATGTACACCCGGCGCCTACGCTCATGACAGACATGCAGTCGAAGTTCATGCTCGCAGAGCATGCGCTTGCCTTCGGCGAAAACCTTCGCGCAACGCACGAGCGGCGGGGCAGGGCCCCTTCAAAGGGAGGCGCATCATGACGACACGTGATGCATGGGTAGTCATCCCGGCAAAATCGTTCTCGTGCGCGAAGCAGCGGCTCTCCCCATTGCTGACGGCATCCGAGCGCGCCCTGTTGGCCCGGTCTATGCTGTGCGATGTTCTGAGCGCGGCATGTGGCGTGATAAAACTAAATCATATCGCTGTGGTAACAAATGCTGAGGATGTCGCTCAAGAGGCGGCTCGTCTGGGGACTGTCGTGATTGGTGACGGCGGTGCGGACGGAACCAATGCGGCAGTGGCAGCCGGGCTCGCCGCGGTCGAAAATCGTGGGGACGAACTCATCCTTGTTCTGCCGAGCGATGTGCCGGCTATCTTGAGCGAGGACGTTTCGACGCTCCTCCAAGCCGCGCAAGGCAACGCCGTGATCGTGCCGGCGCCGCGCGATGGCGGCACCAACGCGGTTGCATTCACCGTAGCGCGAGCCTTGCAGCCGTGTTTCGGCCCCGATAGCTTCGCCCGCCACATCGCCGCAGCCGATAGGCTCGGCATTCAGCCTATCGTGTGCCGCAATGCAAGGATTGGGCTTGATCTCGATGCTCCCGCCGATGTCTTTGATTTTCTTGACCTGAACACGTCCACAGCCACCGATCGCTATTTGCGTTCGATTAATCTCGGCCAAAGGCGGCTGGGGATGGGAACGGACGGACGGGGCGCGCAAGCGTCGATGCGGCGGCCGAAGTGAGCTCGGGGTTGGTTGCCCAAAATGCAGAGAGCTCCGACGTTTTTCGCGGAGCGTGAGGAGTTCTGAGAATGGTGGATCGGATGCTTCTGGAATCCTTGAGGCGAAGTGACATTTCCGCTTCCGAGGCCATGTCTCTCGTCAGCGACGTGTCCCTTCCCGATCTCATGCGGATGGCGGCATCAAAGCGGGATGAGGCTCACGGCAGAAAGATCTCCTACTCGCGAAAAGTCTTCATTCCGCTGACCCAGTTATGCCGGGATGTCTGCCACTACTGCACATTCGCCCATCCGCCCCAAAAAGGGCAGCGTGCCTACCTCACCATCGATGAGGTGCTGGCGATCGCGCGTGCCGGTCGTGAGGCCGGCTGCAAGGAGGCGCTGTTTACGCTGGGCGACAAGCCTGAGCTGCGCTACCGCCAGGCCGAGCGAGAGCTGCACGAGATGGGCTTTGCATCGACGCTCGCCTACCTCCAGGAAGCCGCGCGCGTGGTTTTCTGCGAGACTGGCTTGTTGCCGCACCTCAATCCAGGCTTGATGGAGGCCGACGATATCGCAGCTTTGCGCAAGGTCTCCATCTCGCAAGGGATCATGCTCGAGAGCGCCTCGGCACGACTGTGCGAGCCCGGGGGGCCACATTTCGGCTCACCTGACAAGGAGCCTGGAAGTCGGTTGCGGACAATTGAACTGGCAGGCCAGCTCTCGGTCCCATTCACGAGCGGATTGCTCATCGGTATCGGCGAGACGCCGCTTGAGCGCATCTCCTCATTGCTTGCATTGCGCAATTTAGACGAAAGCTACGGGCACATTCAGGAAGTCATTATCCAGAACTTCAAGCCGAAGCCGGATACCCGCATGAGGGGCGCGGCGGCCCCAACAATGGAAGAGCATCTGTGGACCATTGCGCTCGCGCGATTGCTGTTCCGGCCCGACATGAACATCCAGGCTCCCCCCAATCTCAGCCCGGGCGTACTGGACAAGATTCTGGCCGCTGGCATCAATGACTGGGGCGGCGTATCCCCGGTTACACCGGACCATGTCAATCCGGAGGCGCCATGGCCGCATCTGGCACGTCTCTCCGAGGCCACCGTTCAATGCGGCAAGACGCTCGTCGAACGCCTCGCAGTTTATCCGCCCTATGCGCGTCAATATGCTCGCTGGACTGACATGTCGCTGCAGAAGAACCTGCTCGGTCTTGTCGACGGACATGGCTGGCCGCGCCGAGACGAATGGTGCCCTGGAGCGAGGTGCGAGCCGCCTGCCGGGGACCTCGCGATGCTGCGTGAAGATGCCAGCTCGCCCGCCGTCCTAACCGGCAGCTTTCGGAGAATCGTCGCAAAGGCTCATTCTGGGGCACGACTCGACGAGGCAGAGATCGTGTCGCTGTTCGAAGCCGAGGAGTGCGATTTCACGGCCGTGTGCCGCGCTGCTGACGAGCTGCGCCGCTCCGTCAATGGGGATTGCGTTAGTTATGTCGTCAACCGCAACATAAACTACACTAATATCTGCTACTTCAGGTGCCAGTTCTGCGCGTTCTCGAAAGGAAAGCTCGCCGAGAACTTGCGCGGGCGGCCGTACGATATTTCCATGGATGAGATCGGGCGGCGCGCGCGCGAAGCCTGGGAGCGTGGCGCGACCGAAGTCTGCATGCAGGGCGGCATCCATCCCGCCTACACCGGCGCAAAGTATCTTGAGATTTGTCGGACCGTAAAGCAGTTCACGCCCGAAATGCATATCCATGCTTTCTCGCCCTTGGAGGTGTTTCAGGGGGCCAAGACGCTCGGAGTTTCGGTCGATGAGTTTCTGCGCGAGTTGAAGGACGCCGGTCTTGGTACATTGCCCGGGACCGCCGCAGAAATCCTGGACGACGAGGTCCGCGCGATTCTGTGTCCCGACAAGATCAACACCGCGCAATGGCTGCAGGTCATGGCAGCGGCCCATAGAGCCGGATTGCGCAGCACCGCAACGATCATGTTCGGTCATGTCGACCGTTACGAGCATTGGGCAAAGCATCTGTTGCGCATCCGGGATCTTCAGACCGAGACCGGCGGCTTCACTGAATTTGTCCCATTGCCGTTCGTGCACATGGAGGCCCCGATCTACTTGAAAGGGCGCTCGCGCAAGGGGCCGACCTTCCGCGAAGTCGTTCTCATGCATGCCATCGGGCGGCTCGTCTTCCACACGAAAATCTCCAACATCCAAACCTCTTGGGTGAAACTCGGCGAACAAGGCATTCGCGCCTGCCTTGAGGCTGGTGTGAACGATCTCGGCGGCACGCTGATGGACGAAACGATCTCGCGTTCAGCCGGTGCTCAGCATGGCCACGAGATGGCTCCAAAACAAATGGAAGAGCTCATCCGGGCCATGGCACGCCTGCCGCGCCAACGTACGACGCTCTATGGCGAAGTTGCTGACGATCGTTATCTCGCGTCGCTGAACCCTCCGGCGCTCACTCCGATTGTTACGGGACTGGACGACCATCGCGAGGTGCGAAACATCCCTCGGTCCCGCGCGCTTGAAATGACGTAATGGGAGCGCGTCCCGCGCGAGCCTGAGACGATGCCGAAAGGCGTCGGCCGGGAATGCTTGACGCTGAATTTGATTTGTGATCACATATCGAGAACGGAGGGACCCTAAAGTGAGCCGCATTATCGCGCCAGCGCACGCTTCGCCGGGCATTGATCGCGCATCCAGCTTCGATCGGCCGGCGCTTCGCGCCATCTCTTCGTGTTGCTCTCAGCTCAAGCTTGTTGTGGGCGCGCAATGCGCTGTGCCGCAAGAGTCATTGGATCAACTATTCCGCGGCCTATGAGTTGGCTCAGCGTTGCAGGCCATCCAAGTGCATTCTTGGCGCCGTCCGCGTCAGTGGATCACGACGAGCAGCGGCAACGCCCTGCTTCAGCGCTCGAAATTTCGCGTTTCTGGCGCGCGCTCAGCTGAACCGCTCAGAACTGCTGTCCAGAGCGACTGCTAGTGGCCGAGGCGTAAGCACAAGAATCTGCCTCGGTCTTTGACCCGAAGGCCGATGAGGTCGCCAATCTGAGGGGGATTTTCCCGGCGGCCAATTTAACGATCACACCAATCAGGAGCATTCATGCCGACTTTAAATGAGGACCGAGCAGCCATTTTGAAAGTGCACCGCGACTGGTGGGTTGCCAATCACAAGTGGGATATCCCCTTGATGCGAACCTGCTTCCCGAGTGGCACCGCGTTCTTGAATTTCAACCTTAGCGGCGATCCGTACTTTGGGCGGGAGGAACTGACCGCTTTTTGGGAGTCGTTCAAGGACAGGCCGCGATCGAAGCCTGCGGTCATGCACATCTGGCGTCTGGATCTCCATGGCGACATGGCCTACCTGCTTTGCGAAGGCAATTTCGAGGAAGCCGACAAACCGGACCAGTACCTGCGCAGCACCGAAATTTACGTGCGCAACGACGGAGAGGGAAAGCCGGAGTGGAAGATCTGGCACTTCCACTGCTCGGAGATGGCGCCCAAAGACAAGATCCGGCAGCCGTTCGGCGATAGCTACGCCAGCCGCGGCGTGGGTTATCTGCCGCCAGGCTTCGGCAAGAGCTTCTCGGTTACGGACGACCAAAAGCTGTAATCAAAGCGAGCGCCCCGCCGGGCTGGCCGCGCCGCCTACATCCGGCGGACAGGCTGATCCCGCCGGGGCGAAGAACGTCCAAAGAAGATTTTCCAGCTGAACTTGCCGCCCGATGTGACCGCCGAGAAGCGGATGGACCGTAGTGCGCGAGCCTCACTGGAAAGGGAGAGCACACGCAATCGAGCGTCCCTTCGGCCGTTCGGAACGTCGTGACCGTGGAGGACTCATGAGGCGGCTCACTATCAAGCGACCGGTCGGTCCGATCGCCGTTTCTTACCATGGCGAGACCGACGCGAGCAGGCCGCCAATCCTGTTCGTGCATCCTATCAATCTCAAGGGCGCGGCGTGGGCCGAAATTGTTCCGGCATTCGCCGACCGATTTACGATTGTCCCCGACATGCGTGGATTCGGTGACTCGCCGCCGGCCGAACAGTACGACCTTGCGCGGTGGGCGCAGGACTGCATCGATGCCGTGGACCGGGCAGGCATCGATCGCTTCCACGCCATCGGCGGTTCGCTTGGTGGAGCAATTTCGGTCTATCTCGCCGCTGCAGAGCCCAAACGGGTCCTCTCGGTTGTTGCGGTAGGCAGTCAGCTCTACTCGCGAGATTCTGACAATGCGGCTGTTCTAGCCACCCTCGAGTATCACACCGTCACCGAAATGTTTGAGCTTATCTTGCCGAAATATGCGCTGGGTCCACACGCGTCTGCCGAAGTGGTGGCCAAGACCATTGCGCTGCGCAATCCAAACGGAAAGGACGACATCCGTCGCGTGTGGAGAGCCGCCTGCGCGGCCGATATCCGCGCCCATGTGGCCAGCGTCAATTGCCCTGTGACGGTTCTGACCGGGGAGTTCGACCTGACTTGCCCTCCCGCAGCCGGCGCAGAAATGGCAGCCTCGCTGCATGCTCCGCACGTTCTCCTGCCAGGTATCGGTCATTTGCCGATGCTGGAGGATCCGCTGGCTTTGATCGCGGCGATCAAGGCGCACCTCGAGCGTGTGGAGTCTTGATGATGACGTACTCGATTGTCGCCCGGGATTCGGTTACGGGTGAGTTGGGTGTTGCGAGCCAATCGCATTATTTCGCCCTCGGGCGCGTTGTGCCGTTTGCGCGAGCCGGCGTTGGTGTTGTTGCGACCCAATCGTTCGTTGATCCAGCTTACGGGCCGAACGGGCTGGATCTCATGGCCTCCGGCGTGTCGGCGCCGATGGCGCTCACGAGCCTGCTTGCGAAGGACGAGGACCGAGAGCTGCGCCAAGTCGCCTTTCTCGATGCCGCTGGCGGCAAAGCCATGTTCACTGGCGATCGCTGCGTTCCCCACCGCGCTCAGCTCGAGGCCAGCAACGTTGTGGTGCTGGGAAACATGCTGGCCAGCGACGCCGTGGTTCCCGCCATGCTGGCAGCTTACGAGGATACTGCCGGCCCACTTCTCGACCGCATGCTCGCGGCGATGGATGCAGCTGAAGCCGCTGGAGGTGACGCCCGCGGCCGGATGTCGGCCGCGCTCCTCGTTGTGTCCGCCGAAATCGCTCCAGCGCCCTGGGCTAACCGGCTCATCGATGTGCGAGTTGACGACCATCCGGAGCCGCTTGCCGAATTGCGCAGGCTCACCAAGCTCTCTCAGGCCCACACGATCTTCGGCGCATCTGTCTTCACACCCGGGCTGCTCTCGGGCGAGACGGCAGCGACAGGTCCGCAGCTTGCAGAGGCGCTGCGCATGCTCACGAACGCCCAGGGATTGATCGGCTTTGATCCAGAGCCAACCTTCTGGAAGGGCGTGCTGCTGATCCGCGCCGGCGAGATCGCTTCAGGGAGGAGACTCGTTGCCGCCATCGTTGCGGCGCGACCGCAGTATCGGGCCTTCGTGGATGGGCTCTACGCAGTCGGCATCCTTCAGCTGTCATCGAACGAACTCCTCGGTGCGTGAAAAGCTCAATCCTCTTGCCTCCTCTGCGAGGCATTCTGCCGCCGCCAGCCGGGCGGCAATTGCCTCAACGCGCGATTCGGGAATCCCGCCGACGAAGCTTGACGGGTTTTTCATAATGTGATCACATATCTCATATAGGAGAGGGAACTTGGAATCGCGCAACCTCATTGCCCTGCTGCCGTTGCCGTCCCTCGTCCGGGACTCGATGGCGGATCAGGTTTACCGGCATTTGAGAGATGGTCTGATGGCCGGACGCTTTGCGCCGGGTCAGAAGTTGACAATCCGGGGCCTTGCCGAGGCGCTGGGCTCAAGCCCGACGTCGGTACGGGAGGCGCTCCGCCGCCTGCAAGCCGAGGGCGCCTTCGAATTCCGCGATTCGGCGCGACTGAGCGTTGGGAGCCTGTCCGAGGCGCAGCTGCGGGATGTGCGCGATGCGCGCGTGGCGCTCGAGGGGCTGCTGGCCGAGCGCGCGGCTTCGCGTATGACGCGTGTCGACGATGCCGAGGTGGCGCAACTCTACGGCCGGCTGCAGAGCGCCGCTGATGCAGTCAATGGACCCGCTTATCTCTGGACCAACTTCGCCTTTCATCGGCGGATCTACCAAATTGCACAGGCACCGGCGATTCTCGGCGCCGTCGAGCATTTTTGGCTGCTCATTGGTCCGTGCTTCGTGCTCGTTGCTCCCGACGCTGCCCACCTGCAGCGTTCTATGGACGCGCACCGCCAGATCCTCGATGCGCTGTTGAGCCGCGATGCGCCCGCCGCTCGTGCCGCTGTGACAGACGACATCATGCAGGCCGCCAATTGTCTGTCCCGCTTTCTCGACAATGCGGGCATTGGGCGCTCCGTGGCCGTTCCGAGACGCGGCCGGGGAGGTGCACCGGCATGAGCGTGCTGCAGCGTCTTGTGCCTCATCCCGAGCTGCGCGTCCTGATCTCGGCGGGCGCATCCGGCATTGGCGCCGCACTTGCGGGTGCCTTCGTTGAGGCTGGTGCGTATGTGCATATCTGCGACGTCAACGACGATGCGCTTGCAAGCTTCTGCAATCAACATCCGCAGGTCCTTGCCACAAAGGCCGACGTATCGGACCGCGGTGCGGTCGCGGCCGTCTTTCGCGCGCAGGCTGCGCGTTGGGGTGGGCTCGACGTGCTCATCAACAATGCCGGCATTGCCGGACCGACGGGCGGAATCGATGCCATTGCAGAGTTCGATTGGCAGCAAACGATCGATATCAATCTCAATGCACAGTACCGCTTCGCCCGTCATGCGGTCCCGATGCTTCGCCAATCTCGCTATGGACAAATCCTCTGCATGGCCTCCGTTGCCGGCCGCCTCGGTTATGCCTGGCGTACCCCGTACGCGGCAACGAAATGGGCTATTGTTGGGCTCGTCAAATCGCTTGCTGCCGAACTCGGTCCTGACGACATCCGCGTCAATGCGCTTTTGCCCGGTATCGTCGAGGGCCCGCGCATGGAGGGCGTAATCCGCGCGCGCGCCGAGCAGCTCCATACCAGCTACGAGGCGATGCGCCAGGAATACCTCAAGAAGATCTCGCTGCGTCGCATGGTGACGGCTGAGGACGTTGCGGCCATGGCCTTATTCCTCTGCTCGCCAGGTGCACGCAATGTGACTGGCCAGGCGATCAGCGTTGACGGGAATGTGGAATACCTGTGAAACGTGAGAATGGGGGGGATGACTTTGCAGATCGAGATCGTGGCGGATCTGAAGACGACGCTTGGCGAAGGCCCGCTTTGGGACACCGAGCAGCAGCGTCTGTACTGGATAGACAGCATCGATGGTCGCGTTTTTCGTGCGACCGCAGATGGACGCGAGCTTCGCGCCTGGGATGTTGGAGCGAAAATCGGCTCGATGGCGCTTCGTCGCGACGGTACGCATGCGCTCGTCGCGCTGCAATCGGGCCTGCATGATCTCGATCTGGAGAGCGGGGAGCTGAAGCTGATCGCGGCCCCCGAGGCACATTTGCCGCGCAATCGATTGAATGACGGCAAAGTCGATCGCCGCGGGCGTTTCGTGTTCGGTTCCATGGATACACTGGAGGATCAGGCCTCTGGCCGTCTCTACCGGCTCGATCCCGATCTCTCGCTGCACGTCCTGGACGAGAAGATCATCGTGTCCAATGGCCCGTGCTGGAGCCCGGACGACCAGACCTTCTATTTCGCCGACACCTGGACTGGAGAAATCTGGGCCTACGACTATGACATCGAGACCGGCGCTGCGACCAAGCGGCGCCGTTTCGCGCCAGTAGATCGCTCAAACGGCGGTGCTGCCGATGGCGCTACGGTCGATGCAGAAGGATTTCTTTGGCAAGCGCTTGTTTATGATGGAAAGCTCGTACGCTACGCGCCCGACGGCAGCGTTGAGCGCGTTATTCAGATGCCGGTGCGCAAGGTCACGAGCGTGATGTTCGGTGGTCCCAACCTCGACATTCTCTATGTGACCTCCATGGCGAAGCCGCCCTTGCCGCGATTTCCCGATGACGGACAGCAGCGCGGGGCCCTATTTGCAATCAAGGGGCTTGGCGTCCGGGGCATACCGGAGCCGCGGTTCGCCAGCTGACCTCGCGAAAAGCTGCCTCGTCATCAATTGGCAGGCGAGGAGATCCATCGTGCGCAAGCGCGATGGGCACTCCTGATCCGGCTGTCCTGCCATAAAAGCCGAAAATTCCGCGGCCGCCGCCGCTTACCCACTACCGATTAGCTCTTGAGGTTTCACATGGCCAGGCCTGGCAAGGTCATTCTCACTTGCGCCTTAACCGGCGCGATCCACACGCCCTCAATGTCCGCGCACCTGCCGGTGACACCGGAGGAGATCATCGAAGAGGGCGTGCGGGCTGCGGAAGCGGGAGCTGCGATTCTGCATGTGCATGCACGCAACCCGAAAACTGGTCAGCCGGACCAATCGGTCGAAGGATTTGCGAAGATTCTCCCGGAGTTGAGCCGCAGATCGGGGGCCGTGATCAACATCACGACCGGCGGCAGCCCATTCATGACGGTCGCCGAACGCGTGGAGCCCGCCCGGCATTTCCGGCCTGAGCTGGCCTCGCTCAACATGGGCTCCTTCAATTTCGGCCTGTTTCCGATGCTCGAGCGTTATCACGAGTTCACCCATCAGTGGGAACGCGAGCACCTGGAGTCTTCACGCGACCTCGTTTTCCGTAACACCTTTGCCGAGATCGAGCAGGTCCTCGCATTGTGCGCGCCCAGTGGCACGCGATTTGAATTCGAATGCTACGATGTCGGCCACCTCTATAATCTTAAGCACTTTGTCGACCGCGGAGTGGTGCGGCCGCCGTTCTTCATCCAGTCCGTCTTCGGTTTGCTCGGCGGGATCGGGGCGCATCATGAGGACATCGTCACCATGCGCCGCACGGCCGAGCGGCTGTTCGGCGACGACTATGTCTGGTCGGTACTCGGCGCGGGCGCCGCGCAGATGCGCATAGGCGCCATGGCTGCGGCAATGGGCGGCAATATCCGCGTGGGACTCGAGGACAGCCTTTGGGCGGGGCCTGGCAAGCTCGCCACCTCCAGCGCCGAGCAAGTGAGGCTAGCCCGCTCGATCCTGAAAGGACTCGGATTAGAGGCAGCAACCCCGGACGAGGCTCGTGTCATGCTGAAGTTGAAAGGGACGAGCGATGTCGGCTTCTGAGTGCGATCTTGTGGCGACCTTTTGCGAATGAGACCGGCGCCAGCTCAGCAAGGCAGCCAAGGGCCACCGATCAGCGTTCGGGGCGAAGACAGGAGAACTCGGTGAGCTGTGAATAGCGTCTGGCTCTCTGCCGTGAGCGCGTGCGTTGTCGTCGCCTAGACTCCGCTGGGCATAGGCGAACACGAAATGGTCACACGTTCCGCAGGACGAGCCGATGGCGGTTCAATGTGACCAGCCGGCCTAATCGTCGCGTTTTCGGGTTCGAGCATGAGTTCAAATAGCATTGCATGCGCGCGCCGCACCATACGACATATCGCCACGTGTCAATTCGGCGCTTGGACGAAAAAAAGGTGATCGACCGCAAAGAACAGAGGCGTTCTACGCGGCTTAATAGGGAGGGCAGGATGATGCGAGAACAGGCGAAAAATGTCCACCGCTCGCCCAGATATGACGCTGACGGCTGGACCCACTGGCCGGATCATGAGGTCGAGAGCACCCAGCTGAGACGCCTGCTGGGAGATGCTCAAGAGGGCGCAAGCTTCGTGTCCGAGTGCCTCATGATTGCCGGCAAGATCGTTGTCGGCGACGACGAGAGCTGGCTCGAGGAGTGGCGTGCCCTGGCCGACCGGATCGCAAGGCGCGCGCGCCTCTCAAGCGCAGAAGGCCACTTTACGACGGCAAGGAACGAATGGCTGCGCGCCTTGAACTATTATCGCACAGCTTCCGCCTTTCTTGTTCGCAGCGATCCGAGAATTCCCGAACTGTCTCGCATTGCCAACTCATGTGCCGAGGCCTTCCTGGAAGTGCTGTCTCCGCGTGGAGAGGTGCTCGAGATCCGCTTCGGTACCAATTTGCTCCAAGGTTATCTCATTCGTTCATCGGCCGCGCCGCGCAAATCCCCGGTGGTCGTGGCTATCGGCGAGGAAAGAGATACCAAAGAAGACCTATTGGTGAGATTTCAGTCTCATGCCATTGCAAACGGCCTGTCATTGCTCGTTACCGACCTGCCGCGAGAGATCGAGCGCTTCCAGGATCGACCGGTCCACCATTATCAATGCGTGGCTCTACGTCGCTGGTTGGATTATCTACTCAGCCGCGATGACGTCGATCAGAGGCGAATCGCCTTGATAGGCGATGGTCTTGGAGGGGCCCTTGCCACACGCGTGGCGGCAACCGAAACGAGGTGGGCTGCTGCCGTTTGCGACGGCGGATTTTGGGATGATCTCGAGCACAGATATGTCACCGCCAGCCTCTTCGGTCCAGATATAAAACTATCCCCGTTCTGTAAGCTTGCCCGTCAGATCAAATGTCCATCCTTGGTCGTTGTGGGAGAGCACGACTATGTCAGCCTGGAGGATATCACTGCCTTGCATGAGCACTGCCGCGCCGCCGGCGTACCCATGGATCTCAAGATCTTCAAGGGCGAGGAGACCGGTTCATCGCACCGGCAACTCGACAATCCGAGCATTGGGCGGCAGTTTATCTTCGATTGGCTCAGAGACAAACTGCGCATCGACCGAAACGACCAGGCGCCTAGCATTCCAACGCGAAAGAATTGCGTAAAGAACGCTCGGCCGCTGGCGCTCAATGATACCCGCACGGCGTCGAGGGCCTAGGGCGCGAATTCAATTGGGATCAATCGCTCTCGCGCTCGGCGTCCGGTGCGCACAATCTGCTCATAAATCCTTCGGAGCCGAATGGCTCCTGTAATATAGCCACTCACACGTCCGGCTTGCTTGCATCCAGCTCGAGCTGAAGGGCCACTTTCTCCATTCTGCGCTTGATGGTCGAAAGCACTTCTCTGAAATCTTGCAGCCTTTCGTGCCCAAGATCTGCAAAAATCGTCTCATCCAGTTTTCTGCGCTTGGCTGCAAGGCTCGTAATTGCCTTACGAGCCTTTTCGGTCAGCGACATCAAAACGACCCTGCCATCCGCCGGAGAGGCAGTGCGAGATACGAAGCCCCCCTTTTCCAGCATTTTGGTCTCTGCGGTCACGAACGGGGAGCGGACGTTGATCTTCGCCGAAACATCTCCGACGGACACGCCTGCACCCTGATCCAGATCGGCAATCGCCATTAGGATCAGCCATTGGGGGCCGCTGACGCCAAGTGCCTTTGCCCAGGTCCGCCGAATGTCCTCCAGATGCACATTGATGGCCGCAATGTCCCAACCGACTTCTCCTATGATTCGGTCCGACGGAGCGGTTTGTTTGCTTGTCCTGTGACCTTTCGCGCTCAGCGAGGGCTGCTGCCGGGTCGTATCTCGGGACATGATCCGAGACCTCCTCTTCATTATTTCGCCAACTTACCTAACCCGGTTTGCAACACGCAGCAACAATGCGGGTGCGGTGGTGTGTTGCTCGAATACCACGACTCTTTCCCGAATCGACACTTCGCTAACTTATATCAGTTGCATATATAAGTAGCTTATATAATGTCCATCCCGTGACGGAGCGGCCCCTCGGTCGCACGTCAAGCAAATCGATCCATTCGCGCGTGGCGAAGACGTCGAGGTGCGCGAAACGAGAAGCAACAGTCGTGAACTTGGGATCATTCTTCGGCAACCGCCCATAAGGGCCGCAGAAGATGTTGGAGGGCTTTTATGAAGACGTTTAACCGAATGCTCTGCGGTTCGGCCGCTGCGCTCAGCTTGATGGGTGGTGCACAGGCGGCCGACCTGCCGGCCAAGGCAGGGCCGATTGAATACGTGAAGGTCTGCTCTCTCTATGGCGCCGGGTTCTATTATATCCCCGGCACCGACACATGCATCAAGCTCGGAGGTTATCTGCGCGTTGATGCGGCCTTCAACACCAACTCGATCTACACGCAGGGCGCGGTGAATGGTGCGCCTGGAGCGGGCAATCGCCTGCGCAACTCCTATTCCACCAATGCCCGTGAAGATCTGACGATCGATACGCGCACCGCAACACAATACGGTATGCTCCGCACCTTCTTCGATGGTGTGTTCGACTGGGGGTCGGGCGGCTATACCGGTGTTGGGACCAGCGGTGTTAACGGCTCGACGGTTTACGGCGGAACTGGCGTCGCTGGTGGATCGGTTGGTGTCTATCTGGCCTTCATCCAGTTCGCAGGGTTCACGATAGGCAAAACCATCTCCCAGTTCTCAACGCCCTGGATCAATTACCCCGCGAACAACTTTGACGGTCTGCCGGGCGGCGGCGGTGCGGTTACGGGTGTGAATCAGTTTACGTACACCGCTGACTTCGGCCAGGGTATCACGGCATCATTCTCGGCGCAGGATCAGGTCCAATACTACACGACCAACATCTGGAACATCAGCGGCGCGACAGTGGCTGGTCTTGCGACAGGCGCGTACGGCGCGAGCGACATTGCCGGTGCAAGCTCTCCTGACCTTGTCGCTATGCTTCGAGTCGATCAGGCTTGGGGCCTCTTCCAGGCGTCAGTCGCGATGCATGACAATCATGCCGCTTACTACGGCGCCGACGAGACGACCGGTCATCCCGGCGACAAGTGGGGCTGGGCGGGTCAACTGGCCTTGTCAATCAAGAATCTCCCGACCGGTCCGGGTGACACAATCAACGTCCAAGGCGTTTATACGTATGGCGCAAGCCGCTATAATTTCCAGGACCTCGTACCCACCACCTACGCGATGTACGGGGGGGCGGGACTTGCGGGGGTCTACCAGAGCGTCGGCCTTGCCGGTCTCGCCGACTCGGTCTTCGTGGCGGGCTCCCGTCAGGAACTGACCACCACCTACGGCTTCCGTGGCGGCTATACCCACAACTGGGATCCTTACTGGAACACTGGCATCTACGGTGCGTGGGCTGCTGCGCGATATAATAGTGCAGCGAAAGGCTACATCTGCGGTGCATTCGTCGCGGGCCTTGCGCTCTCGAGCGGCGCGGCCGGCTGCAACCCCGACTTCAACTATGCGGTCGCAGGCGTGATCACTCGCTGGACTCCGGTCAAGAACCTGACCTTCTCGGCCGATCTGGCATACAGCGTGCTCGACCAGAAGTATGCGGCCGGCGGCACTGTGGTGTTGCCGGCGCAGACGGGTATTGCCAAGCCCGGAGTTACCTACGAGCTGAAGGACCAGAGCACGGTGAGCTTGCTCCTGCGAGCTCAGCGCAATTGGTGATCTGTTTTGGCAACTAGCACGAAGGAGAAAGGAAGAGGCTTTTAGAATCGAGTTTGACCTCCAGAAGGCCTCCGGCATGCCCGCCGGAGGCCTTTCCAAGAACCGGTTTTTCAGGCCCATGATCCGCGGGACGAACGGTGCTCCGCCGCTCGCGTCCCATCTGAAGTCTCACGTTGACCGAACGACCCGACAAGTCTGCAACCTTAAGTCCAAAATCAAGAATGGGCTGAGCAAACTTGACGTAGACGCGAATTTGTGATCACATATCCGAAATTAAGACTTGGGGGGACCCGCGATGGTGAAGGACAAGAAACCGCTGCCGCTACTGCCGTCCGTTGCCCGGGACTCGATGGCGGATCAGGTTTACCGGCATTTGCGTGACGGCGTAATGGCCGGCCGCTTCGCGCCGGGCCAGAGGCTGACAATTCGAGGACTTGCCGAGGCGTTGGGTTCGAGCCCGATGCCGGTGCGCGAGGCGCTCCGCCGCCTGCAGGCTGAAGGTGCATTCGAGTTCAGCGACACGGCGCGCCTGAGCGTCGTTCATCTGTCAGGCGCGCAATTGCGCGACGTGCGCGATGCACGGGTGGCGCTTGAGGGGCTTCTTGCCGAGCGCGCGGCAATCCGCATGACGGGCGTTGACGATAGTGAGGTCGCTGAGCTCTATGATCGTCTCCAGGCGGCGGCCGATGCAGTCGATGTGCCCGCTTATCTATCGGCGAATTTCGCCTTTCATAGGCGGATCTATGAGATCGCTCAAGCACCCATCATCCTTGGTGCGGTCGAGAATTTCTGGGTTCTGATTGGCCCGTGCTTCGTGCTCGTTGCGCCCGACGCCGCGCACCTGCGCCGCTCCATGGATGCTCATCGCCGCATCCTTGATGCGCTGACGCATCGCGACGGCCCCGCCGCCCGCGCGGCTGTGACCGATGACATCATGCAGGCGGCCAATTGCCTCTCGCGCGTTATCGACAAACCCGTAAAGAAGCGATCGGCGGCCGCTCCGAAAGGCAGGCGCGGAAACGCCTCTGCCTGAGGATCCTGCAGCGGTTCATGCCTTATCCCGAGCTGTGTGTCTGAACACGTCAGGCGCATCTTTATCTCCGCGATCGTCGATTGTGCGGACGCAAGCGGAACTTCCTGGGTCGCTCCTTTGCGGGAGCGCCTTCGAAGACTCGTGCGCACGAGACAGAGCTATCCACGTCATTCGAGCTTGTTCACGCAAATCCAGAACCTACGCAGGGGACTTGAATGTTGGGAAATCAATCACGCCGCAGCTTTCTCAAGCTGGCGGCGAGCGGCAGTGCGATGTTCACGCCGGGCCTTTTTACCGGGTCTGCAAATGCACAGGCTGGTCCGACGCTCACGGTGGCCTGGGGCACGGATATCGATTCCTTCGATCCGGCGCAATTCAAGTCCGACGGCGCTTATATCGTTCAGGCAAACATCTACGACACGGTGCTGAGCTGGGGTGCAGAGCCAGTCGCCGGATCGCCTAACCTTGCGATTTCCAAGCCCGCTGTTTTCGCAAGCGGCATCGGCGAAAGCTGGACGTATGAGAACGACAACAAAACCCTTGTCGTCAACATCCGTCGTGGCCTGAAATTTCCGAGCGGCCGGCCGGTGAATGCGAACGCGGTGAAATATCTCTTCGACCGTGGGCTGCAATCTTCCGGCTACATGCGGCTCATCTTTCCAACCATGATCGGGGTGACGGAGGCAGATCAATTCGAGGTGCGCGACGATAGTACCTTTGCGATCAACCTGCCGGCGCCGAGTGCCATGTTGCTCGACGTGCTGTCCTTGTCCAACAACGCACTTCTTGATCCCGAAGAGATCAAGCTGCACGCGACCGCCGACGATCCTTGGGCCTCTCAATGGCTTAAGCGCAACACGGCCGGGCTCGGGCCCTATAAAGCCGTCAGAAACGAGCCAGGCGTCGAGGTGGTTCTGGAAGCCACACAAGGCTATTGGGGGGCGTCACCCTATTTCAAGCGCATCGTCATCAAATCAACGGCGAATGAGGCTGACCGGATTCTCCTGCTTAAGCGCAAAGCCATCGACATGGTGATCGGACCCAACTCGATGTCGCCGAAGAATCTCAAGAGCCTTGAGGGCGAGCCGGGTCTCAATGTCGTGTCGCTGCCCGACACCAATTGCAATTTTCTCTGCATGAATCTGAAGAAAAAACCGTTCGATAACGTGAAAGTTCGCCAGGCGATCAATTACGCGATGCCGATCCACGCAATCATCCCGAACGTCCTCTACGGTTATGGCGAACAGATGAAAAGCCCGATCGCAGCTCAAACGCCCGGCCATGATGGTTCGCTCTCGCCGTACAATTACGATGTCGCCAAAGCAAAATCACTGATGGCGGAAGCTGGGCTCGGCTCGGAGCCGATCCCGGTCAAGCTCGCGGTGCGTGTTGGATATGCGCCGCATGAGCAAGCAGCGATATGGATTCAGCGCGAACTGGAGAAAATCGGATTCCGGGTCAGCATCGAGAAGGAGACTGACGCGACCTTCCGCCAACTGTCATCGACCGGCGGGCACGAGCTGTCGATTGAATCGTGGCAGTCCTGGATCAACGACCCATTCTATCACCTCTATTGGAATTTTCACAGCAAAGCCAGCGCGACCAACAAGGGGGGCTACGCCAATCCTGCCCTCGACAAGATCATCGACGAGAATATCCGAGAGGCTGATCCAGCCAGGCGCATGGCCGCAGTCAAGGATGCGCAGAAGATTCTTCTGGATGACGCGGCCTGGGGTCTGCTTTGGTATGACAATTGGGCGAGGGTGACTCGTTCCGAGCTCGCGGGCGTTGCGAAGTACTGGGATTCCTTCGAGCGCTTCAACAAGATGAAGCTGAGTTGAGAGCGGCCTGGACGCGCTGACAAGATCATGTCGTTCTTCGCTTTCGTGCTTCGCCAGTCACTCTTTGCTGACGCCGACCCTATTCGGCGTCAGCGTGACCGGCTTTCTTCGTCTATCTGTTGCCCGGTAATCCACCCTCGTGAAGGCCGGCGCCATGGCGACGCCCGAATACGTGGCTCGGCGTCATCGCGCATTCGCCCTCAAGGATCGGATGCCTCGGCTGGTTAGGGACCTGGCCGCGGACCGGCGAGGCGGCAAGTCAAGCCCTTTTTCTTCATCACCTCTCGGCCGGGTCAGCTCGCTTGAGCGCGGAGGGAGGCAACTGTCGGAGACGTTCATGTCGATAGAACTGTTGATGCTCGGCGACCAACCGGTGTCCCGCCTTGCCGCTCGTACCAGGCTTGCCGAAGAGAGCGGATTTGAAACCGTCTGGCTTGCGGATGAGCGCTTCTACCGCGAAACCTACTCGTGTCTGTCCTATCTGGCCGGGCAAACCTCACGCGTCAAGCTTGGTCCCTGCGTGACCGATCCGTTCGCGCGCCACCCGGCTTTGACCGCCATGGCCCTGGGCACCCTCGATGAAATCTCGAAGGGGCGCACCATTCTCGGCATCGGCGCGGGTGTCTCCGGCTTCGCCGAGCTCGGGATCCAATCGCGCAAGCCGCCTCTCGCCATTCGCGAAGCCGTCGATCTGATTCGTCAGCTCATGGCCGGGCAGGAGGTCGACTACCAGGGCGAGATCATTCGATTTCACCGCGGCCGATTGAATTTCACGCCGCCGCGCGCGCGCGTCCCTGTTCGCGTCGCAAGCAATGGTCCGCTCGGTCAGAAATTGGGCGGCGCAGTCGCCGATGGCGTGATGATGGAAGGGTGCGGCTCTGTCGACGAAGCAAAGGCCTTCGCGTCGGCCGTCGCCGAGGGGGCGACAAAGGCCGGCCGTTCTCCGGGCGAGATCAAGCTTGTCGCGCGCCTTGATTGCTGTATCGCCAATGACGGTAAGCAGGCGCGCGATATATTGCGCCCTTCAGTGACGCGGATCATTGCGCAAGCCACTTCGCGGTTCTACACGCTTCAGACACAGGGACTTACATTGCCAAAAGAGGTCGTCGATGCCATTGGTCCAGTCCCTTATGCTGCCGGCGTCGCCCCGTTCGCCGCATTATTTCCTCTCGTCACCGACCGCCATGTCGATGCTCTCACCCTCTGCGGGACTGTCGAAGAGGTGACCCAGCACGTCATTGACCTCCGCCGCGCCGGCGTCACCGGCTTCAACATCTTTCCGGTTCCGGCTCCTGGCGTCAGTTACGAAGACGTCATCATGCGCTTCGGAACGCAAGTCTGGCCGGCCGTCGAGGCGGCTTTCGCGAAGGCGTCGAGCGATCGGCAGGCATAAGCCTCGAGCCAACTTTTTTTCCCAAAAGAGGACTGGCAGTCTCCTCGCGGGCTCTTTGCGCCGCGCTGATCGAAGCCCTGCCAGGGACGTGACGGATGACGCGTGTAGCTTGGCGTCGGAGACGAGCGGGATGGTGAAGACGAGTGGCTCGTGCTTGGCGGACAGCGGTACTTATCGGCGCCCGATGATCCCAAACATAAGGATCTGCCGAAGCTTGGCCTTCAGGCTATCAAAGCTCGTTCGTCCTCTCTGAGCAATATTCATAAGGAGCAAATGATGACGACGGTCGTCTATATCCTGACCGCCTTGAAAACCGGTGTCGACCCGGACGAATATGAACGCTTCGAGCGCGAGGTTGACTATCCGTTTACAGCAAAGCTGAAGACGATCATCAGCTATCGGATTCATCGCCTGACGGAGCCGGTGCCGTTCGACGGCGGCCCCTGGGATTACATCGAGCGCATCGAGGTGACCGATCGCGCCGCCTATGAGGCGGAGCTCGCCACATCCGCCAAGGATCTGATCGACCTGATACACAACAAATATCTGGACGAGTCGAAGCTGAAGTTGATCTGGTCTAGGAGAATCGATCCATGAGTGCGGGCGAATGTGATCTCAACGGCAAGGTCGCCCTTGTCACCGGCTCCTCATCAGGCACCGGCGCTGCAATCGCAGTCGAGCTCGCCCGGCGTGGGGCGCGTGTCGCGGTGCATTGCCGGCGTGCTTTGAGCGAGGGCGAAAGCATTGTCGCTCGCATCGCCGCGATCGGTGGAAAAGCGATGCTGTTTCCGGTTGACCTAAGAGACCCAGAGGCGGCGGCAGCGCTTGTATGCCGGGTCACAGAGCGACTGGGAGCCTTAGGCATCCTAGTCAACAATGCGGGTCCCTATTCAGATACACCGTTTCGGTCGCTATCCTTGTCGGAGTGGGAGACGGTCATGGCGGTGAATCTAAGGACCCCGTACCAGCTTGCTCAAAGCGCGATCACAGGCATGGAGCGAATGGGCTGGGGCCGGATCATCAATGTGAGCGCAACCTCGGCCTATGCGAGGTCGCATTCGGTATACGGGCTTGCCAAAGAGGCTTTGATCCATTTGACGCAGTGCCTCGCGCTCGAATTTGCGCCGCTCGTTACGGTCAACGCGATCGTACCCGGCCAGATCGCCAGCGAGCGTACCAATATGATGGCCGACTACAAGGCCAGCGTCGTCATGGAAACACCGATGGCGCGACTGGTCACCGAACAGGAGGTCGCCCGGATGGTGGCGTTTCTCTGTACATCGGAGTTTTCCGCGGTGACGGGACAATCAATCGTCATGGATGGCGGACGATCGCTGCCGCGCACGCTGAAACTCAACCTCACGACGACCAGTTAGGTCTCCGGCTGCGCCAGAGCGCGCGACATTCGGTGCGGGTGCTTTCCGATGCTGATTCGTTCGCGCGTCAAAATCCATCGTATCTTGCAGGAATCATTCACTTACCTCCAGTCTTTCGTGGAGTTTCACCGCTAGTTTCCAGCGAAGGCAGTCAGATCGCCGAGAAACGACGTCTTCCCGGTGCTAGTTTGCCCGTAGACCCGAGGGGAAATGCAATGGGGCGGGATCCTATGTGAGGCCAATCGGCAGCTGGCCGCAGTACTGGCGCCTGACCTTGAGCCTCATCCGCGGCAAGTGTGAGCTAGCTTTCGTTGCACGGGTGACACGAAGGACCGTATCTCAGCGCGGCGCAAGGCGAGATGTCATGGAATGACGCGCGGGCAACATTGCCTAATCATTCGGACCAGCGGATTGATTGCGGTCGGCGGATCGGACTGACTGGGAGAGCGGCACAGATCTTGGTCGAGAGAGCTTGAAAGGCTCGGCGC
>NZ_JADYVW010000026.1:0-51239 GCF_020194135.1 Bradyrhizobium sp. BRP23 | reverse complement strand
ATGAGGGAGGAGGACGGTGCGGACCATCCCATTAATGGTGACGCAAGCGGCCAAGCGGAAAGCTGTCGCCCATCTCCGTGGAGCCTTCGGGATGAGCGAACTGCGGGCGTGTAAAGTCATCGGCTGCTGCTTTATGACGATGAGCAAGGCGACCCGGGCGGATGATGCCGGCCAACGCCAAGCGCGAGAGGGTGATCGCCGAGGTAGGTCGCCGTTTCGGCTGTCGACGCCCGCACATGCTGCTCAAGCGGGAGGGCTATCTGGTCAACCACAAGGCTACGGCGCCATGGCGGCCGTAAGCGGGCAATTGGGACTATGGCGCTGATATGGCGGCCGATGATCTCCAACGATCGTTGGAGGCTCCCACTTTCTATCGGACCAGCTGACCGACGTCCGTCCCTTCCGTATTCTGACCATTGTCTGGCACTGGTGGCCGATCCCTTGCTCCCGGCACCCGGGTGGCGCGGGAGCTAGACCGGCTGATCACCGAACGCGGGAAGCCCAAGACGCTGGTCAGCGACAACGACACCGAACTCACAGCAACGCAATTCTGACGTAAGCCGATACAGAGCCGCGCTACCTAGCAGTACATCGCGGGGCAAGCCCATGCAGAACGCGTTCATCGGGAACTTTAACACGGCGACATTCGCCGAATTAAGGAGGCTCCCAACTGTGACAGGCCTATGAGTACTGTGGGCAGACCACTGGCAACGGTGCCGCGCCGGGCTTTCGGTGAGGATAACCGGTGCAGAAATTCTTGATGCAGTACGGATTCTTGCCGCTTCCGCACTTTTGGCAGCGGGTGACGCAATCCTCGTAGGTCACTCCGGGTCGTATCTGCTCAATCAGCATAGGTTCTCGCTGAGTTTTCTGAGCCAGAACTGGACCGAGGAGTAACACGGCAAGGAGTAGTCCAATCGGGTATTTCATATGCTCCTCCTCCTGTCGTAAAGGGAGATTCGATGCGGACGGTGATGTCTGCCGAACTCCTGGTCAAGGCAAGCTCACAGCCAAAGTCCCAGCGAGACCGCTCTCTGGGCGGATTCAAGCAGCTCAGAATGACACGTCAATATTCTCGCCAGCCCGCGGAGTATTTGGCGCGTCCCGTCCATCAGCGAAAAAAAGGTCTCACAGATTAATGGCGATCGCAGCTATGCGCAGCCGCTGCCAGATGAGTCGAATTTCGGCGACTGATCCGAGTTAGACGCAGGATTACAGCGACAAAGGGCGAATCGCGCATCAACTAGGATTGCAAACATTGGTATAGTTAGCTTGAAGATTTGGCTGGCGAGGCACGGGGATACAGCGTGCCGCTTCGCCAAGCAGGCGCACACCAGAGTCAACTGTTGCGCCGGTGTCAGTTGATGCAGGCACTTGAAATGCCGACGCCGCACGTGACGTGCGGGCGAGATGCGGCGCCACGACGGTGCGCGGCGACTCTCCGCATGGCATCAGCAGGAGGCGAGAATGCACAACAGCTCTCATAATACCCTCCATGTACAGTAAAGCGCTGTGGCGTCTGCGGCGGATAGTTCGGGCTGATCCGCCACGACTCTTGGCGAACTGTTCTTTGCTCCAGGAAATGCGTGGACCGTTTCACGGCTCGCCGGGAGGCCGACCAGAGATGGTTCGCGGGTCGCACTGGTTTAATGCGCCCCACTCAGTACCAAGCAGACTTTGACGGAGAGCTTAGGAAGGTCCGCACGCAGTTGTTTCATTGAGCGGCTGTGCTTGAAGCAACGCGAGCCTAGTGATTGAAGCTAAAGAAGGACGCGCTATGCGCCGCCGCAAGTGGAGCGCGCGGGGAACGTCGGCCGGTCGCCGTCTGCACCATGGTGGCGCTCGGGACCATTGGCTAAGCTCACCCCGGCCGACCCGCCACTTAAGTGGTCGGCGTTCAGGCGATCGGAGGGCATAGACATGGGAGACGCCCGGCGGATCGGCGCCCGCCCCATGGCCGGTCGTCCGCCGTATAGGCCCAGAGCTGACCCGTCTTGGGGCGCGTGTCGTCTCGTCGGCGAACAGCTTTGGCCGTTGCTTGAGCTTGCCAAGGAGGCGCTCATGTAACGGACGCAGATGGAAGACCGCCTGCCGCACCCGGTCCGCCACGGCCAAACTCAATACCCTGGCGGTAAATCTGGGCCTGCCGATAGAGCGGCAGGTGATCGGCATATTTAGACACCAGAACCTGGGCGACGGCGGCTTCGGTCGGCAGTCCGCCCTCGATCGACCGTGTCGGGGCCGGTGCCTGCATGACACCGTCTTAGCAAGCAGGGCAGGCGTATTTGGGACGCCGCGTCACGAGGATCCGGAACCGCGCCCGAACCGGGTCCGGCCGCTCGCTTCTATCCTCGCCAATCCGATGTAGCTCGCTCTGGCACCAGGCACATGTCTTGTTCTCAATGTCAACGACGAGCTCGATCCGCGCCAGGTGCGTCGGCTAGGCGTCACGGTTGCCGCGGCGCCTACGGCTCGCACCTCACGGCCTTCAGCTGGCGCTGACGTCCTGCGCCATCTCGCTGTACGCTGTCACCTGCTCGACGTCCTCCAGGCCCGGCAGCATCTGATCTTCAGGCAGTGTCTCTGCTGGCCGGCCAAACCGATGCCGCTGCAATTCCTTGATGATCTGACGCAGTCGTTCGCTCTCGCACCGCTCGGCAAGCAGCTTTGCACGTCTCGGGATCGTCAGGCAGGGCCTCGCTAACACCCAATTCAGAGCATATTCGCCGCCATCAGGGCGACGCGTCTGGCGCTTCTGATTCACTTCGCCGCAGCGCCGCCAACAACTATCCAGCTGCGTTGGCGCCGGCGTCTTTCGTCGCGCGTGGACACGCCGCCAGTCGAAGCCTTCGAGCAATGCCGACAATTCGCCGCCGACAGGTACTACGCCATACTCGAACTTCGGCCAGCGGAAGATCCCATCATCGAGCCGCTTGACGAACAAACACGGGCCCGTTCCGGCCCAGAACACTAGCTTGATCCGATCCGCCCGCTTCCGGAACACATAGACAGCTCCCGAGAACGGATTTGCCCCCATGCTCTCGCACGCCGGCTAACAAGCCCCTCCATTCCCATGGAGAAGTCTACCGGTTTGGTCGCCACCATCACCCGGACCGCACCCGACGGCCCGATCACCAGCTCACCTTCAGCGCCTGGATGATCGACGCAATCATCGTCGGGTCCGCACCACGGACGCCCGGATCGTGATGCCGTCAACTTCGATCTCGATGACCCCGGCCTTGGCCTTGCGGCGCACCGCTTTGCGCTCGCGCCCAAGTGCGGCCGCCGGCACTACGGCATCCACCACCGCCGGCACAAACTGTACTTTTTCTGCTTCGAAATGACCGCGCGCTGCTGCTCGCAACTGACGGCGCCAGCAAAACAGCTGCTGCGGCGACAATCCATGCTGTCGCGTTACCGAGCCGAGCCGCCACTCGTAACGATCTCCGCAACAGCCCGGGCCTTGTCCTCGTCGTTCCACTTCCGCCGACGGCCGGCTCGGTTGAAGACCTGGAGCCGCCGCACCGGCTCCGTGATAGTAGTATGCACTGTGCCCATTCTAAACCTAACGGGTCCAAACCGAACCGCAGCCTCGCAGATCACCCCGTCACCCCACCGAACAGCGCTTACCGTTAACCGGCTCGCGGCGTAAGTGTCCTTCTTGACGTGCTCAATCCCGAGATGATTCTGACGATCACAACTTCAGCGGGACCAGACGGGCTTCCTTGGGGTTGCCCGCAGCGACTTCTCATGGGGGCGGGAAGCAGGCGGCGTGTCGAAAACCTTTGCATTTCTTCTTCATTCGGTCGATTTTCTGTATACCGGTGGCATTTATCAATGAAGTTCATCTCCGTGGCAGCAACTATGCGATACGATCGAATAGACGCCCGCATCCTCGAGATCGTGCAAAAGAACAACCGACTGACTTCCGATGTCATCGGCGAAATGGTCGGGCTTTCCGCTACCGCGTGTCAGCGACGACTGAAGCGACTCCGCTCGGAAGGCATCATCGAGGCCGACATCTCGATCGTTTCGCCGAAGGCGGTTGGCAGACCCATTCAAATGCTACTGCTGGTAAGCCTGGAGCGGGAAAGTTCGGAAATAGTCGATAAGTTCAAAAAGGCCATCAAATCGTCCGCTGAAGTCGTGAATGGATTCTACGTTACTGGCGACGCGGACTTCCTTTTATACATTACTGCGCCCACCATGGAGGACTATGAGCAGTTCACCAGGCGGTTCTTCTATACGAACCCAAACATCAAGGCGGTCAAGACGATGGTCGTAGTAGACCGCGTAAAGGTAGGTTTCGCTGTGCCAGTTGAAGCCTCGTCGGAGGATTGACGAAAACTCCGATGTCCGCGCCTGCATCCAGGGGAATGTTGCAAACAGGAATGTAAGAGCTCGCTGAAGTGCGCGACACTGCGGCGAATGACCATAGTGGGGTCGATGCGGATCGCCAGAGTCGTGGTCGAGGCAGCGACCATAGGCATCGCCTCTATGTCCAAGGCGCCGATCGAATTCGTCGCGAAGTCGATGTAGCTCTTTTCAACGTTCTGCCCCGCCGTTCGCAAGTAGAAAATGGTGAGCAGAAGCTGGCGCCTAGCGCCCCGACTGACCTAAGTCGGCGTGATCTTTCACCCCGACTATCTAGCCTGCTAGGTTCACGACCCCCCGTCGTCCGCGCGACAAGTGCGAGTCGTTCAGTCGACCATGCGGGGATTAAGGGGGTATCTCAGCGTTCGTCACGGTCGGGGCAGCCGGCACCAGATGTACTATCCGATAATCGTTCTCATGCAGGTAGCGCAAGAACGGCATCGTGGCGGCCGTTCGGGCCTGGGCGTCGTGCAGCAGAATGACACCCTTTCTCGCGGTCGTTAGCCGCTCGATCAGATTCCGTAGTTCTCGATCTGGGGTTATATTCGCCCAATCGCTCGCCCAAAGGTCAGCACCGAACACAGCAATCCCGCGTGACTTCAAGTGGTCGAGCACCGCAGGGGGCGAGTCGAAATAGGGAAACCGAAAGAAATTTGCCGACGGAGTTGTGATCGAGACGCCGTTGAGCGCCAGTTCATCGGCCGCAATGCCTCGATCGATATCTTCCGTAGCCTGTTCGAGCGGAATCTTCGACATCATAGGATGCGACCAGCTATGGTGCCCAACTGTGTGCCCCTCGGTGGCAATGCGGCGGACGAGCTCGGGGAATGCTGCGGGGGACCTGCCGACCAGGAAGAACGTGGCCCGCACGCATTTCTGCGCGAGTGCCGTCGGCACCTTTTCTGTATTCGGGGGCCGTGGTCCATCATCGAAGGTAAGGACGACCTCATGGTCCGCCAGAGGAAGGGTTTCTGGAAAGCTTCCCAGCCCCACGCGCGGATAGGTCTCCGCATCGACAGCGAGCACGCGCGATGTGCCGAGCGCATACTGCCGCGGGCAGTTGGCGGAATTTGCCACCGCGCTGCCGGCAAACAACGCTGTCACAGCGCCGGCGAGCCGTTTAGCCAATCTGTGCAGGCGCATCCTTCTCATTGCGCTCGGCGCGACCTTGAGGCCAGTGTCGTGCCCGCAGGCTATTCGATGCACGTCGCCGGATTGCTGCGCATTGAGGTATATGGCGCGTAAAAACGTCATCAAGCCTAAGCGATGCGACGAAAGCGACGTCCATAACAATTGAACTCACTTTGGCTGCGTTCCTCATAGGTGGATCCTCAGCACTCCGTATCAAGTGCAATGGTACCAAAGGATCTTGATCAGCTTGCCGCGTTTGCCACGGAACACATAGAGGTCGCCGCCGTGCGGGTCGCACGTGAACGCTTCCTGCACCAGCAAGGCCAGCGAGTTCATGCCGCGACGCATATCGGTGTGAGCGGTCGCAATCTATACCCGCACGCCCGACACAATGGATATCATCACCGCCGTCCATCGGCCAGTGCCGCGACCGCGGCCTTCAGCATCGCCGCGTCGACGGTGCCTGGATCCGGGTATTGTCCAGAATGTTTCGCACTTTTGATCAGGCGATGATCTGAGACCGGCAAACTGGACCATTTTTGGCTAGAGTTGCGCTGCGTAAATCCCCTCGGCTGGGAGAAGCGGACAACGATGAAGGCCTCGAAGTTTTCGGACGCCCAGAAGGCGTTTATCCTGAAGCAGGGCAACGACGGGGTCCCAGCCGGGATCAGCCAGGCGACCTATTTCAACTGGAAGAAAAAGTACGACGGACTGCTGCCGACCGAGATGCGCCGGTTGAAGCAGCTCGAGGACGAGAACGCCAAGCTGAAGAAGCTGGTGGCGGACCTATCGCTCGACAAGGAGATGCTACAGGACGTGATCCGCCGAAAGCTGTGAAGCCTGGTCGGAAGCGCAAGCTCGTCGATGAGGTTTGCGGTGAGTGGCAGGTCTCGATCCGCAAGGCTTGCAAGGCCCTCGAGTTCGATCGATCGACCTATCACTACAAATCTCGTCGCTCCGGCCAGGCGGCCCTCGAAGCTCGGATCAAGGAGATCTGCCATGTTCGCGTCCGCTACGGCTATCGCCGTGTCCATGTGCTGTTGCGCCGCGAAGGATGGCGTCACGGCCAGAACAAGACCCGCCGCGTCTATCGCGAACTGGGCCTGCAATTGCGTAACAAATCGCCAAAGCGCCGGGTCAAGGCCAAGCTGCGCGATGACCGCCGGCCAGCGACGCGGGTCAACGAGATCTGGGCGATGGACTTTGTCCATGACCAGCTGGCAACCGGCGGCAAGCTCCGGGTGCTCACGATCATCGACATTTTCTCTCGCTTCTCGCCGGCGCTGGAGCCGCGGCTCACCTTCCGCGGCACCGATGTCGTGGATGTTCTGGAAAGGCTTTGCAATGAAGTGGGAATCCCTGCCACGATCCGCGTCGATCAAGGCAGCGAGTTTGTGTCGCGCGACCTCGATTTGTGGGCCTACCAGCGCGGTGTCACGCTGGACTTCTCACGGCCAGGCAAGCCGACCGACAACGCCTTTATCGAAGCCTTCAATGGGCGCTTCCGGGCCGAATGTCTCAATGCCCATTGGTTCCTGTCCCTTGCGGACGCCCAGGAAAAGGTTGAGACTTGGCGAAGATACTATAACGAGGAACGGCCCCACGGGGCGATCGGCAATCGGCCGCCGATTTTGCTGCAAAAACACGTCGGCGCTACCAGCCCGCCAACGTGATCAGAGGCGCAAAACTCTAATTCTAGCTGGTCCAAAGTTCGGTCTCGCTGCAGCGACGGCTCCGGTTTCAGAGAGTTGTGGCTGATAGAGCGGTCGCATGTTCATGTAGCATTTGGTCGACCACGCGGTTCCGGCAATGTGCCGCAGCCGGGCCGCCGCCAAGTTGAGACAGGATTGACCGTCGGGGAAGGCGCCGACGACACGGGTTCGTCGCCGGATCTTCTTCATGATGCGCTCGAGCGGATTGTTCGTTCGAATCTTCCGCCAATGGATGTCCGGAAAGGCATAGTAGGCGAGCGTCTCGTGAACCGCCTGCTCGACGAGATCAGCAGCTTTGGCCATACGGCTTGCCCGCAGATCCGCGATGACGGTCCTGGCTTTGTCGTCGGCCGCGGCGCGGCTCTCCTGGGCATGAATGGCCTTGAGCATGTGGCTCACCTCGCGGACCCGGGTCGACGGCACGTGGCTGAAGACATTGCGATAAAAATGCACCATGCATCGTTGATAGCGGGCCTCCGGCAGATAATCCGCAACGCTTTCGACATGACCTCGGCACGCATCGGAAACAACCAACTGCACGCCCCTGAGACCGCGATCGACGAGATGCCGCAGAAACGATGACCAGCCGGATTTGTCCTCCTTGGCGCCCTCACAGAAGCCGAGGATCTCTCGGAACCCCTCGGCATTGACCGCCGAGGCCACCAGCAGCGAGACGTTGCGAACCTCACCAGCCCAGCTGCGCTTCATCACGATGCCGTCGAGATAGAGATATGGATGCTCGCCTTCGATCCTGCGATTCCGCCACGCCTCGATCTTGGTATAGATCTTGTTCAGGTTCGACACTGTGCTCGGGCTGACCCGGGTGCCCCACAGCGCCTCCGTGATGTCTTCGACCCGCCGAACCGAAATTCCGGCCAGATACATCTCGATCAGCGCCTCCTCGACCGAGCTCTCCCGCCTCCGGTAGCGCTCGATAATCGCCGTCTCGAAGGTTTGCCGCCGTAGCTTCGGGACCTTCAGATTGACGTCGCCCCCCTTGGTGTGCAGCGTTCGCTCGTAGCTGCCTGCCCGTGTGTCCTGCCGGGCCGGGCTGCGCTCATACTGCCCAGCCCCGCACAGCTGGTCCGCTTCGGCCTCCAGCATGGCGTTCAGGGTCTCTTCCACCGTCCCGCGGACCATCTCGCCCAGGTGATCTCGAATCCGGGCCTCATCAATTTGGATCACCTGACCCATGGCATTCCCATCGTTCATTCAAAGCCCCTTCATTCTAGAAGAAGCCGTCAATCCTGAAAGTGCGAAAGACTCTGTACGTTATCGTGATCCGCATCCGAACCCCGGCAGCAAACTCGATCTCGATCAATCCGCCGCTGCTTGCCGGCGCGACTGGACAAGGCGCCGGCGCTGATTCCGCGACCACCATCTCCGTTACGAAGCTAGGTTGATGGGCGGCATCCTTCGGCTCAGGCCGAGCGACCGTCGCCATCGCGGAAACAATGAGCGCGAAACAGCGTTGCCGCGACTTGACGCGGCGCCTGTAAACTCTCCAGGACGATCTTGAGCTTCTCATCCTCGGACCAGCGCAGTCGCCGGCCCGTGTCCACCACTTCAAGCCCTTCGACTTGGGCACTGCGCCTATCACTGATGGGGTGGACGCCCCCTCACAGCTTCATTGTGGCAAAGTGGCGCCGCGCATCATTCGAAACGGAGGTTCCCATGTCAGGAGTTGGTACAATTGGGCTGGATCTTGCGAAACACGTGTTTCAAGTACATGGCTCGAGCGTTTCAGGAGCCGTGGTCTTCCGCAAGAAGCTGCGACGGGATCAGGTACTCAAGTTTTTCGCCACGCAGCCGGCCTCTACGGTCGCCATGGAAGCATGCGCGAGCAGCCATCATTGGGGGCGAGAGATCGCAAAATTGGGGCATCAGATTCGTCTCATTGCACCGTCTTACGTCAAGCCGTTTGTGAAGCGGCAAAAGAACGACGCAGCCGATGCGGAAGCGATCTGTGAAGCCGCACAGCGGCCAACCATGCGTTTCGTAGCAATAAAAACAGAGGAGCAACAGGCAGCGTCCCTAGTATTTCGTGCTCGCGTTCTACTGGTTCGCCAGCGAACCCAGGTCATCAATGCAATACGAGGCCATCTGGCTGAGTTCGGGATCGTCGTCGCAAAGGGGCCGTGTCACGTCGCCAAACTCCTGGAAAGGATAGCAGATACTCCCACGATGGCCCAATCGATCCTACAATTGCTCGTCGATCTGTTGCAGTCCCTGGATGAGAAGATCGCACGTTTAGACCAAGAACTTGCCCATCGTATTAAAGCGGATACGGAAGCCAAGCGATTGATGACTATTCCTGGTATAGGACCTGTTACCGCGACAGCGCTTGTTGCATTAGCCCCGACTGCTCAGGCCTTCAAGAAGGGCCGCGATTTTGCAGCTTGGCTCGGTCTAACACCGCTGCAGCGCTCAACCGGAGGAAAACAGAAGCTTGGCGAGACCTCTCGAATGGGTGAGCGAACACTGCGCAGACTACTGATCATCGGCGCAAGTGCTGCGGTGCGATGGGCAAGGCTCAAGGGCTCTTCTAACCAATGGCTCATGAACATGCTGAATCGTAAGCCACCCATCCTGGTGACTGTGGCGCTTGCCAACAAGATGGCGCGCATAGTCTGGGCATTGATGGCAAGAGGCGGAACGTATCGAGCTCCCGCTATGGCGGGCTAGCTTCACTGCTACCCGCGGTGCGAGAAGGTCGAACGGAGAGTATGGCGCAAAGGTCAGAGACGGGATCGGGAAAACCAGGTTATGGACACGCGCCCCGAGCGCGCATCACTGAATTGGACCCGCTCCGCGAACTCCCATGCGGGCCGGCGGCACGTAACGGCCGCATCAGAGGCCGGACACATGTCAGCACCCGACCGCGCTCCTTGCTCGTTCCAAAGATTCTTCTTGCATCATTGGGGGCGTCCACACATGTCCATAAGGACAGTACTCAACAACACGCCTCATTCGGCAACGCGGCCTTCACCGCACGGATACGGAAAGCAGACATCAAGTACGCACCAAACCGGCACTCTCCTGCGCTAAAGCCATCGGTGCCGGTGTTCACAATCCTTCCACGTTAAGGACCGAGCAGCGGCGCCGGGCACGTTCACAGATGGCTAGCTTGTTCCGGGGATGTTGATTGAACACACCGGCGAACCGGGCGTACCCGGTGTCCGACGTCTGAGCACACGCGTCGTCGCATCAGGTTCTCTCGCTGCGGAGAGCCTTGCAACCGAGAGTTTCGCCTCGGTTGGACCGTAGATGTCCTGGCTCCAGCGGAGGACTAACGCTATCTGCCGCCACGTTTAGGATCATCGAGCGGCATTTCGGACGCAGTGCGGTCGGGCACGTCTTCCTTCCATCGCACTGATCCGAATGGGCGCTCCAGCAAGCGGCGGACGCGTACCGGGTCAGGACCAACATGAAAAGCCGAAGCGCGCCGATCTAGCGCGCGCTCCGACTGAGTCGAGCGATTGCGCTGGCGCAAATAGTCTAGCCAAGTCGGGCAGTGATAGCGCTCGATCCATAGTTCTGGGTCGGCGATGTCACGCGCAATCGACCAACCATAGGCCCCGTTGCGTTGTCGCAATAGCTGCACATTCTGCATGACGTTGTGAAAGGCCCGCGCATTCTCCTGCGAGACGCGATATGCGATCTCGACTACCAGCGGGCCACTCCGAGCGGTGAGCGTTAGCCGTACCTCGGGATCGGCGAGCGACTCGGTATCCTGCTCACTTGCCGTGATGGGGGGCATTCGAAGCCAGAGTCCTAGGAGTGGAGAGAGTAGCATGAGTGCCGAGGAAGCCAGCAGCGCGACCTCAACACCGGCGCCATCCGTGAGGCGCCCCCAGACCCAGCTGCCGATCGCAATTCCTCCCGAGATTGCAGCCTGGTAGGCCGCAAGCGATCGGCCAGCCACCCAACGCGGAGCGGAGAGCTGTACGGCAATGTTGAACAGCGTCATCGTCGTCGTCCACACCGCGCCTGCCAACAGCAGAGCGGCCGCCGTGATTATCGAATTATCGCTCAGGGCGACCGCAGCGATGGCGCTCCCCATCGACAGGGCGCAGGCACGCACCGCTGCCTCGCCGCTCATTCGCTTGCGCACCTCGCCTATGAAGACCGCTCCCACAACCGCTCCAAGGCCGAAGGCGCCAAGTATGACGCCATAGGTCTGCGCACCTCCATGCAAGAGATCGCGCGCAATAAGCGGCATCAGCGCCGAAATCGAACCGCCCATCATACCGGTCAAAAACGTGCGCGTCAGCACGATCTTGATTGACGGCGAGTTGGTAATATAGCGTACGCCTGAGACAATGGCGCGGCTCAGTTGTTCGCGCGGCAGCCGCGACGGCTCGGCGACGCGCTTCCAAAGGAACAGTGCGACCAGCAGCGGCAGATAGAAGCATGCATTCAGCGCGAAGGCGGCAACGGCGCCCGCGGTCGCAACCACAATACCGCCGATTGCGGGCCCAAAGCTGCGCGCAATGTTGTAACTGATCCCGTTGAGCGCAACCGCAGCCGGCAGCGTGGCGGGCGGCACCTGCTCGCTGACAGAGGATTGCCAGGCAGGCCCCCTCAATGCCATGCCGCTGCCCATAACAAAGCAAAGCACCAGCAACAAGGTCGGCGTAGTGAAGCCCGACCATTCGACTATGGTTAGCGCGATGGCGCCGCAAAGCTCAATCCAGAGCGCAACCAGAGCGACAATGCGACGGTCGTGCATGTCGGCAATAGCGCCAGCTGGCATTGCAATCAGCATTATCGGCAGCAGAAGCGCCGTCTGCACCAGCGCGACCTGGTCCGCGGACGACGTCATCTGAGTCATTGCCCAGGCCGCTCCGACGCCTTGCATCAGGATGCCAAAATTGGCGAGCAAGCTGGCGAGCCAGACGCGTCGGTAGGTCCGAAAGCGTAATGGAACGATGATCCCGTCGGAGCTGAATGTCTGTGGCCTGGATGGATCGATCATTCCTCTCGACCTCGCCCCTTCCCGCATGATTTCCGGATCAGATCTGTTCCGCCAAGCTTGACCGCAACCAACTGCTCAAGTGCTTTCCCAATTCCGTTTGGGCATTTGCGTTTGGGAGCAGCGCCAAAGAGCCACAGTTCTCGGGCAAATCTGTTTGGTACTTGTCTCCTCGCGCAGCGTGAGTGTGACCTCTCGCTGTGAGCATGGACGCAACCGAGACTTGTGAGTTGCTTGGACGGAGTTGGGCCATCGTCCGGAAGAAGTGCCATGATGTCCCGTGACTGGAACAGAATCGCGGCGCCCGAATACGCTCGTCTGCCGGGTCAGGCGCTTCAGTTGAAAAACGCTTAGGCCGATTGCATGACGTCGTGAACGTGACATTGAGGTCACGATGATTCGGTGTGATGTCGCTACCTTTGTGTCGCAACGGATGGGGCGCGATCCTCGCTTGTTTGACGCTCACTGCTACCCGCGAAATCTGAAGAGAATTCTCA
The DNA here is from genome assembly GCF_020194135.1 of Bradyrhizobium sp. BRP23. Classification (NCBI taxonomy): domain Bacteria; kingdom Pseudomonadati; phylum Pseudomonadota; class Alphaproteobacteria; order Hyphomicrobiales; family Nitrobacteraceae; genus Bradyrhizobium; species Bradyrhizobium sp. BRP23. The sequence goes on along the minus strand of NZ_JADYVW010000026.1, from coordinate 38,550 downwards.
GACCCTCGATAGCAGCGGAAAGTACAGCAGCGAGAAAGCCGGTTTTTCGCGTTCTATGCGAGTGAGCGGTGAAAACGCGCACAAACGGGTCCATCTGTGGAGCAAGATGTCGAGTCCAGCTCACTCAATCGTCTGCAGACTCAATTGGAATTGCAAAGCCAACCTTTACACGGTCTACAATAACCATCGTCTTAAAACCCTTGATGTTTGGGTTCTCATAGAAGAAGCGACGCGTGAACTGCTCATAATCGTCCATGGTGCGCGCTGTAACGTACAGGACAAAATCAGCATCGCCGGTGACGTAAAATCCATTCACGACCTCAGCTGACGATTTGATGGCCTTCTTGAATCTATCGATTATATCCGTGCGCTCCCGCTCGAGGCTCACTAGCACGAGCATCTGAAGAGGTCTTCCTACAGCTTTTGGCGAGACGATCGAGACATCGGCCTCAATGATACCGTCTGAACGAAGCCGCTTCAGGCGTCGTTGACATGCAGTAGCAGAAAGCCCTGCCATTTCGCCAATCACCTCGGAAGTTAGACGATTGTTCTTTTGCACGATCTCGAGGATGCGGGCGTCTGTTCGATCATACTGCATAACGGCTCCAGCCTTGGGGTGAATCGCAGCGCCAACTGCCTGTACGTTGCAGGAAATCTTCCGAACGTCAGGAGATACGACGCAAATATGTGCGTCACATCAGTATCCTGAATGCATAGGCATTTCAACAAAAGGGCGTGCCGGACTTACAGATGGTCTTTCAAACTATCCAGCAGCCGGTGCCCGCGCCGCCGGAAGGAGTAAGGCTGCGCGGAGTAATCCGTCGCAGCGGATGTCGTGCTCGTGGCGTGAGTGAAGGTGTGTTGTTTGCAAGGGAAGCGGCGTTCGAAGTGCCGCCATCGTTCGCCTCGGTGATGAGCGGAAACGCATTGCGGCCGCCGACGAGTCCGGCGTTGGGCGCGCCGCCTTGGTCTTGTGTGCGACTTCGACCCGATTCATGCGCCTGAACTTACGCGAGTATAGGTGTGGGGGCGATCGTCGCCTCAAAGTTGGTTGGCCGATATCCATCCATGTACTGATGGAAGCGGCTGGTCTCGTCCATCAAGACTCAACGTGCGGTCTCGTTGAGCCAAAATACGTTCGCTTCGCGAACCTCGCAGCTTGAACAGAGGGTGGTGCACAATGGCAATCAACATCAAAGAAATTAGTGAAAAAGACAAAAACAGCGTTCTGCATCCTTTCACGCATCTCAAGGACTTTGCGACCGGTAAGCTTGGCGAGCCGACGGTCATCGAAACCGGAAAGGGTATCCGAATCCAGGACGCCAGCGGCAATCAGCTCATCGATGGTTTCGCCGGCATGTACTGCGTCAATGTAGGTTATGGTCGAACCGAAGTCGCTGAAGCGATCTCACGTCAGGCCTATCGCCTCGCGTACTACCATTGCTACGCGGCGCATACGACGGATGAGCTCGCGATCCTCTCCGATCGTCTCGTCAAGATGGCCCCGGGGAAGATGAGTAAGGTCTTCTACGGCATGTCCGGTTCGGATGCCAATGAGACGCAGGCGAAGCTCGTCTGGTACTACAACAATCTTCGAGGTAAGCCCAAAAAGAAGAAGATCATCGCGCGCGAGCGTGGCTATCACGGTTGCAGCGTCCTTTCCGGTTCAATGACCGGTATGAGCTTCTACCATGACTATATGGATCTTCCGCTGTCGCAGATTGTGCGCACTGGTGCCCCGCATTACTACTGGGGCTGCGATCCTGGGGAGACCGAGCGCGAATTCTCGGCGCGTCGCGCCGCTGAGCTCGACCAGCTCATTGAGCGTCTCGGTCCGGACACTGTGGGCGCCTTCATCGCCGAGCCGGTGCTCGGCACGGGCGGTATCACGCCGCCTCCGGTGTGCTACTGGGAAGCAATCCAGGCTGTGCTCAAGAAGCACGACGTTCTTTTGATCGCCGACGAGGTAATCACCGGCTTCGGTCGCACTGGCTCGATGTTTGGCTCGGAGCACTATGGAATCGAGCCCGACCTGATCACGATCGCGAAGGGGCTCACTTCGGGCTACTTCCCGCTCTCCGCAGCGATCGTCGGAGACAAGGTCTACAAGGTTTTCGAAGGCGGCGCTGACAAGGTCGGCGCATTTTCGCATGGCTATACCTATTCGGGTCACCCCATCGGAGCTGCTACGGCAAACGCCGTACTTGACATTGTGGAACGAGAGAATCTTCCTGGCAATGCGCGGGAAGTCGGCGCCTACTTCCAAGCCCAGCTCAAGGAGAAATTCGCGCAGCTGCCGATTGTCGGGGAAGTGCGCGGGGTCGGACTGATGGGAGCCATCGAGTTCGTTGCCGATCGCGATAAGAAGAAGCGGTTTGATGCGTCTCTTAAAGTTGGTGCCCGCGTTTCCAAGGCGGCCCGCGACCGGGGTCTGATCGCTCGCCCGATGCCGCACGGCGACATTCTCGGTTTCGCCCCGCCGCTCGTCACCACCAAGGCTGAAATCGATGAAATCGTTTCAATTGCCGAGAGTGCTATCCGCTCGATCATGGACGAGCTCGTTCGCGACAGTGAGAAAATCTAAGAAAGGCTAAAGAGTGGTGGCCGCAGACGTTGCGGCCGCCATTTTCAAGAAAAGCTCCTGCGCTGAAAGCCGATTGTGAGCATCATCGGATTGTCTCACGCGCTCATGGATCTTTCCGGCGACGGCCTTTTTCCAGGGGTAACGGTATTGGGCATCGTGCCAAGAAATCAACCAAGACACCGAACGGCAGAGCGGCAAGAGACTTATGTCCGACAGCATCAACTACAAACTCTTCATCAACGGAGCGTGGCGCTCAGGCGGAAACGGCACCGATTTGCCCATCATCGATCCTGCCAACGAGCGGGAATTCGGCCGAGTGGCCGTCGCGTCCGCGTTGGATCTTGACGATGCGTTAACGACTGCACAGGCGAGTCTGCGGCGATGGTCGAATACTCCGGCCGCCGAACGGGGAGCGCTCCTCGTTCGTGCCGCGCGGATCCTACGAGGAAAGATCGAGTTTGCGGCGGCGGCACTCTCAAAGGAGCAAGGCAAGACGCTGGCCGAAGCCAAGGGTGAGTACGCCCGCGCAGTCGAAATGCTCGAGTGGAATGGTGCTCAGGCAGGGAAATTGTCTGCTCCATTTCCGATAGACGAAAAGCGGCGGATCGTACCAGAAGCGATTGGTGTAGTTGCTGCGTTTACGCCTTGGAACTACCCGGCAGTCCTCAACGCCCGAAAACTTGCCGCGTCTATTGCCGCCGGCTGCCCTGTCATCCTGAAAGCGGCGGAGGAGGCTCCGAGTGCTGGGGTCTATATACTCGAGGCCCTAGAGGAGGCGGAAGTCCCGCCGGGTGTTGTAAGTCTGGTCTTCGGACATCCACCGATGATCTCGGAGCACCTGCTCGCTTCGCCTGTTGTCCGAGCGTTGTCGTTCACCGGCTCTACACCGGTTGGCAAACAGCTCGCGAAGCTTGCTGCCGGCAATCTGCAGCGCTGCGTGCTAGAGCTCGGTGGCCACTCTCCCGTTGTCGTCTTTGAAGACACGGATATCTCGAAGGCCGCTTGGGCAATATCGGAATACAAGTTTGAGTGTGCAGGTCAAAGCTGCAACGCTCCCAGTCGGATTCTGGTTGCGAGATCAATCTACAAGGAGTTTCTGGCCACGCTTGTCCGCGCGGCGGAAAAGATCAGAGTCGGCGCGCCGGATGATCCTGGAACGGATATGGGGCCAATGGTGAATGCGAGGCGTATTGAAGCGATGGAGCGCCTGACCAGGGATGCTGTCAATCGCGGAGCGAAGATTGAAACCGGTGGTAAGCGCATTGATCGACCGGGCTTTTATTGGGCGCCTACAATTCTAAGCAATGTCCACCCCGAGTCACAGATTCTTCATGACGAACCGTTCGGGCCGATTCTCACGGTTGCCCCGTTCGATACGATTGATGAGGCAATTGATGAAGCGAACGCCACCGAATATGGCCTTGCTGCCTATTTCTTCACCGGATCTCTCGAGATTCAGAAGCGCATGATCCGCAGCCTTGCGGCGGGTGCCATCAGCGTGAACCACCTCAAGGGCGTATCTGCGGATGCACCAAACGCAGGAATCAAACAGAGCGGCTATGGCTACGAAGGTGGTGTCGAAGGGGTGAGGGCCTTTCAGAACCTGAAGCTCGTCAACGGAGTCACAGCCGCTTCCGTGGCATGAGCGACAAAACAGGAAGATCACTGTCCTGCCCCTGACTCGTTTCTGGAGCAGTAGCCAACCGTTTCTAAAGCACGAGTGGCTTGCAATATCCAGATGCTTATCGAAGTCGCCTAAGCGCCGAAGGCCAAGGCTGCTCGTTGAATCTGCGGCCGGAGGTTCGAAGGCCAGTTTGCCATAAGTGATGTAAGGCCTTGGTTTATCGGGATGAATGGCAGTCGAGATGGCTGCGCTTAGATAGAGTGCGCAATGAGAAACTCTCCCACCATAAGAGATGTGATTCTGGCTCCAGGGAACGGAAGCTTCTTCTACGACGATCAAGCTGCAATACGCGCCGGCGCGGCTCAAGATGGCTTTTGTTATTTGGGTGCGCCTCTGACGCCCGGTTTCCCGACCATCCGCATTCCATCGCGGTCGCTCAGCATCGGCCTCGTCATGTCAGACGACACGATCGTGTGGGGTGACATGATGAACGTGCAGTACTCAGGCGCGGGCGGTCGCGAGCCGGTCTTTCAGGTCGACACAGTCGAAGCACTCACGAGATCCGTTGTGATCCCGCGGCTACTCGCTGGCGACGTTTCCAATTTCCTTGGCTCTTGTAACCGTGTTCTCGCACACTATGAGGGCAAGCGCCTACCTCTCGCCGTTGAATATGGTGTGAGCCAAGCTTTACTTCGCGCCGCTGCGTATATTGGCCGGACTACGCTCGCCGAGGTGATCTGCTCCGAATATCGCCTGCCTTTACCCGACAAGCCAGTCCCGATCTACGCTCAGAGCGGAGATTCGAGAGAAATCAACGTTGATAAGATGATTCTCAAGTCGGTTGATGTGCTTCCGCATGGCTTGATCAACTCGCGAGAGAAGTTCGGTCCTTCCGGGGAGAAGTTTCGCGAGTTCGTCAAATGGGTCGTTAAACGCACGAAAGAAATCGGCCAGCCTGGATATCATCCCGTTTTGCATTTCGACGTTTACGGTTGGATCGGCCTCGAGATTGGAATGCAGGCGCAGAAGATTGCCGATTTCATTGCGCGCGTTGCGGATGACGCGCCGGGATACCGACTTCATATTGAATGCCCGGCGGACTTTGGATCAACGGAAGCTCAGCTTGAGGAGTACGCCAAGATCGTCGCACTTCTCGATAGCCGCGCTACCGAAGCCCGCGTCGTCGTCGACGAGCAATGCAACACGCTTGACGACATCCGGCTATTCGCCGAAGCAAAAGCGGCTCATCTGATTCAGATCAAGATGCCTGACGTGGGCTCGATCGCTGACTCCGCCAGGGCCGTGCTGGTCTGCAAGGAGAATGGCGTGGGCGCGTATATGGGTGGGAGCTGCACGGAAACGGATTTGTCGGCAAGGGCGGCAGTTAACATTGCAGTGGCAACACAGGCCGACATGATGCTCGCAAGACCTGGGATGGGCGTTGACGAGGGCATCTCGATCGTCGGAAATGAGCAGAGCAGACTGCTCTCCGTTCTTGGCTACCGCCGGTCGCAGAACTCCCGTCAGAATGTCGGAGGGGCGTCCGTATGAGGACGGCGTTAGTAGGTATTACCGTCGTTGCCGTCGAGCAGGCGGTAGCGGCGCCTTATGCGTCGTCCCGCCTCGCCGATGCCGGCGCTCGTGTCATCAAAGTCGAACGCCCTGAGGGCGACTTCGCACGAAATTACGATAAGCTCGTTCACGGCCAAAGTGCATATTTCGTCTGGTTGAACCGCGGAAAAGAATCCATCTGCCTCGACCTCACGGTCGAGCAAGATCGTGCAGTCCTCGAAGCGATGGTCGCTCAGGCTGATGTCTTCATTCAAAATCTCAAGCCCGGCAGCATCACGAAACTTGGATTTGGATCGGTGGATCTTCGGAAGCGCCATCCCCGGTTGATCACCTGTGACATCTCCGGCTTCGGCTATGGCGGTGCTTTGTCGCATCTCAAAGCGTATGACCTGATCGTGCAAGCCGAGACCGGGCTTTGCGCGATCACCGGAACAGCGGAGGGCCCAGCGCGCGTCGGGGTCTCCGTATGTGACATTTCGGCCGGCATGACCGCTCTCAACGCCATCTTGCAGGCGCTGCTCCTTAGGGAGCGAACCGGGGAAGGAACGGCCATTCAGGTCTCACTATTTGACGCCATCGCAGACTGGATGAACGTTCCGGTTCTTCAGTTCGATTACAGCGCCTATCATACAGCGCGCGCGGGCGTGAACCATCCATCTCTCGCGCCATATGGGGCGTACCGCTGTGCGGACGGCAAGGACGTCATCTTCTCCGTTCAAAACGACCGCGAATGGGTCAACTTCTGCACCAAATTCCTCAAACGACCGGAACTCATCCGCCACCCCGATTTTGCCGAGAACATGGACCGTATCCGCAACAGGACCAGTTTGGATGAAATCGTGGTAAATCGGTTTGCTCAAACGCCGAGCGACGAAGCCATGCGTGAGCTGGAAGCCGCCGGACTCGCGTACGGACGGCTGAACCAGATAGAGGACGTAGCCAAGCACCCACATCTCCGTCGAATACCTGTGTCAACGCCAGCAGGCCATGTCGACGTGATCGCGCCGGGCGCGATTTTTGACGGTGAGATAGCGCCGGTGTCGCGACCGGTTCCTGCTCGCGGAGCCCATTCTGAAACGTTGCGCAAGGAGTTTCGGCACTCCTCCTAGCCGCGGACGGCCGTCTGGCTGCTCATTTGTCCACACAATGAATGTTGCTTGTCGATCGCATCGTCCAGAGTCGCTGCCGCTGCAGTCAAACGACAGCCTTAAAGCTGGGACGAATCGCAATTTGGCAAATCGCGTCGTTGTGTTGCTTCTACGAGCGTAGACACAAGTCGCGGGTGAAAGACACGCGGCGATCGCATCTCTTCGCCGCTTCTACGATTTGAACCGCACGCGGGAGGGCGAGTGGCGCAAGGTCCGCGCGACGTGCAGCCTATTTTGGCCGGACTTCGCGACGCTGGCAGTCCGGCTCCTCGATCGACGTCCAGGGCCGGATCAGCATGGCCCGCGACGCCGACGTGCGCCGCGCGCTGTACGAGGCGGCGAGCGCGCTGCTGAGCCGCTACAAGAAGTCGTCGCGGGTGACTTGTGAGGCCAATGGAGGGCTCAAAGATTGCCAACAGCCTCGCCCGTTCGATCGCGCAAATATCGCCGATTGCGCTGGAAGGGCATGGCTCGCCACACGTCCATTTCCCAATAGTCACCGACAGGGACGCCAGTCGACATCCACTCGGCCATTACTTTGCCACCGCCACCAGAAGAGTCGATACCGCATGAATTGAACCCTGCGGCCACGTAGAGGTTGGCGATATTCGTCGACCGGTCCATGGCGGCGGGCTCGTGCATCACAGCGACACGCCGACCTCGATCTTCAGCGCGGCGTCCTGCCTGGCGCGCGTTGACAGCTTGGCGAGATCGAGCCGTTTGGCCACATTGGCGTCATAGGTCGAGGGGCGATCGGCAACACCTTGCAGTGGGCGCGGGCCGTGGCGCAGCTTCGAGGCCGTCGAGCTCGCAACCCTGGAATGGGTGGATTGTTCAACAACCGAAGGCTCCTCGAGCCCATCGGCAACATACCGCCGCCCGAAGTTGAGCAACGCTGCTACACCATGCTGGAACAACCGGCCAGGGCAGCATAACTTAAACCAAATGGCCTCCGGCAAACCCGGGCCGGTTCAAAGACCCGCGCGCTCGGCGCTTTGAGTCGGCCGGAGGTGACTCGAGGAATGGAGGAAACAAAATACGCGTGACCACGACGCTCAGGAAAGGAGATGATTCGCTATGATCCGGCCGCAGCGAGCGTGAGTGGGGTGGCAGTCACTACCTGCAGCGTTCATGACTAGAAAGCTCACGTTGCTCGATAGCGGTGGCAAGGAAGAGCTCTTATGGAATTCCTAACGGCCACTGAGCGGCTTCGGATGGCGAGATACCGGTGCCTTGCTTCCGTGAAGCAGGGGCGAAAGCCTAAAAGCGTCGCAATCGTGCAAATCAATGGGCGTTTCCAGCTGAATAAGCCTCTACATTGAAGAAAATCGGCTCTGAACACTCCTAATATTCACGCAACAAAAATGATTCAAATTCCGAACGTCACGCAATCACACTAAGGGAGCGAAGCATGAGTCTATTGATGAATCGCAGACGCGTCCTGCAAGCCGGCTCTTCCGCCGTCTTGGCAGGCGCCATGAATTCGATCGCCGGCAGTCCCGTGGCGGCGACAACGGACGAGCTGCGGGTCGTGGTCTATGGTGGGGACATAGCGAAGACATACATTGAGTGTTTTGTGAAGCCATTCGAGGCGGAGACCGGGATCAAGGTAGTCCCGATCACCGACCAAATTAGCTCTGCGCAGCTCGAGCTTATGGTGACCAACAAAAACGTGACGGTTGACGTTGCTCCCATGACTCAGGGCGCTACCATCATTGGTGGCGAGAAAGGTTTGCTCGAGCCAATCGACTATTCCAGCTTTAAGAAGGAGGAGGTGGATGGCCTCTTTGATTTTGTCAAACACCCGTTTGGGGTAGGGCAACTGATCTTTTCCTACGTGATGGTTTACAATACCGAGAAGTATCCAGCGGGAAAACCGCGACCGAACACGTGGGCTGAGTTCTGGGATACCAAGACATTTCCTGGCGTACGGACCTTGGTCTCAGGTCGATATGGGGGTGAGGGGCCTTGGGAGGAGGCGCTGCTGGCGGATGGCGTAGCTCCGGACAAGATCTATCCCATGGACATAAATCGCGTTTTCGCCAGTCTGGATAAAATCAAACCGCACATTCGGAAATGGTGGACTGTCGGCTCCGAGATTCAGCAGATTATGACAGATAAGGCAGCCGACCTTATGCAATCCTATAGCGGACGAACGGGTGTGGTGATTTCCCGGGGCGCGCCTATGGAGATGAACCGTAGTCAATCCAAGCTGCAGTGGGACAGTTGGGTCATCCCAAAGGGCAGCCCCAATGCCGCGAAGGCTCAAAAGTTTATTGAATTCGCTACCCGCGCCGAGCGCCAGGCTGCTTTGGCAAAGCTTTGGCCGGAAGGTCCTACCAATCGGAACGCATTCAAGCTCCTGCCTGAGGAGCTTGCCCGTAAGCTTCCTAGCCATCCTGACTACTTGGCCAGTGGCATCGTCATGAACGGGAAGTGGTACAGCGAGCGAGGGGCCGACGGGAAAACCAATTCCGACAGGCTCCGCGAACGCTGGAACGAGTGGATCCTTAGCTAATTCTGGATCTCTTTGAGGCTATGTGGCATGGCGACGACGGACCTCGTCGATCGCTATGCCGCTTTCCATGTTGATGGAGCCAGCATGCCTAACCGTTTCGACAATCAAGATCTAGTTGATGGGCCGGCGAATGCGCCTCTCGTTCCCATTGCCGGCAATGAAGCGATGGAGAAAGACGTGCACTTCGCTCAGATCGAATTTCGGAACGTCACGAAGACGTACGGATCAGTTACCGCAGTCAAGGACCTCTCATTGAGCGTTCGCCGCGGCGAGTTCCTGACAATTCTTGGTCCTAGCGGCTCGGGCAAGACGACAGCCCTAATGCTGCTCGCTGGCTTTCAGACACCAAATCAGGGCAACATCTTTATCGCTGGAAAATCCGTCGCCGCTGTTCCTTCCTACCGACGCGATCAGGGTATTGTCTTCCAGAGCTACGCGCTGTTCCCGCACCTCACCGTGCGCCGAAATCTTGAATTTCCGCTCGAAATGCGCGGCGTGATAGTTGCCGAGAGGGCAAAGCGCGTCGATCGGATTCTAGCGCGTGTGCATCTCAATGGATTGGACAACCGTATGCCGTCGCAACTGAGCGGGGGGCAGCAACAGCGAGTGGCACTTGCTCGCGCGCTGATAGCCGATCCACCGATTCTTCTGCTCGACGAGCCGCTCGGCGCGCTTGATCGCAACCTGCGCGAGCAAATGCAGACCGAAATCAAGAGCCTGCACAAAGAGTTTGGCATCACTACTGTCTGCGTTACGCACGATCAAGACGAGGCGTTGACGCTGTCGGACCGTGTCGTTGTCATGCAAGCCGGTCGGATCGAGCAAACTGACACGCCGGAGGCCATCTACGACCGGCCCACCACGAAGTTCGTGGCGAAGTTTCTGGGCGAGGCGAATATCCTTGATAAGGCTGGTTTTATGATCGAATCCGACGCCCCGCAGCCGGAGGGCACTATTCCTATGATTCGGCCAGAGCGAATCTGCGTCGCCCCACTTGACGCGCCGAAGCGCGTCGATGCGGACCAGTGTCAGTCCGTCAAGGGAACCGTGGACAACATGATCTATGCTGGCCCGCTGAGGAAATACCATGTGCGCGTCGCTAGCACAGTGCTTGTCGTGCGCGAGCACGTTGCATCGGGGCGACGGGCTCTCCAGCCGGGCGAAGAGGCGCGGCTTGAATGGCTTCGCTCCGATGTACGGTTCGTCAGAGCCTAGGACCAGAGCGAATACGACAAGAGAATAAGGCTAATCAACATGCTCCACAAGCTTGGCCAGATAACCATTGCGCTTACCGTTCCGGCTTTTGCCATTTTGCTCGCGGTTTTTGGTATACCGGCCGTTCTGCTATTTCTGACCAGCCTCAATGCGCCGGCCTTCTCGCTTGCCAACTACGAGGCGTTCTTCAGTCGCGGGGCGAATGTGCGCGTGCTCCTGCAGACCGTCGAGGTAAGCGTCGTGGCTACGTCCATGTGCGTAATCATTGGCTATCCGATGGCTTATCTAATCGCAGCTGCCTCGAAGGGCTTGCGTACGGTACTTCTCGCGCTCGTGGTCATTCCCTATCTTACCAGCTTTCTGGTGCGCACCTACGCGTGGATCATAATTCTTGGCGATGGCGGCTTGATCAACAATCTACTGCTCGACCTCGGACTCATCTCTAGCCCCATATCGCTCATCTACAACCGCATGGCTGTCTACATCGGCATGGTCCACATCATGCTTCCTGTCATGGTTCTCCCTCTGGTCAGTGTCATGCTAGGCATTGATAAGTCCCTCACTGCCGCTGCCCGTAGCATGGGTGCCCATCCGTTTGCCGCTTTCTGGCGCGTATTCTTTCCGCTTAGTCTGCCGGGCGTCCGCAGCGGCTCGCTGCTGGTCTTCGTCCTCTGTCTTGGCTTCTATATAACGCCCGCCGCCCTGGGCGGGTTGGGCGACGCCATGCTATCGACTTTCATTGCAACTCAGGTCGAAACCTCTCTGGACTTGGGGCGTATTGCCGCCTCAGCTTTCATCCTCCTGGGGCTTGCCGTGGTCATGCTTGCCATTTTTGGGCTGGACCTTTCTGGTGCTCAAGGTCGAGCCGCGACAAAAAGATGGAAGTCTCCGCAGCAGAATTGGCTACCCTCATTCAGTCCGTCGATCCGCTACTTCGAAGAGCTTGCTACCCTGTATCGGGCAAAGCGTTGGGCGGCTACGCTCTACCAAGCCGTTGGCAGCAAGCATCTATGGAGGATAATTGGTGCGTCTTTCGTCGCGCTTGTCATGTTCTACCTGCTCTTTCCGAGCCTTGTCGTCATCGTCATGTCGTTTAGCGCAGGACCATCACTACAATTTCCGCCGGCAGCCCTTTCGCTCCATTGGTACCAAAGCTTCTTTGACAATCCGTCCTGGACCGACGCTGCATGGACCAGCATCCAGATCGGTATCGCCGTCGCCCTTCTCTCGACTGTTGTTGGTACGCTTGCAGCCTATGGCCTTAGTCGCGCCTCTTCGACGCTACGTAGTATCTCGACAATGGCGCTCCTCACTCCCATTACCATTCCGAGCATCATTGTCGGCATCGCCGCGTACCTCGGCTTGCTCAAGCTTGGCCTCATCGGCACACAAGTCGGCATCGTCCTGACACATAGCATCGGTGCTACAGCCTATGTCGTCGTAATCGTCTCAGCGACGCTAGCAAATTTCGACCGGCGCTTGGAGCTGGCGGCGAAGAGCATGCGGGCCAATCCGCTGCAGACCTTTACGAAAGTGACGCTGCCGCTGGTCCGGCCAGGCGTCATCGGCGGGGCCCTGTTTGCCTTCCTTCACTCTTTTGATGAGGTTGTCAAAACGTCTCTGGTCAGCGGATTTGCGATCCGCACTCTCCCATTGAAGATGTGGGAAAACATACGCCATGAGATCGATCCGACGATTGCGGCAATAGCATCGATGCTGATGCTTCTGCCTGTAGCTTGGCTAATTGTTCTCTACATCACTTGGTGGAGGTCGAGGACGATAGTTCCGAACGCGCTCCAAGAGACCACGCCTTGAACCTGAGGTTTGAAGATTGAAGGCGCTCTTGTTCCCCGCTGACCCGCCACTGAGTTTTCATCCAGCGGCGGTTAGGGCCTCGGCGCACTTGTAGCGAGACCGAAGTTTGGAGCAGCCAGAACTAAAGTTTTGCGCTCTGATCCCGTTGGCGAGCTGGATGCGCCGACGTGGTTTTGCAGCAAAATCGGCGGCCGATTGCCGATCGCCCCGTGGGGCCGTTCTTCGTTACGCTATCTGCGCCAAGTCTCCACGTTTTCCTGGGCATCCGCAAGGGACTGGAAGCAGTGGGCGTTGAGGCATTCGGCTCGGAAGCGCCCATTGAAGGCCTCGATGAACGCGTTGTCGGTTGGCTTGCCGGGCCGTGAGAAGTCCAACGAGACACCGCGTTGACAGCTTGGCGGGATCGCGCCGTTTGGCCACATGGGCGTGATAGGTCGGGGGGCGATCGGCAACACCTTGCAGATCGGCTCGGCACCATGCGCCCCTCGATGATCGTCAATGAAGGCGATCATGGCTTGGACCGGCGGTCGAGCTCCGCCATCGCAAAATAAGCGGTGGCCTTGCGCAGGATCTCGTTGGCCTGCCGAAGCTCTCGGTTCTCCCCCGGCTAGCAGCTTCTCGGCGGTATCGGCGCGGAACGCCGGCCCGCTGCCCGCTGTCGACCTCGGCTTTCTTGACCCACTCATGCAGCGTCTGGGGCGTACAGCCAAACTTGGCCGCAATCGAGGTCACCGCGGCCCAGCGCGAGGGATGCGTGTCAACGGGCAGCGAACTTTCCGTGAGAATGGGCTTCCAAATTTCCCTAGGTGACGGCGATTGTGGTTCGGGGATCAGCCGCTATCGGGATCGTCATTGGTCCTTCCAGGCGGGCGGCCGCGGCGCTTGGGCTGCGGCGGGTTTGTGAGCGGGCGCGAGCGGACGTTTTCCGGGACGAGGGCGGCGTGCTGGCGGAGCCGATAGCTCGATCCCTCGATTTGGATAACAACGGAGTGGTGAAGCAGGCGATCAAGCAATGCTGTGGCGACGACGGCATCACCAAAGACCTCGCCCCATTCAGCAAAGCCGCGGTTCGAAGTGAGGATCATCGCGCCCTTTTCATAGCGGGCGTTGACCAACTGGAAGAACAGATTGCCGCCGCCGGGCACGACCGGGAGGTAACCGATCTCGTCGACGACAAGGAGGGAGGCGCGGGCGAGGAACCGCAGGCGCTCGCGCAAAGTGCCTTCGCGTTCGGCTTTTGCGAGGGTGGTGACGATGTCGGCGAGCGTGGCGAACGCGACGCTCTTTCCCGCCTTCACGGCCTCGACCGCGAGTGCTGTCGCGAGATGGCTCTTGCCGGTGCCGGGCGGCCCAAGCAGATGGACCACCTCGGCGCGGTCGATGAACTTCAATTCGGCAAGCGCCAGGATGCGATTGCGATCGAGCGAGGGCTGGAACGCGAAGTCGAAGCCGGCGAGCGTTTTGACGGTGGTCAGACGAGACATTCTCAGCGCGGTACTGACACGGCGATTGTCGCGCAGCGTCAGCTCCTCGATAAGCAGCTGATCGAGCGCCTCAATCCAGGTTACCTCACCCTGTTCGATTCGCCGCAGCGTGGTGTCCAGTATTTCCAGCGCACGTGGCATCTTGAGTGCGACCAGGCTTTTCTTGACGCTGTCGATCGCTGCCGGCTGCGTGTGGATGGTCATGGCCGGCCTCCCGATTGGGCGAGCCGTTTGCCGACAGCTTGGTAAAACTCGAGCGACCGTCGTGGGATGTGATCGCCGGCCCGACCGACGAGGGCTTCGGACACGCCAGGTCGCGACCTGGACCGGTTGACCGCCTGGCGATGCTCGGGTGCGACGCGAGTTCGCCGGCGGCCTTCCAGAACGGGATGGACGGCGACGATTTCGCCTTGATCGAGAATGCGGATTACATCGGGCAATTGCTGCACCTCGACAATGCGGCGCGTGCGGTCCGGGACGCTGTAATAGTTGCCACCAATCGACACGAGCCCGTCGTGGCTGACACGGCGCTCGAGTTTGAGCAGCGCGTCGAACGGCCCCGCTGGCAACGCCTGCAGCTCGGGTCTCTCGGCGGCAAACGCCTCGGCAACGACTTTCTGCGTGGTGCCGTGTACGCGCACGTTGGCGACGTTGGCCAGCCAGTCGTCGAGCTGGGTGTTGAGATCGTCGAGATTGCAAAAGCTGCGAGCGAGGAAGAAGTCCTGCCGGATGTAGCTGAACGGACGCTCGACCTTGCCCTTGGTCTTGGCGCGGTACGGCCGGCAGGCCCTCGGATGGAAGCCGTAATGTTGTGCGAGCGCCAGCAGCGACCGGTTATAGACGATGTGTCCATCGCCGTCCTCGCCCGTCACGGCCGTCTTCATGCGGTCGTAAAGGATCTCGATCGGCACGCCGCCGATGACCGCAAAAGCCTGCATGTGGCAGCGCAGCAGCGTCTGCAGGTCCTGATGCATGACGAAGCGGGCGAAGATGAAGCGCGAATGCCCGAGCACCATCGAGAACAGCCAAATGATCCGTGTCACATCGGGCTCGTCGGTGAAGATGGTCACGAAGCGAGCAAAGTCGACTTGCGCTTGCTGGCCAGCCGGGGTTTCGAACCGTACTTCGAAGGGCTTAGGTGCGTTATCGGGACGGATCGCCGCCGCGAACCGCTTTACGGCTGTATAGGCGCCGGTATAGCCGCGCTCCCGAAGCTCTCGGGTCAGCCGGACAGCACTCAAGTCCGGGAAGGCGGCGATGCGCTCTCGCAGATAGTCGAGATAGGGTGCGAGCTTGCTCGGCCGGCCAGCCGGCCGAGGGCCATAGGCGGGTGGCTCGAGACCCCGCGCAATGTATTTGCGGATCGTTTTCGGGTCGCGCCCCGTGCGCCGGGCAATCGCGCTGATCGACAAGCCCTGACGGTGAAGGTCCAAAATCACGATGAGATCTCCAAGCTGGATCATCCGTTCCGCCCCCGAATCACTTCGGGGACAGGATCGGATGCGGAAAGCCTGAAGGGGCCGCAGCGCTCCGGTATGTGGGGCCTCCGCGCCGCGGCCCCTTCAGGCTGGGATGCCAGCTAGGGAATTTTCGATGCCCATATTTGGGGAGTATTCACCGCCCAGTGACAGGATGCTCGCTGGCGTGATCCAAAACCATCCGGACCCGTCGGGCCCGGACCTCGGGTGAGAACTTGTTCGTCGTCCTGCTTGTCATGGCTCCATCTCTCAGGAGGTGGAGCCTCCGGCAAACCCGGGCCGGTTCAGCGCAGTCTGGTCTGTTTAGAGCGCCTAGAGTAGAAAAGGCTTCGTGTCCCCGGTAGGCCGCAGAATTTCTGGAATATAAGGCTTTACATTGCAGAAATTCGGCTTGGAGACCCGATAGCCTTTACTAAAGGGTAGACAACCTGATCGATGCGCCGATTTGAAATTGCGCCGCGGTGGCCCTGTGGGTCGCGTCCCGGTCAATCAGGATAGGTCACGGTAAGTTTGGACAATTCGTCCCCATCGGACGAATTGACTGTGGAGGTAAGGCGGCGTGAACTTTGACGTTGTGAAGCAAATTGCTGCGGTCAATTTCTCTGACACCTATCTGGAGGCCAGGCAGAAATTTTTGTCAGCGGCACCGAAGTCGAAGGCGTATCAGTGCAGTGCAAAGGGACCATCTCGCGAGGCTCTCTTTACCGATGCGGCATATTTCGGCCCCTCAGATGCAAAGAAGCTCTTGGTCCTGGTCTCCGGCACGCACGGTCCAGAGGGTTACCATGGCTCGGCAGCGCAGCTGCTGTTTTTGCAGGCAAAGTTGCACGAGGAGCTTCCGCCCTCGACGGCTGTGCTCTTCGTCCATGCGCTGAACTGCTACGGCTTTGCCTGGGATCGCAGGTCTACTGCAGAGGGATGCGACCTCAATCGTAACTTTATTGACTTTTCAAAACCGGCGCCTGCAAATCCCGAGTATGAGGAGTTGGATCAGTACTGCGTTCCTGCGGACAGAACAGAGGAGGGGCTCCGGCGCGCTGAAGCTGTGATAGCCGAATATCGCAAGTTGCATGGGGAAGAGGTTTACCGTTCAGCGAGGTCGCGTGGTCAGTACACCAGGCCCGGTGGCCTGTTTTACGGCGGAAGCGAGCCTACCGAAGCGCGACGAACCCTCGAGAAAATAGTAGCCGACTTTGACGTGGCAGCCCGCGATAATGTCATCATCATCGATTACCATACCGGGCTCGGTCCTTATGGCTACGGGGAGTTGCAATGCGAGCAACCGTCCGGGTTAAGGGGGTACGAGCGAGCAGCAAAAATCTTCGGGCCCTCAGTAACCTTGCCCGATCTAGGAACGTCCTCCTCGGTCAACTTGCACGGCACGCAAGACGAATACTGGCAGCGGATTTTGGGCGATCGTCACACCTACGTTGCCCTCGAATATGGAACCTACACTGGTTCGACGATACTGCGTGATGAACACTGGCTGTTCAGATACAGACCGGACGCGATTGATTCGGAACTCGGGCGGCAGATACGGAGGGCCACCAAGCAATACTTTTATCCCCAAAAACCGGATTGGAACGAGATGGTTCTTTGGAGAGCGCACTTGGTGCATCGACAGGCACTTGAGGGGTGTACATCTGGACACTAGCTGTTTGCCGAAAAGCCAAGTCCAGTGATGTCTCGCGTCAAGTGCCCATCCGACCCTGACGGCTCACTTCTATCGCTGGACCTCAGCGAGCATGCGATTGGCAAAGACTCCTGGAGTGGCCATCCGATGGCTTCGCTATGCCGAACTACGAGGCAAGGGGCGGATGTTGAGTGGTTGACGGACTAGCGCAAGCTTAGAATGAACGTCTGTGGTTACTAAAAGGAACGATCCATGACCGCACTTAAAGCAATTCCTTTCACCAATGCCCCGTTTCAGAAATCAGAGTATGAGCGGCGGCAGAAGAATGTGCTTGAAGCGGTGGCCAGAGCTGAGCTTGACGCGCTCGTGGTCACTGCCCACGGCCATCTCAAGTATCTTAGCGGATACGATGGGATGGGCGCGTACTTCATGCCGTTTCCGCTGATCTTCGTGCCAGGAAGAGCGCCAACATATGTCGTGCGCGAGTTCGAGCTCAATGGCGTACGTGCCGAAAGCTGTATCGACGAGATTGTTGGTTACACGGAGCAGCCTGACTTCGCCAGAGTGTGCGCCGATGTTCTCCGCCAGCTGGGCCTGGCAGGCAAGAGAATCGGGTTCGAACTGGGCTGTTGGAATCTTGCACCTGCAGATGTAAGTGCACTTCAGGCGCGCCTTCCGAACATGAACGTCGTCGATGCTTCTTGTCTGGTCCCGTCGGTGATGGCCGTGAAAAGCGACCTCGAAATCAGTGCAATGCGCGATGCGATGACTATGACCGATGTGGCGGTGCGTGCATTTCAGCAGTCGCTTAGGGAAGGCATCACCGAAACGGAGATGGCCGTAGCCATCCAGAGCGAAGTCAGAAAAGCCGGTGGTGAGGACGTGAGGCTGGTCTCAATCGGGTTCGGTGAGCGGACGAAATTGCCACATACTAGGCTTACACGCCATCCAATGGGTAACAACGAACCTGCAATGGTAGAACTCGGCGGTGTAAAACAAGGATACGCCGGAGCACTGGTCCGCGGCGCTGTACTCGGCCGACACCCTGAGTCGGAACGCTTGCATGCGTTGGCGGAAGAGGCACTTGAAGCCGCGATCGCCGTAATCAAGCCAGGCGTGACAGCTGGCGAAGTGGACACCGCCGCGCGCAAAGTGATCGAGCGTTCTGGTCGACCGCAAGCGCTCAATCATCGGGTGGGTTACCAAACCGGCGCCCCCTGGAATGAACGCGGCAACATCAGCTTGGAGCCCGGCGCAACCGAGATCCTTCAGGCCAACATGACCGTTCACATGCCAATGATTCTCCTTGGAGAGGACGGTTATATGATTGGTTGTAGCGAGACCGTATTGGTAACGGGACGCGGCGCGGAGGTGCTTAGCCGTACGCCACATACGCTGTATCGCGCATAATACCTTGGCACGCAGCCGTCAGCGCCGCGACTGTATAGCATCTCGGCGGTACCAACCGGCGGGCAGCCCCATGCTTCCCGCCTTCTTCTCTGATGGACTAGCCAGTCGCTAGTAGTGCTCCCTCGAAGCAGACGCGCATGCCCGGCGCAATCGTAGCCAGGCGTGCGCTAGATGGGTGCTTCAACTCGAGGCCCTCAGTCTCGGTGTGGAAACCTGTCGAGCTGGACCGGTCGTGCTCGTAGGTTGATTCCGCTACGCCGATGCGGCGAAACGCGATGATGCTGCATTGCCGATCCACTGCGCCAAATATTGTTCAAGTTCGCTGCGTTTCTCGCAAACGCGTGAGCGGCGTGATTGAGCGTAGGTGGCGGTGCTCGGCAAATGCCATCCCGCTTCTGGTCGGCGCACTCCTGCTCGAATAGAACACGCGCGGCCGCCGAGCGTCGGTGCATTGATGGGACTTGAAAACGATCGCCCCCGCTATGCGGTCATTCCGCCGCCAGCTTCGCGGAATCGCCAGCTGAGCGATCCGGTCCAACCATCGAACGTGGTGATCTCTGAGCTCCCGCAACAGATCTAATCGTGCGAAAAGTATGTACTTCCATTGTTCGAGCATGGAATTGCTGCGCGAAGCTGAACAAATTGCGGGATTTCAGCTTAGGATCGCGCTAAGCTCAAGCAATCATCTGTCATAAAGTTAGCGGAGTCATAAATGGCATTGCAAATCCCGCGCTCTCTCGGAATTCTGAATTTGGAACGGGGAATGACGACCGATGCCAACACGCCAGCGCCGCTACGCGGCTCCTTAATGAGTTCAGCTACTTTCGATCTTCCCATCATTTCAGAAACAGTTATTGGTGCATGGGCTGATATCGTTATTCCTGGCGCGCCAGAGCTGGAGCCTGCCTGCGTGGCGGCGGCGAAGCGCTTAGTCGAGAGGGGCGCTGTTGCAATAAGCTCCAACTGTGGCTACTTCATCCGACATCAAGCGGCTGTGGCCGCGGCGGTGGACGTACCGGTCGTTACGTCGAGCCTACTGCTCCTGCCGGCTCTACTCCGCCAATTGCCGGCCGCCGCTAAGCTCGCGGTTGTCGTCGCTCAGCCGAAGCACTTAAGCGAGGACATGCTCGGGATCGACGACCCGGCTGCGCGGGCGAGGGTGGTCATAGGGGGAATCGAAAACAGCTCACTCGTGCGAAATGAGAATATGCGACCGCCGCCGCGGACCGATATCGCGGAAATCGAAAGGGATGTCGTCGCCTGCACCACTCAACTCCGGGACTCACATCCTGATATTGCGGTATTTTTGTTCGAGTGCACGGGAATGCCACTGACGGCGCCGGCGGTCCGCCGGATAACGGGTCTGCCTGTCTACGATATTACGACCCTTTGCCGAATGACGTTGGCCTCCGTCCTGTAAGGGACTTTGCGTCACGTTGCTGAGTCCGCAATCCGCGCCATCACTGGCGGCCCAATCGAGTTGAGCGGGCTGCCATCCGGATAGGGAGCGTCGTAGGCCCGTTGCGCTGGCCTTCTGCTTGCTAGCAGCGCCGGTCTTGTATCTGCCAATACTAGAGGGGAACGCTCGTGTGCGTCGGGTCCGATCATTCACGATCGGTCGCCGCCTGACTGAGCCATTAGGTGAAATAGGGCGGCGCTGAGTTTGCATTGCGAAGCAGACGGCTGGACCGACTTTTCTGATTGCTATTTGGAAGCTAGGCAGCAATTCTTGATAGGTTTTGGTCGTAGTTTTCGGCGCGCACGGTCCAGAGGGTTACCAATGGGTCGGCGACACCGCTGTTGTTCTTGCGAGGGTAGCTTCACGAAGGGGCCACGTGAGCCGTGCGCTTCAACTGCTACGGGTTTGCCTGGGATCACGGTCGATTGCGAGGACTGAGAATCCAGTCGGAACTTTATCGACTTTTCCAGGCCAGTGCTCCAAATTCCGAGCATGAGGATGAGTATTGCGCTTTAGCGGACAGTGCGGAGGGGCTCCGGCGCGTAGAGGCGGCAATTGCCGAATATCGCAAGCTGCGGAGTTGGCTTCCGATCAGCGCGGGCGCGTAGTCATGTTCATTCAGCGACTGCGCGGAGTTTTGGCGAGGATCAACCTCAATACTTCGTCTATTAAGCTCGTCTCCACGCGACTGCGGAAGCGCTCGCGTTCGTTTGCCACCACGCCGCTGACGTTGGGCTCCTGAGCATGCGCGAAGGCCCGCAACTAGAGGTGGTAGCGTTCAGGTGCGTTCGGCAAGATCGCGAACGAGCTCGCGTTCGGTGTGTCGACGTCCTTAATCCGTTGTGACAGCTAGACCGTTGTCTCCCCAAATTTGCCTTCGGCTTGTGACCGTCCGTCTGGCCCGGCGCGACGCTGCCGGTCTCCTCGACTAAATGATCCAGCTGATTGCTGTTCTGTTCGCAGTTCCGATGCTTGGCGGCCTAATGCGGGACATCCCGCCCTCGATTGCGGTCACGACAGGCTTGCGAAGATGCAGAGGAAAGGCTTGCCCACCATGCTCGCCTTCTTCCCACCAGCACGATTATTCAGAAAAGCCGATTCGGATTCCAAAACCTTCAACCTACCCTCATCCCGCTCTGGTTTGCTGATTTAGACGGCAAGCGCTGACCTCAGCCGAAGACTTCCGCCAAGAGCTTTGGGCAACAATGACAGTGAACTCCCATGTTCAGGATTTGTCACGGTTAGCCGAAATCGGCTGACCGTTAGTCCACGACCGTCGAGGATTCTGGCACGTCAATCTTCGGATAGGCCAAAGCTTGTGAACGAGTGCGATGTTCGATTTATGAAACGCTACCTTGAGTTTTCAACGAGTTGCTAGGCTAAAGAAAACGTCTTTTCAACGTTGAGGACGAAGGTAACCTGCTGTTACTACGGCGAGCTAATTCGCCAAAGCGTCAACGTCGCAGGCGAAACCGGTTGCAGATATATGGTAACGAGAGCGCCTCTCATCTGGACTCTGCCAATTGCGCATACCCACTGTTTGTCGGGTAGCGCAGGCGCATTGAGTTTCGTTGGCGGCGCAGGTGATTTTGACGCGGCGGGACGGATTCGCAATCCGGATGACTTCGACAAGCAGATCGAAGGCACGATGGCGAACTTGGCAGAGGCACTTGCTAGCGAAGCCTGCACGTTCGACGACGTGGTGCGGCTAAAGGCGCACTACACCGCCGAACGCGACGATTGGGAGGTGATTGCGGCGCTGGCCCGTTTCTTTAAGGCGGACCCATGCCAGCGATCAGTACGATCCCGGAGCCCTTGCAGCCCTTCTCCGGCCAAACTATACAAATTCAAGCTATTGCCCAGCGCGGCTGGCGGACGCATCCCGAAGTCCGAGCGCTCCCGCGCCCCGTACCGCCTCAGAGGCAAGCGCTATTCGGTGAGCGAGCGGTCCCTGGGGGCTTGCGCGGGCGAGTTCATTGCCGTTGCGAACCGCGCAGCCGAGGATGTAGACGGCGTGGTGGGACAGCCAGATGACGGCGTGGCTCAGAGCCACTTCATCATAGAGAAACACGCGGAGACACTGGCCGCACTCGGCGCCTCCTTTCAGGATTGCGTCAAACTGGAGGGTTACTACTTCGGCAACACACGCGAGCAATGGGCGCCGCTTTCCAAGGCGCGGGCGAGTCATTTTCGCGAGCCGGGTCCCGCCGGGACCGTGGTCCCCTGCCACCGGCTCAATCCAAAGGGCGCCTTGACCAAGGTCGAGGTCCTGGCCATGCGCGAGCTGCGCAACGGCTGCGACAAATACATCCCGCGCGAGGACCATTGGCCCGCACGCGTTTGGGACTGGACCTACCCCACACCTTGCCGTCAAGCTATCCGGTTGCGAAATACCGTGTGGCTTGGTGGCCAAGTGCCCTCGGAGCCTTACTGCAATAAGGGGCACTCCGTCATGGAGGGGCAGCTCATGCCGCAGACCCGCGTCACCATGAGTTATATCCAGAACCTCCTGCGGGCGTTCGGCCGGTCACTCGCGGACCTGAAGCTCATGGTCTGCTACTTCACCGAGACGATTGCCTTCGCCAAGACCCTCGCGGATTGCGTGGGCGGAGCGCTTCCACCTATGACGGCTCGTGCTGAAGCCAATGATGCACAATCCCAAGACTACCGTGGAGATTTGGGGCGTCGCTCAAGGTTGACGGCACTTTGATCTGCAAATGGGGGAGAGATTATGAGAGAACTCGAATTGGGTGTCCTTCTCGAAACGCTTTGGAAGGGACGTAGTCGATGAGCTTTCTCGAATTCGACGGAAAACGCTTTCTCGATGGCCGCGCGTCCGATCCGCGCGAACTCTGCTGGATGCGCGGTGCGCCGCCGCCAGCAGACAAGTGCATCACATTCGAGAGCGGCACGTTTTTCGATTTCCCGCAGATCCGTTGGTCGCTGTCGCATAGGCGCGAGCTTGCGGCGAGTGTCAACGTGTGGCGCGGGCGGGGCGGGCCGTCGCCGCTCGATCGCAGCGACAAGGCCGCGAACATTGAGGCGCTGACCTTCGCCGATAAGGACGGCCGCACCCGCCGCTTCGACGAGGCGCTGTTCGACACCTACTGCGACGGCATCGTGGTGCTGCATCGCGGGCGCATTGTGTATGAGCGCTACTTCGGGGCGCTCGAGCCACAGTTGGCGCATGCGTGCTTCTCGGTCACGAAGTCGTACGCTGGTACCCTCGCCGCCGCGCTCGTCCACGAGGGCGTGCTCGATGATGGGAAGGCAATCCCACATTACCTACCGGAGCTCCGGGGGACTGCTTGGGGTGATGCCACGCTGCGTCAGGTGATGGATATGCAGACTGGTCTGGCATACACCGAGATCTACGACGACGAGCGCTCCGGCGTTCGGGCGTATTCGCGCGCCTGTGGTGGGCGACCACGGCCGGTCGGTTACGACGGGCCGCGGACATTATGCGACTACCTGCGCACCATGAAGAAGGAGGGGGCACACGGCCACGAGTTCGCGTATAAGACCGTCAACACGGACGTAATGGCTTGGGTGATGGCGCGCGTGACCGGCCGCTCGTTCGCACAGCTGCTGCACGAGCGCCTGTGGGCGCCACTGGGCTGCGAGGAGGATGGCTACGTCCTTGTCGACCCGGTTGGCACGCCGCTGGTCGGCGGCGGGCTGAACGCGACCCTGCGCGACCTCGCGCGCTTTGGCGAGCTCATGCGTCGCGAAGGCGACTGGCACGGAAAGCAGCTCATTCCCGCCTCCGTCGTGCACGAGGTGCGAAAGGGCGATGACCCGGACAAATTCCACTACGCGTGGTTACCAGGCTATTCGTATCGGAGCATGTGGTGGGTGAGCCACAATGAGCTGGACGCCTTCGAAGCCAAGGGCATCCACGGCCAGCGCCTCTATGTCGCGCCGAAGGCGGAGATGGTGGTCGCGCGATTCGCGTCACACCCGGTGGCATCGAGTATCGCCAATGACCCGATCACTTTGCCTCAGATGCTGGCATTGGGGCGGTTACTGCGCACATAGCTGCAAAGATGCGCCGTTTCTATTTCGCCAAATCTGGTGGATCGCAAGATCGCAATGAAGCGATCCACATGTCGTCCGCGCCTCGATGCTATCTTCACGTTTCGAAGCAAACTCACACCTTAGAAATCTCTTGCGCACCCCCCTTCAGTACGGCGCGTTATCAACTCTTGCCTGATCAGCTCTCGTTCACTAGACCGTTGGCGGCGCGCACGCACTCACTACTTCACATATTTCTTTGCCGATACACCTAAACCGGTGTGGTCGGCGGCTGGAGAAGTAGTAAGCGTCGCCAGGGCATAGCACGCGCCTTTGATCGTCAACTGTGACCTCCAAACGTCCACTAATGACAATTCCGCCTTCTTCACCATCATGAGTAAGGCACACTTTCCCTGTGTCGGAGCCAGGCTTGTACGTCTCCTGCAGAATCTGGACTGATCGACCAACCATGGTGCTGCCAACCTGGAGAAGGGAGACTCCGCCCTTGCCGATCTCGGTCAGGTCATTCTTCTTAAAAAAGATCTGTTCCCTTCTCTCGTCCGGTTGCGAAAAAAATTGTGCCAAACTGATCGGAATGGCTTCCAAGATACGCTTCAAGGCGCCCACGGACGGATTTGTCTGCCCTGATTCGATCAAAGATATGGTTGAGTTGACTACTCCGGCCCGCCTTGCCAGCGCACGCTGTGAAAGGCCGTTGCGCAGCCTGACGTGACGCAGCCGAGCCCCGATGTTTTCATTTGCGCCGTCGGTCATCGGCGGCCCCTCCAACGCTTTGCTCTCCGGCGCGCTTCATCCGACATCTTCAACGGCGGCTGCCGCCGCGCACGTCATGAGCCAACTCTAGCCACGCTTTGAGGCTGAATTCCCCAACATTGGGCCATAATCGCCGTAATTGTGCGTCTGACCGATCGATTGTGGCGTTTTCCCTCGCGCCGATAGTCTGGAATCTGTCTTCAGTTGAGGCCGAACGACGCCGCTTACGCTGGCGGCAAACTTCAGACTCTTATCATAGCGCTTAATCGATATCGACGAGCCATCGATGACGTGGCCATCACGATGTGTCGGCTGGCCCACACCATCGGCCGCCCACCAGGAGGGCGGTAAAGGATGAGGACGGTTTGCGGGAGGTAGCCAGGGGCCCAGGATCCGACGCCCGAGGCTAATCGGAGATCCGTCGGGCCGAAAATTGGCAATCCCGTTGCAGGGCACCAACATCAGCGCGGCTTCGGGGCCGTGCGCTGTCGAGTGCGGTGTTCGATTTAGAAAACACCAGCAATGATATTCAATGACTTACGATATCAAAGAAAACGTCTATTCAAGGACAGTGGCCATGATAGTCCTGTCGCGCAATGTGGCGTGACGCGATCCGCACACTCTCGTGGCTGATAGTGTTTATGGGGCGCCACAATGCCGGGGTTCAGTTGTTGCTCCTGCAATGCCGCGGGTTTAATCCAAGAAATTTGATCAAGGTCCAACTACAATGTCATCAACGTCTGCGGCTGAAAATGTCGTCACAGTCCTCCTCTATGCCTTTGCCGGTGATGATTATGCGGCCTCGATTCACAAGCGTTTTTCCCATGTTCGCGTGTTGATCGCGAAAGATCAGGCGTCGCTTGATCAGCACGTGGCGGAGGCAGATGTTCTCCTCGCCCACAGTTTTCCTGCCGAGATCTTTGACAAAGCGCGGCGGCTGCGCTGGTTCCAATGCGCCAGCGCGGGCGTTGACTCAGTCTTATCGATCCGCGACCGCGTCGGCGACCTCGTCGTCACCAATGTCCGCGGTATGCACGGCGAAGTCATCGCGGACTTTGTCATGGCGGGCATGACCATGATGCACTGGGACTTCCCGCGGTTCATGCGGGAGCAATCTCGCAAGGAATGGCGTCCACGATCGATCGCACCGCTCGCGGAACGGACGCTTGGTGTTGTCGGGCTCGGATCGATCGGTACAGCCATCGCTCGCCGAGCCAAGAGTGCGGGCATGACTGTGATCGGCTCGAAGCGTGATGTGACCCAGCCGGTTTCAGGCATCGACACGCTTTTCCCGCCGGAGGGGCTCGCCGAGGTCCTGGGGCTCTCCGACTTCGTCGTCCTTGCTGTTCCACACGTTTCGGAAACCACCAGGCTTATCGGTCGCAAGGAGCTGCAGCTCATGCGCCGCACGGCGTTTCTGATCAATATCGCTCGCGGTTCGGTGATTGCGGAAAACGAGCTCGTCGAGGCGCTTCAGGGGGGCACGATCGCCGGAGCTCTCCTCGACGTATTCGAGCGGGAACCACTTCCGGTGGACAGTCCTCTATGGACGATGCCGAACGTCATCGTCACTCCCCATGTTGCCGGTTGGCTGAGCGACTACAACGCTCGCGCATTGGAGATCTTCAACGACAACCTGCAGCGTTTCCTCGACAGAAAGCCGTTGCGTAACGTAGTCGACCTGAAGCGTGGCTACTGATCGGCGCGCTTGTGCTTTGAGGCTGTCATGACGTGGTTCTGATCTACACTCAGTTATCGGCACGGGTGCCTGGCAACGGACATCCTTCATGAAGGAATTGACGGCGCTTGCAGCCGCTCGTCAGTTGCGCAACGCCAACTCACGAGTCAGACCCTTACACGCTTCTTTGTTTGAGAACTATGAGCAGCGCGCGACACTGGACGCCTACGAAAAAAGGCCTTGCGCGCGCTCATGATGCTCGATTGGCGTGAGTCACTCTGTTCGGGGATTACGATGTATTCCTGGTACCTGCCGCGGCTGGCAAAGCGCCAGAAGGTTTGGGCAACACCGTCGACGCCCGCTTCAACGGAGCTTGGACGATGCTGCGCTTGCCTTGCCTAACTCTGCCAGTGGGCCGGCGTCCTGCGGACCTGCCTATCGAATTACAACTGGTCGCCGCGCGAGGCGACGATGCTACGTTGCTGCGCGCTGCCACCTTCGCCGAAGCGTGCCAAGCGGGTTAGGGGGCAGCGCACAATGGATGGACATTAGGGAGGACGAGACATGCGTACCGTTGATACTCGGGAATGGGAGATCCGCTGCGATCTGGCTGCGGCTTACCGTTTGATAGCCCATTTTGGCATGGACGACCTGATCTTCACTCATTTATCGGCGCGTCTGCCTGGCAAGGAACATCGTTTCCTGCTCAATCCGTATGGCATGATGTTCGATGAAATCACCGCCTCGAGCCTCGTGGTCGTCGACCCCGAAGGACACGCCGTCGAGAAGGCGGAGGTGTCCGAGATCAATAGCGCAGGATTCACCATCCATTCAGCCGTGCACATGAATCGCCATAATGCCCAGTGTGTCATGCACACACATACCCTGGCCGGCATGGCCGTGGCAGCGCAGGACCAAGGGCTGCTGCCGTTGAACCAAATATCGATGGAGCTCTTTGGCCGTGTTGCCTATCACGACTTTGAAGGCATTGCGGATGACCTGGAGGAGCGTGAACGGCTGGCGCGTGATCTCGGCGACAAGGACGCAATGATCCTCAAGCATCATGGCTTGCTCACGGTTGGGCGTAGCGTGGCTGAAGCGTTCTTTAATATGTACTACTTGGACCAATCCTGCCGCATCCAGATCGCAGCTACACAGGGCGGACAAAAAGTTTCCTTGCCGCCCGATGAAGTCGTCGCGCACACGATGGAGCAGAGCAATCGCTATCGCGAGAGTCCGACCTTTGCCTCCCGCACGTGGGCAGCACTCAAACGACGCCTCGATCGTATCAGCCCTGGGTACGGGACCTAATGGTCCGGCACGTGCGCGCCTGAAGCACAGAGAGTAGTGTACGTTGCACCGCGGAATATTCTTGGTCGTTTGGTCGGTGCTTCCGCGGTGGTGCGGCCTCAACGGGTGCGACCGTGACTTCGATTTACAGTTGAAATGAGGGACGACATGACTGCATCGACCATCTGGCATCTGCCGATCGCGGACACCCATAATCTGTCCGCCAGCGCGGGCGCGTTGAGCTTCGTCGGCGGCGCGGCTGACTTCGATACAGCCGGACGGATTCTCAATCCGGGCGACCTCAACAAGCAGATCGAGGGCGCGGTGACCAACATGGCGGAGGCGCTCGCCAGCGAATCCTGCACGCTTGACGACGTGGTCCGACTCAAAGCGCATTACACTGCTGATTGCGATGATTGGGAGGTGATCGCGGCACTGGCCCGCTTCTTCAAGGCAGACCCCATGCCGGCCATCAGCACGGTGCCTGAACCCTTGCAGCCGTTTTCCGGCCAGACGATCCAGATACAGGCCATCGCTCAGCGCGGGTGGCGGACGCACTCCGATGTCCGGGCGGTGCCGCGACCGGTGCCACCGCAGAGGCAGGCGCTGTTCGGCGACCGAGCGATTACCGCGGGCTTGCGCGCGGGCGAGTTCATCGCAGTTGCCAACCGCACGGCGGAGGACACCGACGGCGTTGTGCGCCATCCGGACGACGGCGTGGCCCAGAGCCACTTCATCATGGAGAGGCACGCGGAGACGCTGGCTGCGCTCGGCGCCTCTTTCCAAGACTGCGTCAAGCTGGAGGGTTATTATTTCGGCACAAAGCGCGAGGACTGGGCGCCGCTCGCCAAGGCGCGGGCGACCCACTTTCGCGAGCCTGGGCCGGCCGGTACTGTGGTTCCCTGCCACCGTCTTAATCCAAAGGGCGCCCTGACCAAGGTCGAAGTTATGGCCATGCGCGAACTGTGGAACGGCCGCGACAAATACATCCCGCGCGAGGACCATTGGCCCAAGCGCGTGTGGGACTGGGCGATCCCTGCGGGCTTTCACGGTTGGCCGTACCGCCAAGCCATCCGATTGCGCGATACTGTGTGGCTCGGTGGACAGGTGCCCTTGCGTCCCTACAGCAACACGGGTGGGTGTGTTATGGAAGGCCAGCTCATACCGCAGACCCGCTTCACCATGAGCTATATCGAAGACCTCCTCCGCCCCTTCGGCCGGAGGCCTGCGGATTTGAAGCTTATGGTCTGCTACTTCACCTCGACGGGTACTGAGGCCGAAACGATGGCTTTTGCCAAGACTCTCGCCGATTGCGTGGGTGGCGCGCTTCCGCCCATGACGCTCGTACCAAAGCCCATGATGCACAGCCCCAACACCACTGTGGAGATTTGGGGCGTGGCGCAAGGTTGAGGGTGCTTCGATCCGCTGGGCTACGCGACCTGCTGCCAGCGATGATCGTGGGCCTTACCAGTCATTCGTTGCGCATAATAATTAACCAAGTCATCACGAGGAAAGCATGAAGGCCTTCACGAAGATTATCCTGTTCACCGACAAGGACGGCCGCGCGCGCTTTCGCGAAGAAACGATAGATCTCTCCGAAGGCACGTCGCAAATGCAGCTGTCGGCACGACTTCCGTGCAGCGGTTATCAGGTCCGCCAGAGTCCCGTGGGTTTTGCCTGGAGCTTTCATTGCTCCGGCAGCCCGTTATGGGTCTTCATTCTTAGAGGGCAAATGGAGATCACTCTGCAGGATGGGAGCTCGCGCGTTTTCAAACCTGGCGATTGCTTTTACGCGGCCGACACGCTGCCCGCCGGCGCGACTTTCAATGAGAAAGTGCATGGGCACTCGACACGTCAGGTCGGCTCCGATCCGCTGATCACTATGTTCGTGCACGATTGAGCCAATCTCTTTTGGAAGTCGATCTGCTCTGTATTGTCGCTGATAATCTCAGGTAGGCCACCACAGTAGTGGCGCGTACACTGGTCTGTACGCGGTTCTTCACGCCTGCGGCCCCAGGATCCCGCTGTGCGTTGATCCATAAGTGGCCGTGAAAATTCGCATGTCGACAGCTTGGGATGCAGCGTGACCACAGCTATTGGCGAAGTGCCTCGTCAAGAGCCTTGCAGTCGAGACCGTCAACGCAGTGCGAGGGCCGCGCTGGATTCAAGGCGGTAGCGCAGGCGTCAACTCGGTCTGGTCGATGCGATAGCTCGGCAAGTGAGGCCGAGTGCAGTCACTCGTTGAGGGCGGATGTCGCGCAATCGGGCCGCCAAGCAGTTTTGGGGTAGCGATCAGTATTGCTATCGGTCGGCTGGATGCAGCGGGTCGAGGAGCTCCTGGCCGGATGGGCGGTCACAAGCCGAGGGCGGTTTCGGTAGAGCACGCAGTCTGGGCTTAGCGGGCGAAGTATCAAGGTCGCGTCGAAGCTGAGCGGCCGGCCCTCATCGACGAGATTGGACCCGGCCCGACGTGGGTCCGCTGCGGGGGCTCCGCGCGGCACAGACTTCCGGCCAAGGTTCTCCACGGCGCCGCTGGAAGACCATGACCTCCCTGGCGGCCCTGCGTCACGACCGCATCGATGCGCCATGGTTCATCGAGACGCGGTCTGCGCCGCGATCGGTCACGCACTGGAAGCTTTCACCTCCGAGGAATGAGCCAACTACCTCAGGCTATCGAACTTAATGCCATCACGCTCTAAAAACCAAGTTTGTGTACTTTAAGCGCAGGGCACAGTCGTTTGCGTTGTTCGTTTTAGAAAACATAGCTCGATATTCCTCAATGATTTAGGGCATCGAAGAAAACGTCTGTTCAATTGTTCCCGCATTGATAGTCTTGGCGCGAGATGGCGTTCAGCGCTCTCCAAAAAACAATCCAAATGGCAGGGGGAATACCAAGACAATCTCACTTAATTTGATTCGTGAGGTGCATCCGACCGGGGGCGCCGCGCGCATGGGCGAGTCTGTGAAGCAATGGGCGAGGGCGACTACCTCATCCATGCCCGACGTGAGTCGCCGCGCATCCCTGAGATGGAGCGGGCTAATGCGGCGGTGCAGGACCTCAGCCTGATACGCATTGACTACGATACAAGCACTTTCGCCACAACCTTCTTTACTTCATGAGGGACGAGCCCATGCGCAAAGACCGCTCTCGACTGCTTCTCAATCGCCGCCGCGCTGTCGGCCTGATCACCGCCGGACTCGCGACACCTTTCATCATCCGCTCGGCAGATGCCCAACCGGCCTGGCCCGAGCAGACGACGGTCCCGGATGTCCTCAAGGGCTCGGGAGAACTCCGCGTCGCCAACTACGGTGGCACGGCGCATGAGGCACAGCAGAAGGCATATTTCGAGCCATTCGAGAGAGCGACAGGCATTCAGGTTCGCGCGTTTCCCAGCGCTGATACAACCAAAGTCAAGGCGATGGTCGATACGGGCAATCTCGAATGGGATCTCATACACACCAGCCGCAGCGGGATCATGAGGCTGACGAAGACCGGCGACTATTTCGAGAGGATCGACTACTCGCTGATCGATGACGGCGTGGGCAAAGAGTACCGCTTCGAATATGGGGTGGATATGCTGGTGTGGGCCAACGTGATGGCCTACCGCACCGACGCGTTCAATGGTGCCGCACCTGCAAACTGGGAGGATTTCTGGGACACCAAGAAGTTCCCGGGCGATCGGGCCATGTACGGCATCGGGGCTGGTATGAATCCCGAGATGGAATGCGCGCTGATGGCAGCCGGGGTGCCGGCCGACAAGCTCTATCCGCTCGACGTCGACAAGGCACTGGCAAGCTACGACAAGATCAGGAAGAGCGTGGTCAAGTGGTGGGAGACTGGCGCCCAGCCGCCGCAGATGCTGACGGACCGGGAGGTTGTCATGACCACGGTTTGGAACGGTCGCATGGCGGCGTTGCAGGAGCAAGGCCTACCTGTGGCGATTTGCTGGAATCAAGGACTGGCCATGCGCGATGCTTGGGGCATCCTCAAGGGCGCCAAGAATAAGGTGAATGCCATGAAATTCGTGGCCTATTCGACCATGGCGATCCCGCAGGCGCGCTTCGCGCTCGCGATTCCCTACGGCTCGGTCAACGAAGGGTCCAACAAGTACATCCCACCCGAGCGCCTAAAGGTGCTGCCGAGTGCGCCGGACATCAAGAAGCAACTCGTGCCCTACGACTTCGACTGGTGGACCGACAACCGCGAGATGGCTCGAGCCAAGTTCACCAAGTGGATGCTGGGCTGATGCGCCGATTGCCCGTCCCGAGCGTGTCGAGGGGCTTAGGGCCAAACCCAAAAGCTATTAGATTCTATGGAGCGTGAGTTAATGCCTTTGACTTTGCCTCAGGACGGCAGTTGTATGCGCGGCGCGTCGGTGTCGCTGACCGATCTGAAGAAGAGTTATGGAGGTGTCGCGGCCGTGGCCGGCGTGTCCATCGACGTTCGTTCCGGCGAATTCCTCACTTTGTTGGGCCCTAGCGGCTCGGGCAAGACCACGACGCTCATGATGATCGCGGGCTTTCAGAATCCCAACGCAGGCGACATCTCCATTGACGGGGTCTCGGTGGTCGCCATGCCACCCTATCGCCGCAACATCGGCATGGTATTCCAAAATTATGCCCTCTTCCCGCACCTGACCGTAGCCGAAAATATCGGATTTCCGCTGAAGCAGCGCGGTGTCCCGAAGGCGGAGCGAGCTAGGCTGGTGGGGGAGGCACTCGAGTTGGTGCACCTGCCGGACTATGGCGGGCGCTATCCGCGTCAGCTCTCCGGCGGTCAGCAGCAGCGTGTGGCGGTAGCGCGGGCGATTGTGTTCAAGCCGCGGCTGCTTTTGATGGACGAGCCGCTGGGTGCACTCGACAAGCAGCTGCGCGAAAATCTGCAGTCCGAGATGCGACGCCTGCACGCTGAACTAGGCGTCACCTGCATCTTGGTCACGCACGATCAGGACGAGGCGCTCACCATGTCCGACCGCATCGCCGTCATGAACGATGGCAAAGTGGCGCAGATCGGGCGTCCGGAGGATCTCTACGACCGCCCCAACAATCGCTTTGTGGCGGGCTTCATCGGCCAGTCCAACTTCTTGCCGGCCGTCGTATGCGGTTTGGAGAACGGCGTCGTCGTGGCCAAGTGCGAAGACGTGTTGGTGCGGGCCGTGACTTCACTGCGTCCGACAATCGGCGCTGAAGTCGCTCTGACCATCCGGCCCGAGCGTTTGCGTTTCGCCGACGGGCTTGTCGCACCCGGACCAGACGTCAACCGCATGAGTGTTACCGTGACCGAAGCCGTGTTCGCTGGCGAGCGCTGCCGCTACCAGCTGAAGTCCGACGACCGGACCATTCTAGTACTTAAGGAAGCATCGAGTGCGGCCATACGCCGCCGAGCCGTTGGCCAGCGCGCAGAAATTGCTTGGTCGGTCGCGGACACGATCCTTGTGTAGGGCGAGCTATGTCTGAGGCGATCACAACACTATTCTCAGCCCGTTCGGTAAGCCAAAGAGAATTGTCTGTGTGGAATCGTGCGCGCTCATGCATCATTCCGCTGCTGCTTGCCGCGCCGCTGCTGGTCTACATGGTGGTGTTCTATGCCGTACCCGTCGTATCGATGCTGCTGCGCAGCCTCAACGATCCTAGCTGGTCTCTGGATCACTATGCGGCGCTGCTGGGTGACGTCATCTTCCTCAAGGTCTTCTGGATCACGCTCAGCACGTCGTTTTCGGTCACGCTCAGCACGCTCGTGCTGGCTTATCCGGTGGCGCTTGCGTTGTCACGCGCGCGCTCGAGTGCACCTCTCATTCTGATCGTGATCCTGCTGCCGTTCTGGACGTCGGTGCTGGTGCGCAGTTACGCCTGGATGGTGCTGCTGGGCCGGCATGGTCTGATCAATGAAGCCTTACTGGCGCTTGGTTTGGTTGAAGAACCGATCCGGCTACTCAACACGACCTTCGCAACCGAAATCGCTATGACGCACATCATGCTGCCGTACATGATCCTGCCGATCGCGAACGCCCTGCGACAGATCGACCCCTCACTGGCGCTCGCCGCCTCGGGCCTGGGCGCCACGCCATGGAACACCTTCCGAGAGGTCATCTTGCCCCTGTCCATGCCGGGCGTGGCCGTCGGCGTACTGCTGGTGTTCGTGCTGGCGCTCGGGTTCTACATTACGCCCGCCATGGTGGGCGACGCGCGCGAGATCACCCTCTCGATGCTAATCGCCAACGAGGTCGACCAGCTCAATTGGGGATATGCGGCGACGCTATCTACCGTGCTGCTCGCGACCGCGCTCGGCCTGATCGCCCTTGTACAGCTCCTGCCCGGGGTGGGCAGCGCCTTCAGGATGAACCTCCAATGACTGCCTTCCGCCTCTTGCCTACGTTGATAGTCGGCCTGATCCTGCTGTTCCTCGCCTTTCCGATCATAGTGGTTTTCGTCCTGTCCTTCTCGTCGGCGAACTACCTCACTTTCCCACCACCCGGCTTTGGATTCAGATGGTACATCGTCTACTTTGGCAGCGTCGACTGGCTGCGCGCAACTTGGATCAGCCTCTGGGTGGCGACAGCCGTGGTGGGGCTGTCGACGACGCTCGGCACGCTCGCCGCGGTCGGCATCACCCGCTTGCCGCGGGCGCTTCGGGTCCTCGCGGCCGGCCTCATCCTGTCGCCACTGATCGTGCCCGTGATAGTTGTTGCGATCGGCATCTACTACGCTTTCTCCCGCTACGGGCTGGTCGGCACGCCGGCGGCGATCATGCTGGCGCACACCTGCCTTGCTGTGCCGTTTGTCGTCACCAGCGTAAGCGCCAGCCTATCCGGCATCGATCCTAGACTTGAGCAGGCAGCGTTGAGCCTCGGCGCGACGCCAAGCAGTACGTTCTGGCAAATAACGTTGCCGCTGATCCGGCCAGGCATCCTTGTCGGCGGGCTGTTCGCGTTCATCACCTCATTCGATGAAGTGGTCGTGTCCCTGTTTCTGTCAGGATCAGGTGCCGTCACGTTGCCACGCCGCATGTGGGACGATCTTCGCTTCCAGATTGAGCCTACGATAGCGGCCGTGTCGACTATCACGGTTGTTCTGACGGCATCGCTACTTGCAAGCGCTCACATTCTGCGCAAGCGCACCGAGCAACTGCGAACTGTCTGAAGAATGGGCGAGGACATGTGAACCGGCCCGGGTTTGCCGGAGGCCATTGGTTTAAGTTATGCTGCCATGGCCGGTTGTTCCAGCATGGCGTAGCAGCGTTGCTCACGCAAAAAATGTACTGAGCTCCCTCTCTAGTAACGATATGCCAGGAGATGGGTGCAGGTATGTGCGACCGGGGTTCGTCGGAATGAATCGACGGAGGCTGTTCTGTCGCAGGATTTCTTCGTCGAAAGGCGTCTCATTGCACGAAGAGGGAGTGCCGTCTCGCTAGACTGAGAATCAATAGTTCGTGAAGGTCGAACCGGTTGACTTAGTAATCTTCCTAACAAAGAGGCGGACCGCAGCATGGCCGACCAAGTTCTTGCCGTCCTCGACGCGCTTGATGGGCGCAGCGCTGCGGTTCTCACGCGGACCTCTGATGCACATCGTTGGCCCGGTGCCGTCCGCTCTAGTGCACGGCGCTTTCTCAAAAACGAGATTCTGGCGAGGATTTCGCTTCAAGAGCTCGCGGCAATAGGAGAATTCCTCGAGCCGATTGTTTTAAAAGAGCGGATGGTGCTGCAAGAGCCGAAAAGGCCACTCGATCATGTCTATTTTATAGAGTCCGGACTTGTCTCGCTCAGAATAGTTGCCGCCGGAAGCGTTCTTGAAACAGCGGTGATAGGACACTGCGGAGCTATCGGCGCTTCGCTCTTATTCGGACCGCATCTTGCGACTCATCAATCTGTTGTACTTTTTCCGGGCAGCGCGCACAGAATTGGTGTCGAGGATCTGCGACGCGTGATGCATGATCACTCTGAAATTCGAGAACATCTTCTCCGGTACGTCCATGCGTTGGACTTGCATTGCGCTCAGAGCGGGTTGTGCGGCGTGCGCCACGATCGGGAGAAACGGCTCGCGTGCTGGCTGTGTTTGGCGAGTGATGCCCTCGATGCTAATGTGCTTCCGGTTACGCATGATTACCTTTCTTCCGTCTTGGCACTGCGCCGCGCTGGGGTAACGGAAACCCTAATCCGATTCGAAGAACAAAAACTGATCCGCAAAACTCGCGGCGTGCTGCGGATTGAAGAACGTTCGTGCCTCGAGCAAAGGGCATGCGGTTGTTACAAGCTTATTTCAGCCGCCTACGCCTCAACCGAACCCGCAATGTCAGCCACCAACCCATAGCGCCAGGTGACGAACGGCGCGACGTTGGGTGTGGGCTACTATTTCTAGCGAGAGTATGCCGACCCGCGTGTCGCGTGTTCGGTTCGACACGGAGTGCTCCGCGTTGCCGGTACTCCAGAGTGTGGGGCGATTATCCAGAGTTTTGCGCCGTGACGACAATGCTGAAGCGGCGCCTCCCACGCAACGCAAGGTGCAGCTCATTGCGATCGCCCAAGCGGCTTGGGTTCGCAATGTATTCGTACAGTATACAATACGATTGACTTTTCAGAGGGCAAATCATCGTCGCCAATGCGCTTCGCGTCTTCCGGCGTGCGCATGGCGCGACGCCTATGTCTTACAAGCCGCGTGTTCGTTTTTCGCTTGTCAGTAGGTGCATCGTTCCTTCCGACCTTTTCCGAGGCATCGCACATGCGCGCCGCTGGGGGCGGCTCAGCGTCTGTCGCACGCTCAGACGCCCTTCGGGGCTCTTGCCATTATGGAGCGTTCAATCTCGAACAGCGCATCAATCCGCCTCACGACCTCGATCGCAATCGGAGAGAGCAGGATTTCCTTCTTTCCGGCGCCCTTGCGCCGCGCATTCTCTTGTCGGCATGGCAAAGAAGAGTATCCCTCCGGCGGCGGCCGCCTTGTGTCGTTTGAGAGGCGGCCCAAGAATTTGACCTTAAATCTAGCGTTAAGGTCACGTGGCGAATGCAAGTCAATGTGTTGGGCGCCGAGCGTCGGCGGCGATGGAGTTACGACGAGAAGGTTCGCCTTGTCGAAGAGACCTTGCAGGCTGGCGAGACGGTCTGCGGCGTCGCGCGCCGGCACGGGGTGGCTCACAGCCTGCTGTTCACCTGGCGTCGACAAGCGCGCCAGGGTCGACTGGGCGGTGATGCCGTGCTAGCTCTCATTCCCGTCGAGATCACGCCCGTGGCGGCTCCGATCTCGAGCGAGGCGCCACAACCAGTGGCTTCACCGCCTGCGCAGCGCGCAAGGGCTGGAATCATTGAAATCGAGCTTGGCGGCGGCTGTCGCGTTCGCGTTGACCGTGACGTGGACGGCGAGGCCCTGCAGCGAGTACTTGAGCTGCTGCGGCGACGATGATCCCGATTCCGAGCGGCGTCAGGGTTTGGATCGCCACTGGCCACACCGACATGCGTCGCGGCATGCAAAGCCTGGCTCTTACGGTTCAAGAGAGCTTGAAGCGCGATCCCATGCCGGCGAACTCTATATCTTCCGGGGCCGCCGCGGTGACCTCGTCAAGATTCTTTGGCACGACGGGCTGGGCATGTCGCTCTACGCCAAGCGCCTTGATCGTGGCAAGTTCATCTGGCCGTCGGCGTCGGCCGGCGCGGTATCGATCTCAGCGGCGCAGATGGCTTATATGCTGGAGGGCATCGACTGGCGGAATCCGCAACTAAGCTGGCGGCCGCAAAGTGTGGGCTGAGCGAAGAAATCTGCGGTTGCTGCCATTTTCGGGAGTCCCATCGCGTCCAATCTGTGATTCACTGCGTCGCATGGATGCCGACCGCGACGCTGTTCCGGATGACATTGCCGTCCTGAAGGAGGCGCTGGCGGTCGAGCGCGCGAAGGGTTTGGAGATAGCCGCCGAGCTCGCGGTCGCCCGCGCGAAAGCGTCGGAAGACGAAGCGCTGATCGCCCAGCAGCAGTTGCAGATCGCCAAGCTGAAACATCAGATCTATGGGCAACGGTCGGAACGTTCGGCGCGGCTGATGGAGCAGTTGGCGCTGACGTTCGAAGAGCTGGAAGCCGACGCCACCGAGGACGAACTGGCGGCCGAACGAGCCGTGGCGAAGACGACGACGGTGCGCTGCGGGTGGTTGTGACCGCGATATCCTTTGTCGACGTGGATACCGCGAGCCTCCACCCCGGTGAGCTTCTCCATGTCGGCGATTACGGGACCGAGCGTGTGCCCATCGAAGGGATTGCCATGCAGCGCCTTGGCATGGAGCACGAACTGGCCGCCCTTCGGAGACGTCACAGGGGTGGCGATGCTGACCTTACAGCCGAACTCGTAGGGGGCGCGGGCTTTACCCTTGCCGATGCACTCAACCTCCGGAGCATGTAACGCATAGACCTTCGGACCGCGCTGATGCTGATCCTGGCTGCGCACCTGCTGCGCTAAACCCAGCAACGGGCCGAAGCGAGCTTCCAGTACCGTATCGCCATCAATCTTGCGGCGGACGTCGCGGATGATCCGGCCAAGCCGTGTCCGCAGGAACTTGAGCTGCCGCCGGGCGCGTTTGAACTGGTGGGCGTGGGTATAGCGGCCGGTCATGATGGCGGCGCGCTTGGCCAAGCGCAAATAGCTCTGGCGTAGCGGCACACGGTTGCGCTTGGCGAGCCCGACCAGCTTGATGATTGCTCGATGCAGCAGCCGCGCGTCAGTCGGATGCGCGACCGCCTTGGGCTGCACCGTGGTATGTGCGCCATGACGGCGCGAAGAAGGAGGTTGAGTATGTAGACCATCTTCCGAGCAGCCTTGCTGCGCAAGAGATGAGGGCAGGCCCCTCGGACTCGGATTGCAGGATCAGAGTCCAAACC
>NZ_JADYVW010000025.1:0-51607 GCF_020194135.1 Bradyrhizobium sp. BRP23 | reverse complement strand
GTCGCCGCAAGGTGCGGTCGAGACGGCGCTGGCGCAGATCTGGGCCGAGCTCCTTGGTGTCGAGCGCATCGGGCGCAACGACCACTTCTTCGAACTGGGCGGCCACTCGCTTTTGGCCGTGCAGATGCTCAGTCAAGCATTAAATCTTGGGCTGAGTTTTAGCGCCACCGACCTCTTCCGAGCCCCTGTTCTAAAGGAGCTTGCATCGAAGATTCGTTTGCAGGTGCAGCCCAGTAACACGGCGGTGATTCCCGTTCGAGCGACCGGATTGCAGCCACCTCTCTTCTTTGTCCCCACAGGTTTTGGGGATTGTTCGTATGTCCTCGGTTTGGCAGCGGAAATGGATGCAGACTGCTCGGTCTACGCTCTGCCATGGCCCCCTTTGGATGACGTTCGTCCACCGACTCTTGAGACGATGGCCGTGGAGGTGATTCTTGCGATTAAACAGATCCAGCCCCGTGGCCCATACCGTTTTGCTGGATACTCATCAGGTGCAATCCTGGCTTATGCAATTGCCGAGCAGTTACTGAGTGTTGATGAAGTTGTGTCATTCATGGCGTTCATCGATGTCAGTCTACCCGCGGCTTCTTCAAACGGATCACTGAAGAATTTGGCGCGAGAATTTGTTTTGGATCGTTGTGGAATCTTGCGCGATGAGTATCACGAGGTTCTGGAACGCGACACCGAACCATGTTCCATCTCTGAGTTGCTTGAAAAGGCGCAGCAAATAGGAGCGTTAGCTCCAGATCACGATCTTCGCAGTGACGTTTCAATGTATCAAAGGGCCGCGACATTTCACCGCGCGCTACAATCGTATCGCGTTCCGTCGCTCGCGATTGAAATACATCAGTTCTATGCGAGTGAGCCTCTCGTCAGTCGTTGGGTACCATTTGACAAACGACCCAGTAGCGACTTGCCAAACCAGGGCTGGGACCGGGTCGTGGATGCTGGGGCTATTCGTGCCGTACCGGTTCCAGGCAACCACGCGACAATGGTGAGCAATCCAGAAAACCGCCGAGTTCTGGCTCGAGCCATTTCAACAGCCTTGATCGGGACTGTTGAATAGACCGAGAAAACTTTCTCCGAAAGCTGAGGGTTCGAAGCTTCGTCTCGAGATCCGCCGCTGCTCGTTGGTTTTTCCCTGGACCTGTGCGCACACGTCGTCGATCGGCTGAAAGCTGATCTCAGAACTCCAGGCCTTCAGATAAAGGCGCCCGCTTACTCTTCCACGTATTCCACTCATCCAGAATGGCACGATCGATATCGAGTGCGGCGGAACTGCCAGCAGCAAGCAGAGTCAGGAAGCCGAGTGACGGTCAGTCCCTCCTTCAAGTTATGCTGTGTCTCGTCAATTTTGCGATGAAACTGCCAATCCTACGATCGAAGGAAGGAAAGGTTTACTTTCAATAAGGCGCTGACATCTTAGTTCGGTTTTTAACAGCCCCGCTGTGGCGTCGATGCCGCGTCGAACGCAACCTGAAATTACACCTGATACTCCACTTCGCCTTGCCGATGCTGTGAAGGTCGCATTTCCTTTGGGAGGAATGACCGTCGCGGGTTTGCGTCGTGAGCGCGACCGTAATCGACTGGTTATCGAGAAGATTGCGGGCAAGGAATTTACAACGCTGGCTCATATCGGACGGATGAGAGAGCTATGCCGCGAAGAAGCAAGGGCGCCCGACTTCAGCTCAAGGCTGCCCGCCGAAACAAGAGCGCATAAATCACTCACCGGGCAATCTGGATCATCAGAGACAACGGCCGGGATGTCAGCACAGGCTGCGCTGCAGATGAGATTGCGGCCGCGGAGGAAAAGCTAGGAGATTACATCAGCTCTAAACACACGCCAAAGCGAAGAATCCTCCACATAGACGATATCGCTATCGCGGATGTCCTCTCGATTTATTTGGACGCGCAGTTAGACAATCTTCGCGGCCGTTTCAATGTCGATAGCGAGAGCAAAGATACGATCGCCAATATCCGCAACTTTAAGAAGCGGATCGAACCGTTGAACGGGTGGGGGGGGGTAAAAATGCCCGAAGCCATCCCAGTCATCGTGAATGCTTAACGCGGGGCTGGCCGGTATCGAGAGGTACGTCGATCCGCTTGCCGCTCTGGTCAGCCGCTACGATCACGTGATCGGCGTACAGGGTGCCAGTCGTGCAATGTTTTGTTGCCATTGAGCTGTAATCCGGCTTGGTCCGACGTCACCGCCGGCTGGTAGCGATCGCCGGCGCCGACGCCCAACTCTGTTATCGCGACTCCGATTATCGCACTATTCGCGATGGCTCTGAGCCACCGCGCTTGGTGGCCTCATCCTTGTTCAGGCGTAAGTCCTCGAGCAGGTCGAAGTGTGTCCTCTGCGCCTTGGAGTCCGTAGGCGCAAGTGCAACGAGCAGATCGAAGGTCTGACGAAGCGATGCGCCGAGACCACCGAACTTGACCGGAACCCGCAAGGCTCCAAACCCCGCCGCTTTGAGCAGCTTTATCGCTTCGAACGGGACAACGCGGTTTCGCTCGCGCTCCACCGCCCCCGCGGCGATCCCCTCAAGCACAGGCCGGAGCGAATCGCTTCTCGAATGGAATGCATTCAGTTTTACGCATTGATCGTATCCACGTCATGCGTTCGCCGCCCCGACTCTGCGATGACCCATTTCGCGCAGCTGATTTTTTTCCTTGAATGGCGCGCCGCCTCGAACGAATGTCTTGGATCCCGCAGAAATACAGTCTGGCTCTCCAACGACACGGGAATATTCTTCGTGAGCGTGGATTTTCGGTCTACTGAGTTGCGCGGAGAGAAGCAGAACAATGACCATTCACCACGTGGGCCCCATATCAGCGATGTAGAACTGGAGAACGGCTGAGCGTCTATTCCAAAGGACGGGTTGCCAAAATGCTGACCGGTTGGCTCAACTGTCTGTATGATCCGGCGGTGCTTACCGGCACCGTGCGAAGGCACATCGTAGCGTTCAGGAAATAGTGCTCGAAAGCTGACTGGTGCGCCTCAGAGATGCGGACCAATTTATGTCTGAAAGCCGGTAGTTGCTGCGCGAGCGATCCTGGCCTCGACCGAAGGGTCTTACGCCGTCCGCGATTTAGCTTTGCAGGTCAACGCTCGCGAGCCGCTGCCGGTCCAGAATCACGATCTCGCGTTGAGTATTGCCGATGAAATCGAGGACGCCATCACTGTGCAATTGCGATACTGCACGCGAAACGGTCTCGATGGTCAGGCCAAGGTAATCCGCGATATCACGCCGAGACATTGGCAGCGAGATAACGTCAGCAGCCGTGAGCCGTTCATCCATTTCGTGCAAGAACGCGGCAACGCGCTCCAGAGCGGTTTTGCGTCCAAGCAGCAGCATGTGGTTTTCGGCGTGCTGCAAGTTATTCGTAGTCAGGCTGAGCAAAGTGCGCCAGACAACCGCGTCAGTCTCGGCCACCGTCTCAAGATGTTGCCGCCTGATCAGGCGAACAGTGGTTTGGATGATTGCTTCCGCCGTGAATCGGTGGGCTACGCCGTTCTCGAGTCCAAAAATATCACCTGGCAAATGAAATGCGCCGATCTGACGGCGTCCATCGGGGAGTAACTTGCAAGTCCGTACCGCGCCTTTTCTGACCTGATAGACGTACTCGGCTGGGTCACTCTCGATGTAGATCGTCTTACCTTTCTTGTAAGTGAATTCGCTCAAGCTGACGATCGGATTTGACCCGCTCGATATGCCGAGCTCACTGAGCGAATTGATGCGGGATCTTTGGTCTGTGGTGATGCTCACAAACATGGTCCGACACTCCTAAACCAGAATATGCGAAGGGAATTGGAGCCTCGCGAATAAATTTGGTGCAATCTATGGATGCCTGCACAGTATTTAACAATCATCTATGAAAAAGAAGTCGTGTCCTTGTGACGCAGTGCCCGCGCAACAGTCGAGGCGAGGCAATTGTGGCCTTCGATCGTCGAGGATAGGTGCCCGGCAACACGCCTCAGAGCGAATGAAACGATCCTAGATTTGACTGCTGTACGAGTGTTCTGCTGCGCGAAGGCGCCAAGTCGCGGTTAAAAGATGCGTTTCGCCGGGCGGTGTCGCTGGAAGGCTGCTTCGAAATGCCGGCGGGTTAGCCCAGGACCGAGGACGGGTCGAATAATCCGCTCCAACCCTCTCATTGCTCCCCACCCTTATATCCAACGTCCTGCTCAAGTATCCCGCTCGGGTCTCTGTCCACGGGTGATGGTCTTGCTGACGATAGTCCGACTGGACCCACCATCCGCCATTGATTAAGATCAAACCGCTTTATTCGGATCCTCTATCCTTCAGCGAATTAACGGAGGCAAGAGATCTCATGCGCTACGTTCTCGCTATCGGAGTGCTAACACTTCCTATCCTCGTCGGCTTTGGATCAGGCTCGACCGCCGCTTCACGGGTTCATTCGTACACCCCACCGGCCCGGCAAGACGTTTATTGCTTGCAGGGCCGAGCCTGGGGATATCCGGGCAACTGCCAGTTCTCAACCTATAGCCAGTGCATGGCTACCGCCTCTGGCACATATGCCTATTGCGGTATCAATCCGATCTACGCCTTCGAGCGACAGGGAAGGCAATTCGGCTGGAGCGAACGTCGTTAGGTCAGCCAAGGACGGCGTTGGATGAACGGGCGGGCCGTCCAGGCTCTTGTTGCCGTTCGCTCGACCCCGCCTATTCTGCGCTGAATCCGTTGGGGCGTTCGTTTGATTGCGTCCAGTGCCGAGCGTGCTTGCATGTTGGACGGCAATAGCCGGTCCGACCATGCGAATTCGATGTCTCCGATCTCTTCGGCAGAGCAAGTGATCTCAGATGCCGGCGAATGCGATTGGAATATTCCAGTCAGCGGCCGAAGCCGCAGTATTTGGTGCAGATGGTCCGATGCCGCCGTACGGCCGTGGCGATTTGAATGACCTTCTGCGCGGCGAGGAAATGATCAGCTTGCACCCACACAGCAACAAACGATGCGTTCGCCGCTAAACAAAAGGAAGCTGATTTTCCCCGCGTGGCGAAAAATAGTTCGTCTTGGACTCGCATGGTCGAACAATCTCTGAGAGGATTGATCATCAGGCGATGGTCCCACTCAGGAGCGCGGACAATGCGCAACTACGTCTTCGACAACGTTACGCATTCGATTCCGAGCAAGCTCGTCGACCAGTTGTGTTCGTGTTGTTCCTGAGCGGCGTCTTAATTCATAGAGACGATCTGGCCTGAGATCGCTCCAGCTCCTCGAAATCAATAACGCAAACGCTGGCTGAACAGCAGTGTCGCGCCCGTTCGTCGTGATCGGCGTGGTCGCATGGTGCTGCGCGCTCAGGCCGCGCCTACCTCGCAGTAAGTGTCATTCTCAAGGGACAAACCACTAGTCTGTAAACAACGAACCGATCAAATTCGCCTACTGGGTGCCGAACGTATCCGGCGGGCTCGTGATTTCTTCGATCGAGCAGCGTACCAGCTGGGACATCGACTACAACCGGAAGCTTGCTCAGATCGCCGAAAAGGCGGGCTTCGACTACGCACTCAGTCAGATCCGATTCACGGCGGGTTAGGAGCCGACAAGCAGCACGAGCCGGTCAGCTTCTCGCATGCGCTGCTGGCTGCGACTGAAAAGCTCAAGATGATCGCCGCTCTCCTTCCCGGGCCATGGAATCCCGCCGTAGCGGCGAAGCAGATCGCGACAATCGGCCAGCTTACCAACGCGCGCGTTGCGGTGAATATTGTGTCCGGTTGGTTCCGCGGTGAATTCCACGCAATCGGAGAGCCTGGCTCGATCACGATGAGCGCTACCGGCGTTCGGAGGAGTTCATCAATGCTCTGCGCGGGATTTGGAGGGAAGAGAGCTTCACACTCAAGGGGGACTTCTATCGGTTCAACGAGTACTCGCTGAAGCCGAAACCGCTCGATCCGCTGCCCGAGATCTTCCAGGGCGGCTCTTCGCGCGCCGCCCGCGACATGGCCGCTCGCGTGTCCGACTGGTACTTCACGAACGGGAATACGCCCGAGGCAGCCGCTTTACGGAAGAGATGGGGTATTCGGTCCCGATCGTCTGACCTATTTGCTGCGCGGCACGTTTTGGCTGACGATCATGGACCAACTCCATCCGAAGGAGAAAAGTCATGATCTACGTCGGCCTCGATGTTTCGCTGAATTCCGTTGCGGTATGTGCGGTGGACGAGACCGGAAAGCTTATCCGGGAGGGAACCATCTTGGCGGATGCGCCATCGATTGTGCAGTACCTCGAACCA
The DNA here is from genome assembly GCF_020194135.1 of Bradyrhizobium sp. BRP23. Classification (NCBI taxonomy): domain Bacteria; kingdom Pseudomonadati; phylum Pseudomonadota; class Alphaproteobacteria; order Hyphomicrobiales; family Nitrobacteraceae; genus Bradyrhizobium; species Bradyrhizobium sp. BRP23. The sequence goes on along the minus strand of NZ_JADYVW010000025.1, from coordinate 45,349 downwards.
TGGGCTGGTCAAGTTCAACGGGTGGGCCTTGAGGCAGGACCGACGTCAGAATGGCTGACCGCAAATCTAATCGAACTGGGGCTGCCGGCCGTCAGTTTGGAAGCCCGCCAGGTTAAGGCGGCACTTTCGGCCATGCCGGTGAAGACCGATCGGAATGACGCCCGTGGGATCGCGCAGGTGGTGAGAACGGGATGGTTCAAGCCTGTTCACGTCAAGAGCATCGGCAGTCAAAGGGCCCGGACGCTGGCCGCGGCTCGCAAGCATATCATCCGCTCCATCGCTGCCGCAGAGCAAGTCATCCGCGGACTTCTGCGTCCGCTCGGTCTCAAAGTAGGAGTCGTCTCGCGGAGTCTGTTCGCGACGCGAGTTCGTGAGTTGGTCGGCGATGACGACTTGCTGGAGGCGATCATGAATCCGCTGCTTGCCGGACGCGAAGCGCTGATGCGGGAGTACGGCCGACTGCATCGTCTGGTTCTGAAGGCCGTGCGCAGTGACCCGGCTTGTCGGCTCTTGATGACAATGCCGGGGATCGGCGCGGTCTCTGCGTTGACCTTCCGCTCCACTGTGGACGATCCGAGGCGATTCCTGCATTCTCAATCCGTCGGTGCCTATCTCGGGTTAACGCCCCGGCGATACCAATCTGGCGAGGTTGATCGGGTGGGACGGATCACAAAAGTCGGAGATGGAGAGACGCGCACAGCCCTGTTCGAAGCTGCCAACGTTGTTCTCAGGCCATCAACCCGATGGTCTCCGATGAAGGCTTGGGCGGTGCGTGTTGCCCACCGGCAAGGAAGCAAGCGTGCGAAGGTCGCGCTGGCCAGAAAGATGGCTGTCGTCCTTCACCGAATGTGGATTGATGGAACCGAATTCCGATGGACGGCGGTGGCGTAAGGACGCCGTCGCCATCCCAAGAGACGCCCGTCGCGGGGCGTGGGGATGGTCGAGTTCGTATGATCTGTCGTGGCGTCCGCCCTCCAGGCGGCTGACTACGCCGAAGAGCTTGAACCGACCATTCAACCGAACCCCATCGTGTGGCGGCTTTGCCGACCACGAACAGAAGCAAGGTACCCGCGGCACGCGCTCTTAAGGGATTGACAGAAGCAGACCGAATACAGAAGCAGATCATCGGGATTTTGAAGGAGCACGAAGCTGGCGTGTCGGTTGCCGATCTGTGCCGGACGGCGTCAGCGATGCCAGCATCTACAAATGGAAAGCCAAGTTTGGCGGGATGGAGGTATCGGAGGCCAAGCGGCTGAGGACGCTGGAGGATGAGAACACGCGTCTGAAGCGGCTTTTGGCCGACGCCATGCTGGACAATGCTGCGTTAAAGGACCTCCTGGGAAAGAAGTGGTGACGCCCGCGGGGAAGCGGAAAGCTGTCGCCCATCTCATGGATGCCCACGGGATGAGCGAACGGCGGGCGTGTAAAGCCATCGGCTGTTGCCGCATGACCATCAGATACCAGACGTCCCGGGCGGATGATGCCGCCCTGCGCCAACGCATGAGGGCGCTCGCCCAGGAGCGCCGTCGCTTCGGCTATCGGCGCCTGCATGTTCTGCTCAGGCGGGAGGGCTATCTGGTCAACCACAAGAAACTGTTCCGGCTCTACCGGGAAGAGAGGCTCGCGGTTCGTCGCCGTGGCGGCCGCAAGCGGGCGATCGGGACCCGAGCGCCGATGGTGGTGCCGATAGCGCCGAATGACCGCTGGTCGCTCGACTTCGTCTCGGACCAGCTCACCGATGGCCGCCGCTTCCGCATCCTGACCGTGGTCGACGAGTGCACGCGCGAATGCCTGGCGTTGGTGGCCGATACCTCGCTGTCGGGCTCCCGGGTGGCGCGGGAGCTGGACCGGCTGATCATCGAGCGCGGCAAGCCCAAAATGGTGGTCAGCGACAACGGCACCGAATTGACCAGCAACGCCATCCTGACATGGGCCGATCAGAGCCGCGTCGCCTGGCATTACATCGCGCCCGGCAAGCCGACGCAGAATGCCTTCATCGAAAGCTTCAATGGCCGTCTCCGAGACGAATTGTTGAACGAGACGCTGTTCACGTCGCTGGCCCAGGCCCGCGTCGAACTCGGACATTGGCGGGCCGACTACAACGATACGCGACCTCACTCGCAACTCGGATGGAAAACACCATCGGAGTTTGCCTTCACCTGCAACCCGCGACGGGATCTGGCGCTGCGCTATGCCGATGGCTCCGCACCAGCTCCCGTCGCTACCACCGCCCATTCGGCTAAATCCAACAGCCGGGGCGAACTCAGGACTGGATAAAACTTGATGTGGTGGAACGGCCCGCTCCAACAGCATCAAAGTGCTAGAACGTGGTCGTTGTTCGAACGCCACAAAGGAGGGACCGTTCCGTGAAACAGGTTATCACCATCGGGCTCGATCTGGCCAAGCACGTTTTCCAGGTTCACGGGGCGGATGCCGAGGGCTCACCCGTGTTCAACCGGAAGCTACGGCGCAGCGAAGTTCTGCGTTTCTTTGAGAAGCTGCCACCATGCCTGGTGGGAATGGAAGCATGCGGTAGCGCCCACTATTGGGCACGCGAGATCGCAGCTCTCGGTCATGAGGTCCGGCTCATTCCGCCGGCTTATGTCAAACCCTTCGTCAAGCGTGGTAAGACGGATGCGGCGGACGCGGAGGCCATCAGCGAAGCGGTGACCCGAAAGACCATGCGCTTCGTGCCGATTAAGACGGCTGAGCAACAGGCTGCCGCGATGGTGCTGAAGACCCGCGCTCTTCTAGTGCGGCAGCGAACGCAGGCGGTCAACGCGTTGCGCGCGCATCTGGCAGAATTGGGCATCATCGCCACCGCCGGCCTGGCAAAGGTTGAGGCGCTGGTCGCAATCATACGGGATGAGACAGATGCTCGCCTGCCCGCAGCAGCGCGCTTCGCGCTGATGGCTATTGCCGACGAGATTGAAGCTTCAGCCGACCAGATCGAGAGGCTCGAGCGCGCAATCGTTGTGGAGGCCAAGCGCGACGAGGACATGCGTCGGTTGACCACAATCCCTGGCGTCGGCGCCATTACGGCGGCGACCATCAAGGCGCTTGTGCCGGATCCCGGCGGGTTCAAGTCGGCTCGCCACTTTGCCGCCTGGCTGGGATTGACGCCGCGGTCTCATTCAAGCGGAGGCAAAGAGCGGTTGGGACGAATATCGAAGATGGGAAATCCGGAACTCCGCTCTCTCCTCGTTGTCGGGGCAACGGCCGTCTTGCGGGTCGTCCGAAACGACGCTCGGGCGCGGCCGTGGCTGAAGGCCCTTCTTGCCAGACGGCCCTTCAAGGTTGCCGCCGTCGCGCAGGCCAATAAGACAGCGCGGATCATCTGGGCGCTCCTGAACAAGGGCGGAAGTTATCGGCGTCCCGACCCATTGGCGGTTACCGCGGTGACGCAGTGACCACCAAAATGATCTGACCGGCGCAGGCCGGCAGAGGGCAAGGTGCAACAACAGGCGATGAACCCTTGGGACGAAATCCCGAAACGAGTGAAGCTACTGCCCCCAATGCGCTCAAGCGCGTAAACTTGATTTGGCTCCTCGTTCCGCGGATCTCATCGAGGCCAGCGGCCATATTGTGCCGCGCGCAAAGGCCGGACATATGACCGCACCGTCCCAATGTGTGAAATCGACTGAAAAAGCTCTTGCCTCGCGGGCCGTTCCACATATGGGGGCAAGGTCAGAACCTGATCGGCACGCCGCAGCAAGTCGCTGAACGGATCATCGAGCTCAAGCATGCCGGCGCCGACCTGATCCTGCTCGGGTTCCTGCACTTCCAGGAAGAGGTCGAATATTTCGGCAAGCATGTGATCCCGCTGGTCCGCGAACTCGAGACAAGGACGCCCGTACGCGTTCAGGCTGCCGAATAGGTGTAAAGCGAGGGGCAGCCACGTGATGGCGATTGCGACAGGGACGCTGAAGCAGCTGAACAGCGAGCAGGGGCTTTCAATCCTGGTCGCGGAACAGAATTCGACGGTGGCGCTGCGCTTTGCCGACCATGCTGTCGTGCTTGAGAGCGGCCGTAGCGTGCTGTCCGGCTCGTCAGTCGAATTGCACAGCCGCGACGACATCAAGGCCCTTTACCTCGGCGGTTCGCCGCAAACCGACGCCGCCGAGAAACCGCTCATCCATGCCGTTGTCGCAGTTTGACGAAACACAAGGGAGAATGACCAATGGCTAACGACAATCTTGCTCGCAAGTTCGATTCTGACATCTATTCTCGGCTGGATGCCGCGATTGATGCGACCGTAAAGGTCAATGCCGATCGCAATGATCTGGAAAGTCGCTTTCCAAGAGAAAATCTGAGGGCATTGGCGGAAGCCGGCTGGACCGGCGTGTTGAATGAATCACGCTTTGGGGGCCTCGCTCTTGGCCATGTTGATTTTGCCGAAGCCGCTTACCGGATCGGACAGGCCGATGCATCGACCGGCCTCGTCTATGTCATGCATGTCGGCGCGGCTCAGACGATCAGCCTGTTTGGTAACGACGACCAGAAGGAGCGCTGGCTCAAGGCGAACAATGGCGCCCTGCTTGGCACATATTCGACCAGCGAGCGCGCCACCGGTGGGCACTGGTGGTACAACCTCTCCGAGGCATCGCGCGAAGGCGACAATTATCTCCTCAACGCAGAAAAGTCGTTCACAACGAGTTCCGGCCAAGCTGATTTCAGCTTCGCGACAGCGTTGACGGGAACACCATCATCTTCTTCCAGTTCCGTCAGTGCCATCAAGATCATCATTTGCGGACCTGTAATGCCGAGCGCATTCGCCTGGTAGGACCGAAGATCGTCAAGGCATATGTCGATCGATCTGATCTCCCATGTGAAGCGCCTCAGTAGATCCTGACTCACGCGCAGCTCCTTCCGGAGGCGTGTCGCTAATCCAGGCAGCTTGGGTGGCATCTGATCTCAGGAGCTCCATCCTCGAAACGATTGGCTGCTGGCCGGGCTCAACAAAAGGGGACCGATCTTCGCTGATCGCTTCGACGTCCCAAGCGCCCGATCTAAAATCAATCGCCACACTCGGACGAGTTCGTTCCGGTTCGATATCTAAGAGGAGGAGCCCCGGTCCAACTTGGACTGTATCACGTCACTTCACCTAATTGTCGTAACTAAATCCGTCAAATACTTGAGAATGTCCGCAGGATTTTCGTAGATCGCGCCGCTTGTGCGCAGTTATTCTGCAGACATATCCTTGATGTCGCGAATCGTAGACAGCGAGTTCGAGCTCGGGTTGCGCAGGATGTCCTTGCCATAAGCGCCCCAAAGAACGAGACTGATCTCGCACAGCTTCATCGGGGCACGGGTCCCCACGGCCTTGCGGCGAGCCCGCCGTTTGCGGACGGTGAGCCCTTCCTCGCGGTAAAGAGAAGTGGGTGCCGATCCAGAAGGACATGGCCAAGCTCGGCATCAACTTCAAGGACAACTGGGTTATCAGTGGTCGAGACCTTCGCCGAATTGGTCGGGCTGGTTTAACTGCGGACCTCTTTGGCTAAGGGGCAGCAGGTGCAGCAGCCGCAGTTTCCTGTTGCTTCTTCAGCTCCGCGACTTTCGCCAGCACAGCCGCCCAGCGCGGCGCAGAGCGCCGCAATCGCAAATTGACGCATGAAAAATTACCCCCAAGACCGGAGGCGACTATAGGGCGAGGGACCCGAGAGCAGCAACAATTCTTTGACCGCCGCCCCCCAACGGCTTGGGGGTAGCAGGGTCGCATACCGCATAATATATAGCGGTCGAATCGCATCAAAGCAGTTGATGACGGCCCGAATCGAGGGATTGTGACAACCTGCAAAAAACGCAAGGCTTGATTCCCTAGCGTCTAACGCTAGTAATTCGTTAAGAATTGCTCGCGCGACTCGAATAGTCGCAGATCTGGGGAGGAACTATGGCAAGGCGGGTTAACGGCCCGTTAACCATAAACGACGACAGTCAGTTCGTCGACGACCAACCCATTGAAAAGAATTCGAACAGCCACTTTAACGCAGGCCTACTGCAACGAATGGTCGTGCTTGGTTGTTCTGTAGATCCGGTCCGCCGGAAAAAAGGAGGCGGTGCCCATGAGACACCGCCCCAAGTCACTGAGATGCGGACTGTTCAGCTTAGCTGGGCAGTCCGCGGCAGTGGGCGATGACCCACTCCCATTTACCGAGGCGGAACCGTGTGTAAGCGCGAACGCTTACAGGGCGGGTGCCGCCACAGTGCGGGTAGTGAAACATGCTGTTTCACCTCCTTTCCGAGATCGCGCCAGGATCGAGCCTGGCCCTCCTTCGACGAGCGAAGCCGCCGAAATCCATGTAAGTCGTGACGACTTCCACGCATCGCGGAGTGGGCGATTCGGATGCACCATCTAGCTAAATGAACGAATCGTCAGAGAGTCGCAAGGGTGGTTGGCTGCTATCCAGCTTTTTCAGTGGAAGGGCGCGGTGATTCGCGCCCAGTTACCAATGGCGAGAAGGTAACTGCGGCCGAGATCGAGAAGCTGAACAAGTAGTTGGCCACGATCTTGACAGCACTGTCCCCGACGCTGCCGGTGGTGCGGATGTGGTCTCGCAGTTTGACGGCACCTGTCGTTTATGACACGTGCGTCCCGCCCTGAGGTGGGCGCATGATTGCTGCTAAACGAGGGCCATTGCTGTGCAGCGCTACTATCTTCCGATTATCCATAACGGACAACTACAGGCGGACGATGCCGGCGAGATGTTTGGCTCAGCCGCTCTCGCGAGCCAGTACGGCGCCCGGGTCGCTCATGAGATCGGCAGCGATCCCGAGTACGATCCAGGGAGTGGCACAGTGGTAATAGTTGTCGATAGCGCCGGTGTAGAGATCGCGCGGCATGCGGTTGGCCGAGCTGCCTGGTAAACTTCCCACCGTGGGAAGTTTAGCTCAGGTCACTTTGCGGCTTGTGTGAACGACCCTGGTGCTGGCGACTCCTTTACTTCCGTTTTCGCTGTTCTCGGCCAAGCCACTCTTGGCTGCGGTGGCTCCTGTGCTGTTTCCCGAGATGCGGCAGCGCGGGGCCAAACCGGGTGACCTCGTTGCGCTTCTGGCGGCAACCGGAGCGCAGACCGAAACGATCCCGCCCTCGCTAGTCCTGATCACAATCGGCTCGGTGACCGGCGTGTCGATCTCGGCGCTCTTCACTGGCGGGTTGCTCCCGGGCGTGGTGCTCGCGGTCATGCTCGCGGCCGTGGTCTGGTGGCGATATCGCCGCGAGGACCTGTCTCACGTCAAAAGGGCGAGGGCCCGGGAGATTGGCCGCGCCTTCGTCATCGCGATACCGGCCATCGCGCTGCCTTTCGTGATCCGGACCGCGGTCGTCGAAGGCGTCGCGACTGCAACGGAGGTCTCGACCATCGGCATTCTTTATTCGGCCTGCGCGGGTCTCTTCGTCTATCGCCAGTTCGACTGGCGTCGCATCTATCCGATGCTGGTCGAGACAGCCTCGCTGTCAGGCGCGATTCTGCTCATCATCGGCGCGGCGACAGGCATGGCCTGGGCACTGACCCAATCGGGATTTTCTGCCTCTCTGGCCAAATTCATGACCAGCCTTCCCGGCGGGGTCCCCGTCTTCCTGGCCGTGACGATCGTGACTTTCGTGATCCTCGGCAGCGTGCTGGAGGGAATCCCGGCTATCGTCCTGTTCGGCCCGCTGCTGTTCCCGATCGCGCGGCAGGTCGGGGTGCACGACGTCCACTACGCGATGGTGGTCGTTCTCGCCATGGGCATCGGCCTGTTCGCGCCGCCGTTCGGCGTCGGTTACTATGCCGCCTGCGCCATCAGCCGCATCAACCCGGACGAGGGCATGAAGCCGATCGTGGGCTACATGATCGCGCTGCTGATCGGCACCCTGATCGTCGCAGCCGTGCCCTGGTTGTCGATCGGCTTCCTTTGACGAGCTCGGCAGGAGCCTCGCGGAAACCCGTGCCTCCTGCTCGGGCGAATTTCGGCAGGTAAAGGGGCAGGCCGTCGCAAGGCATATCGATCTGCTCGACCTGGCCCTTGCCAACCTCCGTCACCCGGAGCTTCTTGCCTCCGAGCGTGAAGGCACAGTTCGTCGGCTGAGGCCCAGTTTGCAATTGTTGCCGAATCTGCTGAAGTGAGACTTGTTGATCTTCGAGGACCGAAATGGTTGACGTGACCTGGCGCGCGCGATTTCGTTTGAAACCAGCGCCACCTTCGGGCAGCGTCAAGAGGTCATATTTCGCGACGACCGCCGGCTTCTTCGTGAAGATGATGCTCAAGGTCTCGTCGAGCTGATAATACCCTCCCAGTGTGAGAAAATCGGTGCCTGGCGGGAATGTGTAGGTGTAGCTCGCGGTCCCATTGAATTTCACGGCGACCTGAGCCGTGAATTTGGGGTTGTCGATGGCCGAGCCTGCGAGAGCCGTGGCCTGCACGGAACGATAGAGCCAATCCTTGATCGCCAGATTCTTTGTGAGCGAATGGTACGAAATCGTTTCGCACTCGCAGGGCAGGGCACTATCGAGGATAGGTTTTTCAGAGTCGAAATTGATCGACGCTTCAGGTATGGCTGCCCCTCATATCAAGGGTGACGCCGTTACCACCGCCGATGACCCAGTTCGAGAAGGGTGTCGTCGCCGTAGCGGGCACCTTCCGCGTCAAGCCGACACCAGGAACGATATCCGCTTCTGATTTTGGATTGAGTGTGACCGCGATCTTCCAGTTTCGTGCATTGAACAGTTCATGCGGCACCTCGCGGTCAAGCGTGCCGAGCGCATCCTGGAGCTCGCAGGCCGAATGGAGCATGATCTCCCCCATCGGCAGAGCCCAGTCCGGAGCAATGTCGGGCACGATGACGCATCCGCCGAGCCCGCCTGCCAGCACAAGCGCTAATCGCCGCGATCCTGTCACGTTCGTCCCCCTGCCTCGTTCGTTCCCCGCTGCATGCGAAATCGCTTCCCCTCGCGATCCTGCCTTATGCAGCTACCCGCTCGCACTATTGCAGGCCATCCCCCGCAATGCGCTCCTGCCGCAAAGTCACGTAACCGGCCCACCATCCGCGCCAGCGATCGACAGCGGGCCCACTTTCCAACCGATACGCAAAGACCGCCGAACCGCCACCGCTATCGATACTGCAGGTGATATCGTGTGCATTATTTTCGCTCTCTGCCTTCGGCACACAGGCTACAACCTTGTAGCCGGGCTCTGCAGCAAATCGGGATTGGTAGTTGCGGGAATGCGATGCCAGGGCGACGGGGTGATCGTCCTTGGTCTCTGAAACCGTGTAGCTTCTCTCAAGCTTGGCGGGGCCCAGGGGCGCTTTCGACGCCGTCCCGTCGACCGCAATGGTGGTGTTCGCGTCGACCACGAGATCGTCCTGAGCCACGCGCCAACACCGCTTGTCCTCGGCAATGTCATACAAAGGACTTGCGATTAGCTCCGACGCGGGGATGAAGTAATTCACACCGTTTACTTTGCGTGTCTCGCCGCCGAAGGTCCACTGGACAATGCCGCCTGCCGCGATACCCAACAGAAAGCCGTGATCTTCGAAAACCGGGCCCCCGCTGTTGCCCGGGTTCATCACAGTGTCCGTCTGCCACCGCAGTTCCTTGGGTGGGGAGCCGTGATTGCTGATCAGACCGCCCGACAAGCTCAGGTCCTGATTGAGCGGAAAGCCCAGTACGAGCACCGAAGTGCCCATCGGAGCCTGGGACGGTTTTAAGACAATGGGGATAGGGCAGCGCTTCCCGCCCGCGTCGGAAACGGGTGTGCTCAGCTGGAGCAGCGCTAGATCACGATCCGGATGGTGAAGAGAGGAGTGGGCGGACAAGTGCCTCGCGCCGTCTGGGCTCATGTCGAACCGCGCGACACTTTTGCTCTCGCTGCGGTCAGTCCAGGGGGCTGGCGATTGCCAAGGAAAAGCATCCGATCGTAACCAGCTACTGACATCGAACCAACCCTTGGGACAACCCCACGAGCCAGACGTCTCTCATACGGGGGCTGACCTCCAGTATGTCGCTCTGCTACCGCCGATTCATCCGCAGGGTGCCGATCTTGAGAGGCTCCGCCGCAAGTGCGAAGGTGAGATTTTGCTGGGACTTTTTCTCGTGGCCGCGAAGCGCTTTCATGATGGATGGGTGATCCGTCGTGAAGAGAAGCTTCTCATCGAGGCACGCCTCAACTTCCTTCTTAGGCCGCTTGTCGGATACGAGGCCGAGCATCAGGATTGGGCGGATCGTCGGCTTAACATTAATGCCGGGCGAGGTAGCTCGCGCGTCACCCATGACGGGATCCGTTTCCCAATACTTATCGGGATCGAAGAAAATCATGGGGGTCACTTCGTCGAGGGTCTTCGCGTAGTAGTTCCGCTCCACGTCCTGGTAGACCTCCCGCATGGTTCCGCCGCCGCCTCGCCCATAGACGATGCCGGCACGCGAATTGTTGACGAGGGCCTCTTCCCTTAGGCTGTTCTGAAAATACTTTGCATAGTGTGTTGCGAAGGGCATAGTCGGCTCGGCACCGTAGAGCCAGGTCGGGATAGCGAGGCTGACGGGGAGAATTTCGGGCGCCTTGGCTCGCGCCTCGAGCGCTACTTTCAGCCATCTGCGTGCGTCGTCAATGGCGCCGAGCTTTTCGTCCTTGATGGTCCAGGTGTCAGTAAAAAGGTCATCCAGAATGGGCGCCTTCGGTACAGCGCTTAAAAGGCCGATCGCTTCGTCGAGCGGACCTACGCTCTCGAACGATGAAAAAGCCACGCCCAGATGAGCGGCCTCCATCACCCCCGGCCCTCCGCCCGTGACCAAGAGAAAGTGCGCGCGGGCAAGTTCGCGCGCCAAATAAGCAATGGCTTTATAGGCCGCATGGTCTCGCGGAAAGACTGTGACCTCCCATCACGCCGACCAGCGGCCGTTGAACCGTTTTCAGAAAGATGCGTAGGGCATCGGCGATGGCTGCGTCGTGCGCGGCTTGCGCGGCGCGGACGGCGAGTGACGTTGGCACCGGCCCGCCGTCGGTTGCGAACTCACGGTAGATCGCAAAGTCCCGGGAGAGCGTGAAGCCCATGGGGTCCCATGGGTTGAAGCCTCCGAGCAACTCCTGAGCGGTGTACAGTTGGCTAGGCACAATGACGCCCATCGCAAAGCCTCCGGCGAAAATGACAAAAGTAATTCAGCGTGAGACGTTTCGACGGGCGTTATACACCCGCCGCACGTATTGCGCGAGCGTCGTATTCGTGCATGATGCGCCTCGAAGCGGGGGAGCGATCATGGTCGCGGCGGTGACAGTCAAAGCCTATGCTAGCCCGAGCTGCGTGCTCTTGACGTTCGATTGGAAAGACGGCGCCGAACACGAAGATTTCCTTGGGTTCGCCATCCAGCGCAATCCGGGTTATGGGCGCGACAGAAAGCCGCAATTCTTATTCAACAAGCTCGACTTTGTGCCCCTCGCGGAGGACGCCCGCCCAAAGGGAAGCGATAAGGCGCCGATCCAAAAGTTCAACTGGTGGGACGGCGGGATCAACCTAGACGATCAAGGCCAGACGTTCGAGTATACAGTTATTCCTGTGCTTGGCACCAGCCCAGGCGATCTGCAGCTCCAGGACGCGGCGGCCGGAAAAAGAACCGTGACGGTGCCAAGGCCCCTCGAAGGACAGATCGCCACCTACTTCAATCGCGCCGTCGTCAGCGCGCAGAGCTTTGCCAAGCAAAAGGACAAGCCGCTTGAGAAGCGGATGGATGGCTGGCCAACGGCCTGCAAAACGCCATTCCTCAAATCCTCAGCGAGAGCGACGCATTTGAATGCGCCATCTATCATCTGTCGGACGACCGGTGGATCATCCCGGCTTTCGAGGCCTTCAAAGGGCGCGGCTCGATCATCTATTTCGAGAAAGCTGACGACACCAAGTCCCGCGCCGCCGCGCATCGGATCGCGGAGGCACGACCCAACATCTCGATCCATAAGCGGGATGCCATATCCAAGCTAATGCACGATAAGTTCATCATCTTCTACCGGAAAAAGCATGAGCAGGCCGTCTTGATGGGCTCGACCAACTTTACGCCTGAAGCCCAAACGATCCAGGCCAACCTCCTTCATATCATCCATTCCCGCGAACTTGCCGCGCTTTACGCCGAGCGCGCGAACGTGCTGGCCAAAAATCTCGGCAAGAAAGATATGGACCCGCCGGACTGGAACGACGTCACGGACGTCGACGGCACCGAAATGCGCGTCTTCTTTTTGCCCGAGCCCGGCGAAAGCCGAAAGTTTCTCGACACGGTGACCGAGGCGGTCAAGAACGCGAAGTCCTCCGTGCTGTTCTGCATGTACACGGCCTCCGACAAGGATCTCATGGAGGCAATCTTTGCCAAGGGAGACTCGTCGAAGCACTTGATCTACGGGCTTCTCAACAGCATCGATGATCCCGACAAGCCGACCAAAAAGGGCGAGAAGCGCAAGCTTCCGGAGATCGCCGCGACCATTTTCCATCGCTCGCAGAATAACCCGGACACACTTCCCTACGCCGCTTTTAGCGCCAATGCGCCACGCGGCTTCCTGCCCGAGCTCAAGACCATCGATACCTCACCGTTTGATGCCTCCGCCGCAAAAGGCAAAGCAAAACCGGCAAAGAAAGCCACAAAGAAGAAATCGAGTGGCCCGCCGCCTATCCACGTGCATCACAAATTCATCGTGATCGATGGGGATACGGAGACGCCCACCATTTACACGGGCTCGCCGAACTTCAGCAAGGCATCGGAAAACTCAAACGACGAGAATGTCCTTGAGATCAAGGGCAACACGCATCTGGCCCAAGCCTATGTTGCCGAGTTGATGCGCCTCTACAATCACTACCGTGCCCGCGCGATCTGGAACAAGACCCACGAAAAGACAGGCACGAAACCGAAGCCGGGCTCGGAGGCCGATCCTCTTGTCCTCAAGCAAACGCGGGATGAGTGGGTGAAAGACGCCTATAAGAAAGGCACAAAGGCCGCTCTCGCCAGGGAGCGCGGCTTATAGGGGCGCTCTGATGTTTTCGTTTCTCAGACGTTGCTTGAATTTTGTTTTTTGTACTCGAACAAACCATTTCCGATCGAACCTATTCAATTGCAATCATGGCCCAGACCCCACGATCCTCAGCCCTTCTCCGTCTTTCCAAACGCTATACCATCATCGCTGTCGCGGCCTGGACCATCGCCGGCGCTGTGATCGCCGGGGTCTGGAAGGTCTACGAGTTTCAGACCGAGCAGGCCCGGCTCCTTAGTGAATCGCTTGCGAAGCAGGCCGAAGTCATTGCCGAGCGCGACGAGGCACGCAGCCAGGCCGCGCTGACCCGAAGGATCGAGGCGCAGAAGCCCTTCTTGCAGAAGAAGCTCGATCTCTTCTTCGAGACCATTCAGCAGGCTCAGCGCCTGACAGAGTGGGAGCTCGACCCTAAAGATGAAACCTGGAAGCAGGCGACCAAGCGCTTTTGGGAATTGCGTTGGGGCGAATTGGAGATGGTAGGCGATGCCGGCGTCCGGAACGCCGCGCGGCTTGTCGGCCAGCAGATCACAGAGACGGAGGAATTTCCAAGCCGCGACAGGCACGATCTCCGTTGGGCGGTTGAGTGCTTGGCGGACGAGCTTCGCTTTGCCATCGAGCACGCGTGGGGAATCGATCGAAATGCCACGCGCGAGAGCGTGCTGCGCGGGGAGGGAGCCACCGGTAAGCTTCCCAATGGCTGTGTCGCTGGCAACCGCGATCCCATCCGCCCGGCCGGCATGCAACCCCTCAAGGCAAAGGGAAACCTTCACCAAGTACGGTCGCCCCAAACTGAATAGGGCCGGTCTGTTGCAAACGTCTGGAGCACTACATGATTCTTCGCCGATCTGTCCTGTTCGCCCTCGTCTTGTTGCTCGGCACAGCGCCGACGGCCCACGCGCGTGACATCCGAATTGCGACATGGAATCTGGGCTGGCATCTCAGCCAGGTCGAGGCGAAGGAGTGGATTCGTGATTGCGGTCAACCTTTCGCCCTCAATCCAGCGAGTGGATTGTTTGAACCCTCGACGGCAGGGGCCACCAAGCCGGGCTGGGAGCTCAAATGGGGACGAAACGCAAAGATCAAATGGGACATCGCGGCAAAGCCGCCATGCGACGTTTACCAGGCCAATTTCAAGATCGTGCCGGTGACCGAAGCCGCCTACCAAAAGCGCTCGCAGCAACTCCAGGATTTCATCCGAACGAACCTCGATCCTGACATCATCACTTTTCAGGAGGTTAGCGGCGCCACCGCCGTTCGCGAGGTTCTGCCCAACAACGGTGCTGATTACGAGATTTGTTCGTTCGACACGTTCAAGGTCCAGCGGCTCGCGATTGCTTGGAAAAAGAACCTCGGGACGGGCTCCGATTGTGGGGTCGTTGCGCCCCTATCACTCCCGGATCTAGCCGCCGTAGATCAGGTGCGCCCGGGCTTATCACTGACGCTGCAGATCGATGGCAAGCCGTTGCGTGTTATGACCGTGCATCTCAAATCCTCCTGCGTCAGCCCGCTCGAAGACCGCGGCAAGCTTGACGGCGGGGGCGATGCGTGTGCCATCCTGCAGAAACAGGTGCGCCCGTTGGAGGATTGGCTGGAAGCGAGCTCTGCCAGCATGCCGGTCGTTCTGATGGGAGACTTCAACCGCAATCTGTCGCACGAGAAAAATTCGATCGGAAAATCAGATATTCGCTCGGACGGAAGCGATCCCGCTTCCTCCCTTCCGAGTGGCGTCCTCGTTCGCAGCCTCTATGGCGAGGTCAATGATGGGGCCCCCACTTCCAGCGCCCTTTCCCATCTGGAGCCGGAATGCCCGGTCAACCCTGTCGCTAAGCAACTCTGCGAACGCTCGAAGCGTGAGCTCTTCGATCAAGAGGCCGTCAAGCCGCTGACAAAGGCCGATAGCCTTGGCTGCCGCAATCCCCTGGGCCTTGATCAGATGCTCGTGAGCGCGAGCCTTTCGATTCCAGATCCTGCCATCAAGGTTGCGATCGGGCGCTTCGGCGGGACGCGCCCGGCAGGCCAAGGCCATCCGGATCCTTTGCTGGCCATTTCAGATCATTGTCCCTCCAAAGCGACGCTTCGTTTCTAGTGCAAGGGCGACTGAGCCGATCCAAAAATGCCTCGCCCGGTTAGTCCGGGCGGGGCATTACCTTGCGCAGGAGCCGGCCGCGATCTTGCGGCAGCGTCGCACCACGATCATGCGAGCTTCGCAGGATGGACGCACTGATTCCGTTAAGGAGCGTCAGTCGCAAGCAACCGAGGGCGCGTTGTCGTGCTTGAGGTGTCGCTTTCGGACATTGTAACTCACCAGCCAGATCACGCCGACTGCGATCGGCACGAAGGCTGCGGTCAGGAACGAGGGCTCTACTCGCAGTCCGACGTCATGCGCGCCCTTGGCAAGATAGCTAAACAAGCTGACCACATAATATCCTATCGCTCCGACCGACAATCCTTCGACCGTGCACTGCAGCCGAAGTTGCTGTCTGGCGCGCTCGTTGATAGCCTGCAACAGGTCACGATGTTGTCGTTCGATTTCGACGTCGACACGGGTTCGCAACAGATCGGCGGCACGCGCGAGCTTGACCGACAGAGCCGCCTGACGATCCTCTACGGTCGCGCAGGTTCGCATTGCGGGCGCCATGCGGCGCGCCAGAAACGACGACCAGGTTGGATAACCCGAGACATCGTTGCCTTCAATGATGGACAGTCGCGATTGGACCAGCTCGTTGTAGGCTCTGCTGGCGCCGAAGCGAAACAGGCTGCCGGTCGCGCCTTTTTCGAAGCAGGCGGCCAGCGCCGTCAACTCGGCAAGCAGATGGTTGTTGAACTGCAGCCCCTCACCGCTTTGCATTTTTTCGAGCGCCTCAACAAGACGGCGGTCGATGCGATCAACGGAAGGTGCAAGCTCAAGGGCGGCCGACAGGCCAAGCAGCGCCAGTGGACGGTAGGTCTCGATCTCCAGGAGCCGTTGCACCAGCGCTCCGAGATCCTGCGACGTCAATCCGAGGTCGCAGACGAGGATTTTCGTAAAGCCTTTTTCGTCTACGCGGAAGTCTGAGGCGGCAACGCCTGCGCCGTTCTTTGTGGCAACCATGGCCAGGCTGTTCTTGTCAAAAACCTGTTCGGCGCGCCTGGTCGGCGAGGCGTCCTGCTCCACTTCTAGCCTGATCGCGACCAGCAACTGTCCGGTCTGACGCAACGCGCGGATCAGCGATCGGACGGTACCATCAACTTTGTCAAATCGGTCTGCGGCGGAAACATTTTGTTACTCCAGATCCAGGTAAATGTTGTGAATTCCGAATGCTGCTCCCAACGTAGCGTAGCGGTCCCGATGACAATCTGATGAAGTTTCGCCGATTGCTCAGGTGGCGGAAGATTGCGCTCGAGGCAAAAATCGATAAAGCGGCAGCGATCGCTTGTGGCCGCCTCACCCTGCGCAAGAAAAGCCAAGTGGATCACGCTGAATGGCGAATCAAGGCGCGTGAAAGGGCGTGCGTGCACTTCGCCGAGCACGGCGTCGCGTTGCGGATGTGGCGTGAAGGTTCGCAGATCCAATTCATCGACCATGTATTGACATCTCTCTTCAGGGTGAGCAAGCAACCGTCAGCCGCGCGAGGCCGTGGCAAGCAGGAGCGTCTTCCGTTCCCCCGGCGGGGTGCAGACAGGCAACCTCCGGTGCGGCAACCACACTGTCGATTGACAGATCGAGGCCCAAACACGACTCCCATCTTGCTGCCGCCGCCCTGACGCGGAGAGGCGGTGCAGGATTTGGGCCAGCACTGCAGAAGGGGCACGCTTGTGTCCTTTGGCGCAATGTGGCTTTCGAAGACAGTTGGAGGCGGGTTTCAGACATGAAGCGCGCGCTTGTATTCTGATAGGATGCGTACGTGGCGCAGGCCACAGGAAATTGCCTGCTTCGCACGGTGATCGCTCGCCAGGCGGCTGAGACGCCATGCTGTGGACGGATTTGTCCATGCAGAGACCGGCGACTGACCGCGCCCGGACCAGCCGGGCAAGGCTTGGCCGATGGGCTGATAACGTCACGTCGCGTGAGGATGACGTGATCACGCAGCCGGAGCGCACGCTGTCATAGTCTTTTGAGGTGACATTCAGGGCAGTGCAAGCGCCGCGGCTCGACCGCAGTGAGACAGATACGTGGCGAATGTCGTGAGCGATCGACCGAATAGCGGCGGATCACAAGTACGGCCGACTCGACTTGGCGGGCGTATTGCTCAAGTGCGCTCGCGGAGGTTTTGATCCGTCTGTCGCCACGCGGCCGAGAGCCAATCTCGGTCAAACTCGCTCGCCGGTCTTTGCAGGACGCGAGGATCGCCACGTTCTCGTTGATGTCAGCTCTGTTTCGGATCGAGCGCACGAAGCGGCCTCTTCGATGGGTGGATCTGGCCGAAGGCCGGCTAAGCAGCCTCGATCGCCTATGGCGCAACAGCGGCGTCACAACGCTCATCCCCTGCCGGCTGCGCCGTCATTCCTCGCCAAACAAGAAAGTTCCTCCTCTGCTGTCGAGCCCCTGCGGGGTGCGCCGTCGATCACCTCCGGCCTGTCGATCACCATCGAGGCCGCAAGGTGCGGGCTCGGAAAACAGAGATCAAGGAGAACTACCATGGCGACCATCGGCACCTTCAAGACGACCGGCAACAACGAGTCCGGGCGCTCTATCTGCCAAAGGAATGGACGGACGACCCCGCTCGCCTGAAAGCCGCGCATGTCCCGAGCGATGGGCTTTGCTACGAAGCCCAAGATCGCGCGTCGAATGGTCGCTCCGCGATCGCCGCAAAGGTGCCGTTCTCGTTCGTAACGGCGGACAGCGTGTATGGCACAGGTGAGATCGAAACCCTGCTGCGCAAGGCGGGAAAAGGCTATGTTCTGGGCGTTGCTTCCAATCACGTGTTCCGTTCATGGGGCAAGCAGCAGCCGGTCGCCGGCACCGCCTCCGCGATCGCGCAGAGCCTTCCCAAGAAGTGGCCTGGCACCGCTCCGCCTCCGGCGAAGGGACCAAAGGTCCGCGCTGGCACTTGGCCGATCTCGACGCTGGTGAATACAACGACGACCTTGCCGGAGAATGGACGGGGGGTCTTCTGATCCGTCGCAACGTTACTGACGCCAGCTTGGCCTTCTCCACATGGTGCCCCAAGGGCAGGTCCATGCAGAAGCTGGCGTCGGTGGAAGGCCATCGCTGGGCTATAGAGGACAGCTTCGAAACCGCCAAGAACGAGCTCGGCCTTGACCACAACGAAAGCCGCTCCTGGCATGGCTGGCATCGCCATGTCTCACTCGTCATGCTGGCCTTCGCCATGATGGCCGTCATCCGTCATCGAGCCAACACTGGACCATCGCTCAAAAAATGCGACCGCGGCCTCGACCGAAGCATCGCTCTTGATCCGCTTGTCGATCCGGGAAATCCGCCCCATCGCCATGAAGCTTCCCCAGCGACTCATCTCGCACGCCTACGTCCTCGCATGGTCGTCCTGGCGTAGGGCTCATCAGGCCAACGCGCGCAAAGCCCATCTCAGGCAAAAATTGCAACTGTAATGCTAGTTAGGGCACCCGACGGAACACAGCAAGACCGAGTCGTCGTTCTCAGGGGGCAAATACAGCAGTGCCATTAGCCCACTACAAAAATAAAAAACATAAGTCCAGAACGCACAGACAATTACGCGTTCCGGTCAATCAACCGGCCCTAACGAAGAACATTGGGTTCCAAGCTAGATTGATCCGCTCAGCTTCTTGGTCATCCAGGGACGACTCTAAGTTGACCCCACCGGCTCATATCATGCGGCAAAGCCGGGGGCCGACTTCCTCGAAGCCGTTGCGCAGATAGAAGTCGAGGGTGCGCTTCCATTTCGGCTGCCACGGTGCTCCGACCTCCAGCCGCTTCCATCCTCGCGCGCGTCCTTCGGACAGAGCGACCGCGATCAGATGAGGCGCAATGCCCTGCGATCTCATGTCGGGGCGAACATAGAGCTCCGAGATTTCTCCAAACTTGCCGCCCGCGTAGATCGCAGTGCATTCGTTTAGAACCATGACGCCAACCGGCTCGTTGTCTCCGCAAGCGATCACCGCGACGACGCTGACATCCGCAAGAACTGCCGCCGCGCTTTGCGTGACGATTTCGATCCCCGGGGCCATCCGGCGCAAGAGCTCGACTTGGAGAGCATAAACGAAGCCGGCGACGGTTCCGGCATCTGTGACTTCAGCGCGGCGTGTGGATATGACCGGCATCTTTCTTTCTGCTCCGCATCGGAATTGAATCACTCTGCGCCACGAGCGTCAGCGTGACATTTGTGATCCGCTAGACAGACAAGGCTAGCTGAGATTCCCGAACACCTCGAACCAGAGCCGATTGGAGCACTTTCCAATCAGCTGATCTCTGCTGTGGGTCTTGGTTGTATGAAAACGCCTGATGACCCGCGATTTCGGCTGTCAATCAGCGTCCACAACTGAATTTCGATCCAACCGATGGCTTTCACGTCGCAGGGTTTCATCACGAAGCTAAAGCGCGCCTCTCCAAGATAGGATCATGATCATCGCGAACTTCATTGTCGAAACGGTCCTTCAAGCGGCTGCTGACCTTGTGCCGACAATCCAATGAGACGATCACGCATTCCAGGTCAAAAGGCCGATGGATGTCGTCACCTAGAAGGAAACCGTTCAGAGGTGTATGCACCCCACCGCATTTTGACCCTCGGGAACCGAGCTCAATCGCTCTGTGACGGCAGTCTATGGATATTGGCCATCTCCTTCCTCGATGCTGAATCCTTTACCAGTCACGATGTTTGGAGACCAGCTCTCTGGAATGGTAGCCATGGATCCCTCCCGCCAGAAGGATCGCTGGGTTAGGATTCGACAGCCAATGACAGGATCCTCTCGGTCGTCGAGAGCGATCGGGTCGAGACGATAACTCCACTCCTTAGCTCCGCGGCAAAGTCGATTTGCACCGGAACCGCCTCGCTTGGTGCGCTCTTGCTACAAAACAAGGCCCGCGCGCAGGTTCGCAGCACGCGTCGGGGAGTTGCCGTCAGGCCAGTACGCCGCGCCGATCAAGAGTTGCTCGATCGTGTTGAGATTTTCGACGATGAACTCGGCTTGCCGGTCGGGCCGCCTTGACACCGACATCCTCGGCGGGATGTACCGCGTCCACAAAGAAGCGGTCAGGCCACGAGCTGCTGGAGTGTTGCAATCTCTTCCTGTCGCTCGCGGAAGGAGGGCTCGCGGACCAGGTCCAGGCGCTGCTAGTCGGTACATCTTCTTCGGCTGCGGAGCCTCGCCATTGCCCGTTCGTATCTAGCTTCACTGGTGCCCGAACCCGGGAGACCACGTCGCTTGGCTTGGTCAGGCGATGAGCGCGTTGCTTGCCGCGGCTTCATGCTGCCATGAGTTTCGCGAGCCGCGTCAACGCTTCGCGCTCTTGGTGGCGATTCACGTGCGCAATTTGACCTGGTCAAATGTCCAAGCCTTGAATAGCTTTGCCGGGCCAGGAATTTCGCCCCGAGCTGCCGCTGCCTGTATAGCTCTCTTGTTCTCGCCTGTTATTTGGGCGACATCTTCGACCTTGACGCGTTCGGATGTCCCGTTCATCGGTTCTTCGCGCCAATCACGGGGCCGATTAACTGTCTGATGACTTCGGGGCGGGTAAGATTTGGTTGCTTTTGCTGGCGCTTCAATCGTGTCCGCTTGTCGGTGTGTATGTCTGAATCCCGACACGAAGTCGCACATGATCGGCCGTCGCGGCACGATGCATTGATTTTCTCTTCCTCAAGCAAGTCTCGCACAGATACTTTTGCGGCATGCTGATTGCAGGGAGACGATAAAGGACCGTTTCGGCAATAGTGGTCTCTCGGTCAACGACGCAGGAGAGATGAAAGTTCTCGATCGTATGCAAATTGATACTAAAAACTGCCCCGGGTAAGGCACCTCCCCAATTGAAGCGCTTTGTTCAGCGCGTGTCGGCCGCAGATCATGTCGTTCACGCAAACTAGCGAAGCTGCACAGGAGTTCTGATGAGCTCTACGCAAGCAATTCGTGAACGCCTGCGCGACGCCGGCGCGTCGTTTGCGGCAAACGACAATATCGCAGAATATCTGCTGCCTGGTGACATTGATGTGATCCAAGCCGAGGTCGAGCAGCACGTGCACGCTGTGCTTGAGGCCATGGTTATCGACACCAGCCGCGACCACAACACCAAAGCGACCGCGAAGCGCGCAAATTTGTGCGCCTTGCCAACTGGATCATGTCGCGCCCGCACATCCAGGAGGAGGCCGCTGTTATGCTGGCGGACGAACTGGAACGCCGTATCCTGCCGAAGGGATTGGCCGTCATCGTTAGGGCGCAGCACCAATGCATGATCTAGCGTGGTGTTCGCTAGACTGACACCATCATGATAACCAGCATCATGCGCGTGCTTTCCGCGACGACAAAATATCGCGCAGCGAATTTATGGCACTGATCAAGGATCAACCGTGACCTACCTATCGACGAAGACATACGGTCATGAAACCGGACTATCCGCTACATTTCGCCAGTGGCGCGCGCTGTCACACTGTCGTCTGCTGCACGGTTACTCGTTGTCATTTCGCTTCGAGTTCGAGGCCGACACCCTAGACGACAAGAATTGGGTCGTTGATTTTGGCGGCCTCAAAGAGCTGAAAGCGATCCTCGAACACACATTTGACCATAAGACCGTCGTAGCTGCGGACAATCCGGAGCTTGAATGGTTCCAGGAAGCGGCGCGGCGTGGCGGATATCGTTGTGCTACCTGCTGTCGGCTGCGAAAAGTTTGCCGAGCACGTCTACGGCATCGCGAGCAAGTGGCTGCTGACAGAGCGACTTGCTCCGCGTTGCCGGCTTGCATCTGTCGAAGTCAAAGAGCACGGTGCGAACAGCGCGATCTATCGGGGAACGAGCCGTGCTGCCGGTCAACGAGATCTTTGAAAGTATCCAGAGCGAAGCCTGCAAGAGCGGCACGCCGTCAGTGTTCCTGCGGCTACAGGCCTGCCCAGTTGGTTGCCTCTGGTGCGACAGCAAGCGCAGATGGAAGGCAGATCCAGCATGTCAAGTGCCGATAGCCGAGATCACGGGATCGAGGACGCCACCCGGGGCTAGGATGTCGCCGGAGGAAATATTGCTCGCCGTGCAGGGGTTTAGGGCTCGGCATGTCGTGATCACGGGTGGCGAGCCCGCAGCGTACGACTTTCAGCCATTGACGACGCTACTTATCAAGTCTGGCTTCTCGGTGCAGGTGAAGACATCGGGACCCATGCCATTCAGGTGCACCCCTGCACGTGGGTGACCATCAGCCCGAAAGTTGGCACGCCCCGTTGTTTTGGATGAACCGCTGCGGCGTGGCAACGAGATCAAACATTGCGTGGGCAAGCCTGCCGATATCGAGAAGCTCCTGGCCCTCAACATCCCTCGTGAGTTCATGCCGATAATATGGCTGCAGCCCTTGAGCCAAAGCCGCAAGGCGACGAAGCTTTGCATTCAGGAGGCGACTGCGTGCGACTGGCGTGTCAGCATTCAGACGCACAAGTTGCTCGGCGTGGGGTAAGCAACCCTGCGCGTCAAAGCGTTCTGCGGCTTCACCTTAGAGACGATCATGAATTGCGTCCTCTAAGTCTGAACTCAATGAAGGGAAAGCGGCATTCATCGCAGGCTTCTTTGCCGTTGTTCGCCATTGCCAAGCGGGCCTGATTTCAACTCTTCACATTCTAAGCGAATCCTCTCAATGACCGATTTCACATCCGAAGCCGCGCTGGTTCTATTTTCTGAGCGGTCAGGATTCCGCCACCTGCCTCGCTTGGGCGCTGTCGCGCTTTGCCCGGGTTGAGACCGTCGGCTTTGCCTATGGACAACGCCATGCGATCGAGCTGGCCTGCTGCGATCAGTTGCTGAACGGACTGAAGAAGCTGCGCGTAGACTGGGCGAGCAAGCTCGGCGACAACCATACGCTTGAGATCCCCACACTGGCTGCGATATCAAAGACTGCACTGACCGGCGAGGTCGCGATCGAGATAGGCGCGGACGGGATGGCCGCGGCGCGACAGTTGAAGAATGAGACTGTCCGCAATTTCTGCCTGAACGAATTTGAGCGCTTTTCGTTCGGCTACCGAGCCGACGGCACTGCGCCGATCCAAAACAAGGTAGGCGCCGGTGTTTAATCGCCTCCTGGCCGCTCCCGCGCACGATCTCCACGTCAGGCAGATCATGGATGAGGGCAGGGTGTTGCTCGTAAACCTGTCAAAGGGGCGGATCGGCGAGGACAGCTCGTCCCTTCTTGGCGGCTTGCTTGTGACGACGCTCGGACTTGCCGCTTTCAGTCGGGCTGAATTGCCGGCGCGTGAGCGACCAGACTTCTACGTCTACATTGATGAGTTTCAAAACTTCACCACTCTCGGGATGGCAAATATGTTCTCGGGGTTGCGCAAATATCGCGTCGGCTGCACTGTCGCACATCACTATCGTCATCGGTTAGAACCGGATGTGCGCGATGCGGTGCTCGGAAATGCCGGATCGATTATCTCCTTCAGAGTTGGTGCTGAAGATGCGCAACACCTTGCTCGCGAGTTTCTGGGAACGTTCGAGGAAGCCGATCTCCTGCAACTGCCGAACTATAGGATTTTATCTGAAGCTCATGATCGACGGGACGCCGTCGCGGCCATCTAGTGCCGGTACGCTTGAGCCCGGCGTCCTAGATTAAGACACCGCCGTTGATTAGTAAGTCTCGGCGCGTCGAGCTTCTTGCAAACCCGGCGCGGGGGGATAGCGCCCCAGGATCATCGTCTCCGGCTCATTCCGCGCTGGCACTGACCCGCTCCCCCAAGCGGAACCTCTCCTACTTTCAGCTATCGCTTCGGTGGCGACGCCGCTAATATTTCAATTTTCGGCACCTTCGGGACAAGGCTCTTTGCAAAATCGCGCGAGAGATCTCCCCATATTCCTTTTGCAGGCGGCAGACAGGATACTATCGAGCAGGGCGCAGCCGGTTTTCAGGCTTTCCTGTTCTGCCGCTGGTTCGACAGCCTGAGCGAAAACAACAGGAGCCATTCCGCGCCGATGTGCACTGCAGCAACGGTAGCCATGCGTCGAGTAGAGGCATCTCACGTTTCGGATCTCGACAAGCTATCAATGAACGTTCCAGGGGCGACATCAAGGTGATCTGGATCATGGATTTTGAGAGCGGTCTGGCCGGGGGTTGGCAACGATCTCTTTAAGATGAGCTGTCCCCAATCTCCTGAGAAAGCGAGTTGTCTTTAGGGCTGCGGCCCGCTTTATCGACGCACAGCAAGCGTTGCTTTTTGTTCTTTACTGTCGCGCAGTCCGTTATTGGCATACTGGCCCGCCGTACATCGGCTGCCAATGCGGGCGAACACGAAAAAAAAGATGATTGCGGAGCTACAAAGGTACGAGAACCATCTCTGCTTTTGAATTGACTGCCGACGATTCATCCGGACTCATCTTTCCGCAAAGAGAAGGCATGAAGGCTGCTCGCAACTCGGCAACTGCCCTCCGTGGGCGGTTCGCCCGGAGGCAGCGGCGCCGCGCAGCCTACGCGTTGCAGGCTTTCATCGTGCATCGATTAGGTTAGCTATAAGACTTATGCGCTTGCAGACCAATTCACTCAAACTTGTAGGACACCTCTAAGAAGGTACCCCATCGCTCCATGCTGTACTTTGCGAGTGCAGGGATCTGGATGAACGTGCCTCGGTCGCTGCAGCCGCTGCAGTTGAATGTGACATCGCTGTCATTCTTGGTCCACATTGCCCAGTACCGAGTGCCGACGCCGATACTGAAATTTCTGCCGAGGAGGTACGACAGCGTTCCTTCGATCTGTACGCCCCCCACCTTGCCTGCACTGATCGTAGAAAGTTGTTTCAGGACGGAGGAGATGGTTATCACGACCGGTGAAGTCGGTCCATGGCAGGTAAGCAACATCTGCGCTCACGGCGCTCAAACAGCATAGTCTCGGCGTTAAGCCCGACGCGCAGCGCATCCCAATTGGCACCTTGAGTACCGATGATTTGCTGGGCCGGAACCGCGCATGCCCCGTATGGCGAGGCTGTCTGCACGCATGCGATCGAATCCGACTTTTGGCCGAAGTAAGTGCCACTGATAAATGCGCCCAGCTTGTAGGTGCTACCGCACATAAAGTCGTAACCGACATCGGCGGTGTAGTACGTGAACCTTCCGTTGGCCTGATCTCACAGAGTGTTGCATAGGCCGTACTGCCGATGCTCGAATCCTCGTTCATTCTTCCCTTGTTGAAGCGTCCGAGCCAACGTTGCCCTTCAGGAATATCCCCCAGGACTATCAAGCCGTGCGAACAGCTCGCCGGAAATGCCGTCCAAGCCATGATAGGTGAGCGTGGAATTGGGGATGCCGCTATCTCCGGATATCGGCGGCTGATTCGTGTAGTCCCACTGGAATGTGCCTCTGCTGAGCCAGACCCGCGAGCCCCTTCGAACGACCAGTCGCCCGTATCGAAAACAGGCTTTATTGTTTTGGCGGCCGCTCGTCCCGGATAGACCGATGCGTCGAACCATTCCGCCCCGCTCGCGTCGCCGCCGAAATGGTGATTCAATCTGATCTTTCCGATGTGACAGTTGCTGGACAAGCTGGTTGTCCTGGCGGCAATGTCGGCGGGGCGGGGAACTGCACCGTCGGCGGGGTCGCCAGACGCGTCCCCATCGAAGCCCATGTAGTCGTACTCGAATTTGACACACCAAGCAGGTGTAAGCGCTTGCTCAAAGCGACTCCGACGACGGTCCAGCCGAAGCGACTATAATCGAACTGCGTTGTATGCTGCAGGAAGCCGCAAAGCGCCCCTCGAATTCGTTGTTATGTTGCCTCGGTTATGTTGCCAGGCTGCCCGCCCTGATGTAGCCCAGCGTTTGGCCTGTTAGGCCGAAGCGGCGTAACCCACTCGAGCAGTCCCTGTGACAAAGGCGTTTGGACCTGCCTCGCAAGTGGCGATAACAACAGCGCCCGAGAAGGCAAGACAGCTGTTGGTGCCATCGGAGACAGCATGGCTCGCATCGACTTCGGTGCCGGAAATCCACCTATCCGTTTGCCAGTTGTAGCCGGGAGCGGATCGGCATCCAGTATTGGCGCAGCGCCTCGACGGTCGCTGGAATGTCGAGGTGGGCATTGCGGAGAAAGTCCTCGGTCTCGCGGCCGCTTCGCGCTCCCTTAGCCTAAGCCGGGATGAGCTCGAAGCCGGTCCTGGAGGGACCGCCGATTGGCGACGAGGTTGTCAAGGTGCAGCAACTCGTGCCCTGGCCGCTCTCCTTGGGCCAATCGTCGAACCAGCGCCCGCGTGCCGTCCACCACGAAGACGCCGCAATCATAGCTGTTCCGCTGCTGGGCCATGCTAGGTGACTCCAGGCGGGCGCGCAGCCGTCGTGCGAGCTGCGCTGCCGGCTCGTGGTTGTGTCCCCGGACAGAGTCGTAGTGATAGGCAATCGGCTCTCCTCGCGTGCGGCGATCAAGGAGCAGCAGCGACCAATGCGTGCCGAGGCGATTAGGATCCATTGCATCGTTCACCGGCAGGAATAGGAAGTCGGCGGTATCATTACCATTCGGATCGTAGACGATGCGCCGGAATGCACGGAGCATGTCGGGCTCGGCGCCGAAGCGCAATTGATAGTGGGCTATCAGGGGATCCACGAACTGCGCCAGGGCGGCGAATTCCGGACGGTCCCGCTGCAACTCCTGCGCCAGGAGCTCGTAATCCCTGTGGATGTGCTCGTCGCCCAGCCATTCCTTGGCGCCGAGCGCTAGTCCGCTGCGGCCGTGGGATGAGGCTGTCGGATCCAAAGCCCCGATCTGAGCATCGGCGGATGTGCGCGGGACAGGCGCATAACTAGCATCATCACGCGGCTCCTGCGGCGTCGGCGCATTCAGATCAATCAATGGCTCACGACCCCCGTAGGTGTCTGAGCGAGCCCTGGCAAGATGCGCGGGCGCAACATGAGCATCGTCGCGCAACTCGGATGGCGTCCGTGCATTCAGATCAACAAAAGGCTCTCGGCCGCTGTAGGTGTCTGAACGAGCTCGGGCAGGATGCACTGGCGCAAAATCAGCATCGTCGCGCAATTCGGACGGCGTCAGCGCATTGAGATCAACAAATGGCTCAAGGCCAGCGTAGGCGCCTGAGCGAGCCCTGGTCGGATCGGCTGGCGCAAAGTGAGCATCGTCGCGCAATTCGGACGGCGTCCGCGCATTCAGATCAACAAAAGACTCTAGGCCGCTGTAGGTGTCTGAATGAGCCTGGGCAGGATGCACTGGCGCAAAGTCAGCATCGTCGCGCAATTCGGACGGCGTCGGCGCATTCAGATCAACAAGAGACTCTAGGCCGCCGTAGGTGTCCGAGCGAAGCCTGGTAGGATGCGCCGGCGCAAAGTGAGCATCATTGCGCAACTCGGACGGCGTCGGCGCAATCAGACCATAAGATGGCTCAAGCCTGCCCTTAGCATGTGACGCGGGCCAGGATGGTGATGCTCGTTCTTGCACCTGTTCACCCAACCAAACCCAAGCTCCGGCGCTCGGGCTGGCCGGCGTTGAGGGAAGATCCTGCGCCGAGCCCGAGTGCCAATCGCCCTGCGCGGCCGGCGAGTTCGGCTGCTCAGGGCCTGGCAGCCCCAGTTCTCGGTTCGGCTCAATGAGTTTCAAGTAGCTGCGAAGATGCGACAAATCGGGACCGTGTACTCTGCCTCCAGTCCGTTGGAATGCTACCACGTCATTGTCGAGGGATACCTGCTCCCTGCTCGAGCCGTTTAGCCGCCCGATGATGCTCCCTTTGCGCTTCTCTCTAAGCCACGCACTAAGCGCACGAAGACGCCTCGCCCGCTGTTGCGCAGACTGCCTCAGCTTCGCAGTCGGAGTTTTAAGATCTTTCAGAGCTTGGTTCAGCGCGCCCTCGATGAGGGGCGCATCTTCTGGATGAGGAACTAGGCGACGGGGGGCACCGAGGACGCGGGGTTCAGGTGCTTCCACTTCTTCACCCCCACGCAGCAGCCGCCGGAGATGATTCAGAGCCGATCTAATGCGGTTGTTGGGGTCACCGCCCGAGCTCCTGTACTTCGCAATCTCCGCGTCCAGCGATGAACCGTCGCGCAGCCGAGAAGCTACCGGGCCCCTATGACTCGCGTTGACCCAGCGAATAAATGCCCCAAGCCCGTAAACACCGTTGTTGATGGCCCCTTTGGTGAGCTTGCGCAGCTCCGCGTCTCCACGAAACTTCGCCAAGAGCTCCGCGTCTTCGACCGGAAGCTGCTCGCCGATCGGTTCGTCCGGCGACGGCATCGGGGCTTGCATCTGCGATGGTGACGCCACCACTTGATGGGATAGGGTCTGCATCAGCTGCTGCTCAACAGCGACGACCTGCGGAGGCGGCGAGGAGCTGCGTCCGTCCATCGTCTCTAAAAGCAGATCCTGCTGGTTCGCAGGCAGAGTCTCCGGCCAGCTGCCAGCTCCGTTCGACCCGCTGTGCTGCGCAGTCGTCCGCCTCGTCTCGGCGCGAACCGCGTCTTCGAGATCAGGAAGCGGGCGAATATGACGCCGTAGTTCGATCGCTCTAGCACCCGCCGGCGACCTCAGGAGATGAGCCAGTGCGGCCCCGGCTTTTCTGCGGCCATGGGGGTCCTCCTCCTTATACTGGCTGACATCTTCATCCAGCGAGTCGTGGCCAAGTCGAGCAGCAATGCCGGGCTTATGCTTTTCACGGAGGTAATCACTCAAATCGATAAGAAGAGTTGCATAGGTCCTGGCGGTGTTGGCGGTGCTTGGGGCTGCTTCTTCCTTGTACCTTTTGATGAGATCCGCATCCTGGGGATAGGGATTCCGCTCAACCCGGCTTGCAAACGGCGTGATGCCGCCCGGCGATTGGGAGGCTCTAAGAAGATCCAGTGGGATAGCGATGGCCTGCTTCTCCTTCTCGGCGAACTCCTGGGCATCCTTGTCCAGCGACTTGTCGTAAAGCCGGGAAGCAATGCCCGGCTTGTCGTTCTTTACGAGCCAATGCCCCAAGCTGAGAAGACCACGTAGATTGCGACCGACCGTGCTCTCGGAGGCCCCAGCCTTGATGAGTGCCGGCCTGAGCCCCTCAATAAGAGACGCATCTTCGCAATAAACAGGATCCAGGCTGCTACCTGCGAAAACAAAATTTGCATGGCCGGGCGGTAGCGCCGAGGCATTCAGCATCGTTCTACCGCCTTGACCGTGCGGAGGCGGCGTAGATGGGTGGCCGCTCGCCCGCATGATGGGAATCTGCTCGCCTGGCACGAGAATGTTGCTGTAACGTTCATCCGTCAGCTCGTCGTCCTGGTGGCGCCGGTTCACGGGATTAGGGGACTCTGTAGGATCCAATGCTAGGCCATGCCGCGGTGGCTGAAGACACGACGATGCACCGGCTTCGTCGACCGTCCCCAAGAATAAATCTTGATCATCCCCCTCAGCGAGTGCCGCTGGCCAACTGAAGGCGGGCTGCGACCCGCCCTGCTTAGCCGCGGCCTCAATGCCCCCGGCCCGGCCAGTGATTGACGCGACTCCGCCCGGCGACTGAGAGGCGCGGAGACGATCTAGTGCGGTAAGAACGAGGTGCCTGCGATTTTTATCGAAGATCGCAGCGTCGTTGCTCAGCGATTCGTCGTTAAGCCGAGCAGCCACTCCCGGCTTTTTTTTTGCGAAGAGCCACCGGCTAAATCTGCGAAGAGGACCAACATAATTCGTCTTAGCGGTGATCTCCTCGTACCCAGCCTCAACGAGTGCTTCTTGAAGTCCGGAAATCAAGCGTGCGTCTTCGGGATGAAAAGGGGGACCGTTGAGTTTTCTCGCTCCGTTACGGAGATGATCAAGTGCCGCGCCGATACTTTTGCTACCCCCGGCGTCCTTGTAGCGCTTGATCTCTTCATTCAGCGGTTCGTCGTCGTTCCATGTCTCGTCCTGAAACCGAGCAGCAATGCCACGCTTGTTGTTTGCACGAAGGTAGTGGCTGAAATCCGTGAGAATAGATGCATAGGTTTTGGCGGTACTTGAAGTTCGGGCCGCCACTGCTTGCTTTTTGTATTCCTTGATGAGAGTCCCGTCCTTGGGATAAGGAGTCAGGTCAGGGCGGCCTGCGATCGGTACGGCTCCTCCCGTCAATTGAGAGGTCCGCAGATGAGCTAGTGCCCAAGGGACGTTCGCCGTCCCACCTTTTATTATGAACTCCTCGACATCCTTGTCCATCGTCTCGTCATGAAGCCGATCAGCAATGGCCGGCTTGTCGTTTGCAAAGAGCCAACGGCTCAAGCTGAGCAGATAACCGACGTAGCTCGTGGCGGTGCTCTCAACGGCTCCACCCAAGAGGAGCGCCTGCTTAAGGCCGGAAATAAGGGGCGCATCCTTAGCATAAAGCGGATCCTTGCTGCGACCTACCAAGACCCAATTTGATTGAGCGGTCTGCAGCGCTGAGGCGCCCAGCACCGCCTCATCCTCTCCGGCATGCGCCTCAGATCGCGATGCATCCGCTTGATGGGCGCGGACCTGCATGAGCACGGGAGCAGACGGCACAGCGATCTCGCCCAGCTGCTGCTCAAAGGCGGCCGCATCTGTGGACGGAGCCGATGAGCTCTCTTGCGGGCCCGCGGTGCCCGATTGTTGACGCACCCAGTTGGTGGATTCGAACTTCATTCGTTCTCAGTTTCGGAATAATAGGCCAATTTGAAGCCTGAGGTCGCTTGTGATTTGCCACGGAACCGCAAGAATACTGGAGCGCGCGGTCGGAGTGCTTGGACGCGGCGTTCTGGGGCGTTCACGATAGTTTTCTGCTGGAGACTCTATGAGCGATAGCTGTCGAGAACCTGACGCGGAGCCGCCGACTTGTTGCAGCGGACACCCAGGCTGCCCCCTTGGCCGGAAATCAATAAAGACCTGTTCACCGGAGAATCAGACGCGCCAGCTCGGTCGTCAGAGATCTACCGCGGTCTCGACTCTTTCATTGATCTGCCGGCCACACCGCACCAGATGCGTGACGATGCTCACTCAGTGCCGGTGCTCAGCCCGGCCGGTAGTGCCGCGTTCTTCGTCGGGCCATCAGGCGTGCTTCAGGAGCTTGAGGATATCGGATATCTCGTTCCCGAGGATTGGCAGCATGGCTCCCAGCCGGTGGCGGATGTCCAGATCCGTATCCTGAATAACCACGGGTTGCTGCCGACCCAGTTCAGCGGCCCAAGGCAGGTTTTGATCAACGGTGAGACCTACTCGATCGCATTAGGGCCGCGAGGACGCGGTGCACAATTCATCCATCATCCTCGCCCGTCCCCGGTCCCGCCTGCTCAGATCGGCCCTTTGACCGGAGTCTCTGTTGACCGCAGCGGACGCGTCCTGGGCCCCACGCAGTGGCTGGGTGACGAGCATATTGAGCGGGACTATGGGGTCCTGAGGCGGGAGTTGCAGGAGAGCAATCCCGATCTCGCCGCCCGGATGCGGTTCGTGGATCCTTTGATAGCCCAAATGTTGCGGTCAGGCTCCAACGAGGACGCGGAACGCGCATTCGGGTGGAGTCGCGGTGATAGAGCCGACTTCCTGTTCCTGCCGGTTAAGCGATGCCAGCGCTGCGGATAGAGGGTGGCGCGGCAGTCACTGGTCGCTGCTGCTGGTTGATCGCCGCGATCGGGCAAGACCGGCTGCCTATCACTAGGACTCTGCGCCAGGACCCAATAACCTGCCCGCAGAGCAGCTCGCAGAACGGCTGCAGGCCAACCTGCAACAGGGCTCCATGCGCGAGCAGAGCAACACCTATGATTGCGGCGTCTTTGTCGTGGACGGCACCCGGGAGCTGGCGGAAGGACGGCATCCAGACCCGCTGAACCTCAGCAACCTCCGCATCAATCGGCGGGCACTGCAGGACCGGCTAAGGGCTGGGGTCAGCTTCAACTGAATAGAGCGCGCGCAGCTGGTTGAAATGCAACTTCTCGCCGATTGAAGGTCCACAATCGCGCGTTCGCAGAGCATCATGGTGTCTCACAAGTCAGGAGCGGAGACTGGAGCTAAGGCTATTTTCGCAGACGGCGAAGGAGCCCGACGGCGATTGCGCGGCCAGCTTCCGACGGCCGCACAGCCATCATCAACCTCTCCGGTATCATCTTTCCCAAACAGCCGCAGCTGGGACTAAAGGCCCAGCTGCGAGCTAAACACGTGGAGACGTCGCGCCAACATTGCTCCACGAATTGACCCGGCGGCTTGGCTCTCGGCATTTTGGATCCATATTTCGATTGAATCGCCTGTCCAATCATGCTGCGTCTATGCAGCGATGCTCCCGCGCCTGGGGTGATCGGCGCCCAAGTTCTGCAAAACCTGCAGCCAGGCGCCTCCTTTCCGAAGCTTGAATGGTTGACAGACTTATACCAGCCTCCGCGGGCCATGCTGTGCGTGCCGCGAGCACATACAAACCACCACGAGAATCCGCCGGTCGGCCTTCGCGCGACGGCGTGAGTTGTTCGGCTGCTGATTCCGCTCGATGTCGCCCACCATTGAACGAACCCGCTCCGCGGGAGGCCGTGGCGAGACCATTTATCTAAGAGGCATCTGTTTGAAGGATGGGACCGCAAGTCCGTTCCTCTCAATACAGGAGTGCCTCATGGCCACGATGAGTTCGAGCCCGCTGCGCCGCCGCATGATCGACGATATGACGCTGCGCAACTTGTCACCGTCGACGCAGCAATCCTATGTCTACGCGGTTGCAAACTTTAGCCGACATTTCGGCCGATCGCCCGACAAGCTCAGCCTTGAGCAGGTGCGCGCGTACCAACTGCACCTGATCGGGTTGAAGCGGTCGTGGACCCACATCAACCAAGTGACGTGCGCGTTACGCTTTTTCTATGCGCGGGCGCACGGAGGCGATTGAGAACATTATTTCGGCCTGTGAGCCGGTCAAGCAACCGCTGGTGCTGAGTGCGGAGGAAGTCGCCCGTTTCCTGGAGGTTGTACCGGCCCTGCGCGACCGCGTTGCGCTGGTGACGGCCTATGCTGCCGGGCTACGAGCCGGCAAGGTCAGCCGCCTTGAGGCCCAGCGCGATCGACAGCAAGCGCATGCTGATCCTGATCACCGCCGGCAAAGGCGGCAAGGACCGTTACGTGATGCTGTCGCCGCGGCTGCTCAGCATCCTGCGATCCTACTGGTGTCTGGCCAAACCGCGCCATTGGCTGTTTCCAGGGCGCAATCCGGACGATCCGGTGAGTGTCGGCACGTTGCAAGAGGCCTGCCGCAAAGCTCGGCAACATGCCGGTCTCGATAAGCAGGTGACGACACATGTTCTGCGCCATAGCTTCGCTACTCACCTTTACGAGCGCGGTACTGATACCCGGCTCATCCAAGTCCTTCTTGGGCATGCGCGACTGTTATCGACGGAGCGCTACACGCACGTCGCAACCAATCCGCAGCCCGTGGTGCAGACCTGCATCGTGCACCTAATCCGAGCGTTTCGGCAGTTCTGTTGATTGGTATCGGCGGGTTCGGCAAATGCCGCATTCTCAAACAGGCGGTCGAGGCGTTCGAGATAGCCAATAAGAGTATCGTCGTCCGCCACTTGTCGCGTAACGCTGAGGTAACCAAGAAGAGCCTTGAGGATATCGGCGACAACGCAGGAAGCCGCTCACCCGCTGCAGTCAATTCGGATGCTTGAAATATCCCGTAAAGGCTGCGCCGCACATGCGGCGCGAGAGCGGGCCTTTTGTCGGGCACTTGCTGCGCCGGTTGTCGGCATTGAGACAATGCAAGAAGCCTGACACTAGGAAGTGCCTGCTGAGCCTCCGATTCACTCCGGCACGCGATTTGCTCGTTCACGGCATCATCACTATCGCAACGCGATTGGTCTTCGAGACGGAAACGGCGCCTTCGCTGTTCGCGTCTGGTCCGTTCCGACGGTTTGCGTGGCAATGACTTGTCGCTCGCTTGTGACCAAGAAAATGCAGGAAGTGTTGGATGCGATCTAGAGTTCTCCTTTTGGGAGCCACAACAGTTGCGCTCGTCGCGGTGCAACCAAAGCGGCAGACCTTGAGCCAGGAGCGAACTGCGCATGGCGCTGTGGGCGTGGTCCGGAGGCTATAGTGGCGGACAGGTCGGTGGCGGGTGGGTCGAGCCTCCTTCACCAATCCCTGCGGTCAGTCGATCTATGACAGCCGACGGGTTCGAGCCGCACGGCGGCATAACGCGCACCTGTCGATTGGCCAAGGGCCGCATTTCTGCTTGGGCGCTGGGCTGGCGCGCCTACAGCGATGCGCCTTCCCCGCGCTGTTCGTGCGACTAGAGGATGTCGCGCTGATCATCGCCGCGGAGGACCGTCGTCTACATGCCGTCTTACGTCATTCGCTGCCCGCAGCGCTCGCCGGTCACCTTCCGCCCTTCCATCGCTTAGAGAGTGAAGTGCCACCATGTCCGAACAACCCTTGCCGAGGCTGCCGATGTGGCGCGTCGATCACATCGAGCCCTCGCCCGAGATGTTGATGCTACGCGCCAACGGTCCGATCCACCGCGTGCGCTTCCCGTCCGGGCACGAAGGCTGGTGGGTGACAGGCTACGACGAGGCCAAGGCGGTGCTGTCTGACGCGGCGTTCCGGCCCGCGGGAATGCCGCCGGCGGCATTCACTCCGGATTCGGTGATTCTCGGTTCGCGGGGCTGGCTGGTCTCGCACGAGGGAGCCGAACATGCCCGGTTACGCAAGATCGTGGCGCCGGCCTTCTGCAACCACAGGGTGAAGCTGCTCGCCCAGCAGGTCGAGGCGATCGCCGCGCAGTTGTTCGAGACGTTGGGGGCCCAGCCCCAGCCCGCCGACCTGCGGCGCCACCTCTCGTTTCCCCTTCCGGCCATGGTCATCAGCGCGCTGATGGGCGTGCTCTACGAGGATCACGCCTTTTTCGCCGGGCTGTCCGACGAGGTGATGACGCACCAGCATGAAAGCGGCCCGCGCAGCGCGTCGCGCCTGGCTTGGGAAGAACTGCGCGCCTACATTCGCGGCAAGATGCGGGACAAGCGCCAGGATCCGGGCGACAACCTGCTAACGGATCTGCTCGCGGCGGTTGACCAGGGCAAGGCGACGGAGGAAGAGGCGATCGGCTTGGCGGCGGGTATGCTGGTGGCGGGCCACGAGAGCACCGTCGCGCAGATCGAATTCGGCCTGCTGGCCATGTTCCGCCATCCGCAACAGCGCGAACGCCTGGTCGGCGATCCATCCCTGGTGGACAAGGCGGTGGAGGAAATCCTGCGTATGTACCCGCCGGGCGCGGGCTGGGACGGCATCATGCGCTATCCGAGGACCGACGTGACCATCGCGGGCGTTCATATTCCCCCGGAAAGCAAGGTGCTGGTCGGCCTGCCGGCGACGTCGTTCGATACGCGCCATTTCGTCGACCCGGAAATCTTCGACATCGGGCGCGACGGAGAGCCGCACCTGGCGTTCTCTTCCGGGCCGCACTCCTGCATCGGCGGCGCGCTGGCCAGGCTAGAACTCAAGGCGGTGTTCGGTTCGATCTTCCAGCGCTTTCCCGAGCTGCGCTTGGCCTTAGCCCCCGAAGAACTGAAGTTGCGCAAGGAGATCATCACCGGCGGGTTCGAGGAGTTCCCGGTGCTCTGGTGATGTGCGGACGCCGCTGGGGGATCGCGATCGTCTCCGCGATTTGCCGGCGTGCCTGCCACGTACCGGTCAGATCAGCCAGCCAATAGGTAACCAGGATGGACGTGCAAGAAACAACATGCCGGGACGCCTTCGCCGAACTGGCGTCGCCGGCGTGGATTCACGACCCGTATCCATTCATGCGGTGGTTGCGCGAGCACGATCCGGTGCATCGCGCGGCGTCGGGCCTCTTTCTGTTGAGCCGCCACGCCGACATCTGCTGGGCTCTCAAGGCCACGGGCGATGCTTTTCGAGGACCGGCGCCCGGCGAACTGGCGCGCTATTTCCCGCGTGCGGCGAGAAGCCTGTCGCTCAATCTGCTGGCGTCCACGCTTGCGATGAAGGACCCACCGACGCATACGCGTCTGCGCCGGCTGATCTCGCGCGATTTCACCATGCGCCAGATCGACAACCTGCGGCCGAGCATCGCGCGCATCGTCGCAGCGCGGCTGGACGGCATGGCGCCCGCGCTGGAGCGCGGGGAGGCGGTGGACCTTCATCGGGAATTCGCGCTGACCTTGCCCATGCTGGTCTTCGCCGAACTGTTTGGCATGCCCCAGGACGACATTTTCGGGCTCGCCGCCGGCATCGGCGGCATCCTGGAAGGCCTGAGCCCGCACGCCAGCGATCCCCAGCTCGCCGCGGCGGACGCGGCCAGCGCCAGAGTGCAGGCCTACTTCGGCGACCTCATACAGTCCAAGCGCACCAATCCCCGCCACGACATCGTGTCGATGCTGGTCGGCGCACATGACCACGATGCCGACACGCTGTCGGATGCGGAGTTGATCAGCATGCTGTGGGGCATGCTGCTGGGCGGCTTCACCACCACTGCTGCGAGCATCGACCATGCCGTCCTGGCGATGCTGGCGTATCCCGAACAGCGGCACTGGCTGCAGAAGGACGCCGCGGGGGTGAGGGCATTCGTCGAAGAAGTCCTGCGCTGCGACGCGCCCGCGATGTTCAGCTCCATTCCGCGTATCGCCCAGCGCGACATCGAACTGGACGACGTGGTGATCCCGAAGAACGCGGACGTGCGCGTGCTGATCGCGTCCGGCAATCGCGACCCGGACGCCTTCGCCGATCCCGATCGCTTCGATCCCGCGCGGTTCTACGGCACCAGTCCAGGCATGTCGACCGACGGGAAGATCATGCTGAGCTTCGGCCACGGCATTCACTTCTGCCTCGGTGCGCAACTGACCCGGGTGCAGTTGGCCGAGAGCCTGCCCCGGATCCAGGCCCGCTTCCCCACGCTGGCATTGGCCGAGCAGCCGACCCGGGAGCCCTCGGCGTTCCTTCGGACGTTCCGCGCACTGCCGGTGCGGCTGCATGCGCAGGGGAGCTGAGATGCGCGTCATGGTCGACCAGGATCTGTGCGGAACCAGCGGGCAGTGCGTGCTGACGCTGCCGGGCACCTTTCGCCAGCGCGAACCGGACGGCGTGGCCGAAGTGTGCGTGGCGAAGGTCCCGCAGGCGCTGCACGCCGCCGTGAGGCTCGCGGCGAGCCAGTGCCCGGTCGCCGCCATTCGGGTCATCGAAAGCGACGCTGGCGATGGCGAGCGCGCCAGCGCGCACCCTGCGCCTTCTCCAGCGGAGGCCGAGCGGCATGCCGCGAAAGACCAACACAATCTAGGGCGATACATGGGACGGTTTGAAAGCAAAGTGGCCGTGGTGACCGGCGCCGGAGCCGGCATCGGCAAGGCATGCGCCCTCGCCATCGCGCGCGAGGGCGGCAGAGTGGTGGTGGCCGACATTGATGGATCGGCGGCTATCGCCTGCACCGCGCAGATCGCGGCCGAAGCGGGCCACGCGCTCGCCCTGGCGATCGACATCGCCGATGCGCAGGCGGTGGCAGCGCTGTTCGAGACGGCGGAGCGGCACTTCGGTGGGGTCGACCTGCTGGTGAACAACGCGAGCGCGATGCATCTGACCCCGCGCGACCGCGCGATCCTTGAGCTGGACCTAGCGGTCTGGGATCAGACCATGGCGACCAATCTGCGTGGCACGCTGCTCTGCTGCCGGCAGGCCATCCCACGGATGATCGCCCGCGGAGGTGGCGCGATCGTCAACATGTCGTCGTGCCAGGGGCTCAGCGGTGACACCGCGCTGACATCCTACGCCGCGTCGAAGGCGGCGATGAACATGCTGTCGGCCTCGCTCGCCACCCAGTACGGTCATGCGCAGATCCGCTGCAATGCGGTTGCACCCGGTCTCATCATGACCGAGCGTCTCCTCGCCAAGCTGGACGCGTACATGCAAACCGATCTGCGCCGGCACCAGCTCCTGCCGCGCGTGGGCCGCCCCGAGGACGTGGCCGCGCTGGTGGCGTTCCTGCTCTCCGACGATGCTGCGTTCATCACCGGCCAGGTCGTGTGCATCGACGGCGGCATGCTGGCGCATGTGCCGACATACGCCGACGGTGGCAACAGCCGCGCCGCGCGGCCTGCCGGCGAGACCGCCGAAGCGGACGCGGCGCCGCGCTGCTGATGGACATGCTGCTCAACCCGCTGAACCGTCGGCATCGGCTGCGGCACGACATCCCGGTCGTGCCCGGCGCTTTTCCCTTGGTCGGGCATCTTCCCGCCGTCGTCTGCGACCTGCCGCGCCTGCTGCGGCGCGCGGAACGGACGCTGGGCAGCCACTTCTGGCTAGATTTCGGCCCTGCCGGACACCTGATGACCAGTCTGGATCCGGATGCTCTCGCAGTGCTCCGGCACAAGGACGTGTCCTCGGCGCTCATCGAAGACATCGCGCCCGAATTGTTTGGCGGAACGTTGGTCGCCCAGGATGGCATCGCGCACCGGCAGGCGCGCGATGCGATCCAGGCGGCGCTTCTGCCCAAGGGGCTGACCCAGGCCGGCATCGGCGAGCTGTTCGCGCCCGTCATCCGGGCGCGCGTGCAGAGATGGCGCGACCGGGGCGACGTCACCATCCTGCGCGAAACCGGCGATCTGATGCTCAAGCTCATCTTCAGTCTCATGGGAATCCCCGCGCAGGACCTGCCGGGATGGCATCGCAAGTACCGGCAACTGCTGCAGTTGGTCGTCGCGCCCCCGGTCGACCTGCCCGGACTGCCCTTGCGGCGCGGCCGCGCCGCCCGCGACTGGATCGATGCGCGGTTGCGCGAGTTCGTCCGCGCCGCGCGCGAACATGCCGCGCGCACCGGGTTGATCAACGACATGGTGAGCGCCTTCGATCGCAGCGACGATGCGCTTTCCGATGACGTCCTGATCGCCAATATCCGCTTGCTGCTGCTTGGTGGTCACGACACCACCGCCTCGACGATGGCCTGGATGGTGATCGAGCTGGCGCGGCAGCCTGGGCTGTGGGACGCGCTGGTCGAGGAGGCGCAACGCGTAGGCGCGGTGCCGACCCGGCACGCGGACCTGGCGCAGTGTCCGGTCGCCGAGGCGCTGTTCCGCGAGACGCTGCGCGTGCATCCGGCGACGCCGCTCCTGGTGCGTCGCGCATTGCGTGAATTGCGACTCGGCCAACGGCGCATTCCCGCGGGCACCGATCTGTGCATCCCGCTGCTGCATTTCTCGACCTCGGCGCTGCTGCACGAGGCGCCTGATCAGTTTCGGCTGGCGCGGTGGCTGCAACGCACCGAGCCGATCCGGCCGGTGGACATGCTGCAGTTCGGTACCGGCCCACACGTCTGCATGGGCTACCACCTGGCATGGCTGGAACTGGTGCAGTTCTGTATCGCCTTGGCGCTGACCATGCACGAGGCCGGGGTGCGGCCGCGGTTGCTGAGCGGCGTCGAAAAAGGCCGGCGCTATTACCCGACCGCGCATCCGTCCATGACTATCCGCATCGGATTCTCATGAGCTGGCATCGCATGCCCCGTGTGGTGAGGCAGCGGCGCCGGCGACACGCGGCATTGCTCCACTCGGCGCGCGCGCTCGGTGCGAGGCCGGCAACACCGCGGCGGCTCGCGGCTCGCCGTGGCCGTCTCCTGGCAGGTACAAGGACATGAACAACATGCAGACCGGTTCCACGCCACACGACGACCGAGCTGGCGTTTCCGCGAACGGCGGATCGGGCGCGCAGGCGCGCGGCGCATCCGGCAGGCTGCTGCCCGAGATTTGGATGCAGGACGGCGCAAAGCGGGTCGAACAGGCGCTGGCGCGTCTTCTCTGCGCCGAAGACGACGGTGAGACCGAGCTGATGGCGGCGATGCGCTACGCCACCTTGCATGGCGGCAAGCGCACCCGCGCCTTGCTCTGTTTGGCTGCCGGCGCACTGGCCGACACGCCGGCGCACATGCTCGACGAAGTCGGCGCCGCCATCGAGATGATGCACGCCTGTACGTTGGTCCACGACGATCTGCCTGCGATGGACGACGACGTGCTTCGCCGCGGCCTTCCGACCGTGCACGTCAAGTTCGGCGAAGCCACCGCGATCTTGGTGGGCGATGCGCTGCAGGCGCACGCCTTCCTGACCCTGGCGAGCCTGGATGCGCCGGGCGACAACCGTATTGCGCTCGTGCGCGAACTGGCGCAGGCGGTGTCCGCCGAGGGGGCCGCGGGCGGGCAGGCCATGGATCTGTCGCTGGTTGGAAAGCACGTCGAGCTGGACAGGATCCTGGTGATGCACCGGATGAAGTGCGGAGCGCTAGTGCGCGCATCCGTTCGCATGGGCGCGCTATGCGCCATTGCGGAGGATGCCGCGCACGCTGCGATGTACTGTGCGCTCGATCGCTACAGCGCCCATTTCGGCCTGGCGTTGCAGGTGATCGACGACATTCTCGACGCGACAGTAGATACCGCGACGCTGGGCAAGACCCCCGGCAAGGACGCGGCGGCGCGGAAGCCGACCTGCGCGTCGATCATGGGGCTGCAGGCAGCGCGGCAGTTCGTGATGGATCTGTTGCGCGACGCCGGGGAGGCCGTCGCCCCGTTGGGGCCGCGTGCGGAACGGTTGGCGCAGATCCTGCAGCGGGCCGACGCCTATCTGTTCAAGCACGCGCCATGCGCATGAGCGCGCCGGTCCACATGGAGTCGCCCCTGGGCCGCTGCGATCGGCCTGCGGCAGCGGTGCATGTTGTCCGAATCCGTGGCGCTGAGCGCAGCGGTTGCCCAGCATGGCCGCGACGGGCCTGCGGCGACGTGCGCGGCGTCTGCCCGATCCTGGTTCCCGTCAACCGTCTGCAGAAGGAACATCCCGCGTGAACGCGCTGGCTGAACAGATCCTTTCCGAATTGCGCCACCTGCTGAGCGAGATGCGCGATGGCGGCAGCGTCGGTCCATCCGTCTACGACACGGCGCGAACTCTGCAGTTCCATGGCAACGTCATCGGTCGGCAGGACGCATACGCGTGGCTCATCGCACAGCAACAGGCCGATGGCGGATGGGGAAGCGCAGACTTCCCGCTGTTCCGTCATGCGCCGACATGGGCGGCGTTGCTGGCATTGCAGCGTGTCGATTCTCTTCCCGGCGCTGCCGACGCTGTCCAGGCTGCAACGCGGTTCCTCCAGCGCCAGCCCGATCCCTATGCGCGTGCGGTGCCGGACGACGCGCCGATCGGCGCGGAGCTGATCCTACCGCGGTTTTGCGACGAGGCCGCATCCTTGCCGGGCGGCGTGGCGTTTCCGCGCCACCCGGCGCTGTTGCCGTTGCGGCAAGCGCGGGTCAAGCGGGGGGCCGTGGCGACGTTGCCGAGCGGCCATCCGTTGCTGCACTCCTGGGAAGCCTGGGGGACGTCGCCGACCACCGCATGGCCGGATGATGACGGCAGCATCGGCATCAGTCCCGCGGCCACTGCCGCGTGGCGTGCGCACGCCGTGACACAGGGGAGCACGCCGCAGGTCGGGCGCGCCGACGCGTATCTGCAGGCGGCATCGCGAGCAACGCGCAGCGGCATCGAAGGTGTCGTTCCCAACGTCTGGCCGATCAATGTGTTCGAGCCATGCTGGTCGCTATACACCTTGCATCTGGCCGGTCTGTTCGCGCATCCCGCGCTCGCCGGGGCGGTGCGCGTGATCATCGCGCAGCTCGACGCCCGCCTGGGCGTGCGCGGTCTGGGCCCGGCCGTGCACTTCGCGGCAGATGCGGACGACACCGCCGTTGCGTTGTGCGTCCTGCGCCTTGCAGGCCGCGACCGGGCGGCCGATGCGTTGCGCCATTTCGAAATCGGCGAGCTGTTCGTCACCTTCCCCGGCGAGCGCAATGCCTCGGTGTCGACCAACATCCATGCCCTGCATGCGTTGCGACTGTTGGGAAAGCCCGCCGCCGGCACCAGCGCCTACGTCGAGGCCAATCGCAACCCGCACGGTCTCTGGGACAACGAAAAATGGCACGTTTCGTGGCTGTATCCCACCGCGCATGCGGTCGCAGCGCTGGCGCAAGGCAAGCCCCAGTGGCGCGACGAGCGCGCGCTGGCGGCGCTGCTGCAGGCGCAGCGCGACGACGGCGGCTGGGGCGCCGGTCGCGCGTCCACATTCGAGGAAACTGCCTATGCGCTGTTCGCGTTGCACGTGATGGACGGGAGCGAAGAGCCGACAGGGCGGCGGCGCATTGCGCAGGCGGTGGCGCGTGCGCTGGAGTGGATGCTCGCCCGCCATGCGGCGCATGCATTGCCGCAGACTCCGCTGTGGATCGGCAAGGAACTGTATTGCCCCACCCGGGTCGTGCGCGTGGCCGAACTCGCCGGGTTGTGGCTGGCACTTGGTTGGGAGCGGCGCGTCCTGGCCGAGGGAACAGGAGCGGCGCCATGATTCAGACCGAACGCGCGCTGCAGGAGGTGCTGGAGTGGGGGCGTTCCCTGACCGGGTTCGCCGACGAGCACGGCGTGGAAGCGGTCAGGGGCGGCCAGTACATCCTGCAGCGCATCCTTCCGAGCCTGCACGATATCAGCGCCCGCACCGGCCGCGATCCGCAGGATGAAACGCTGACCGTGGCGTTCTATCGCGAACTGGCGATGCTGTTCTGGCTCGACGATTGCAACGACCTTGGCCTGATCGCGCCGGAGCAGCTCGCCGCGGTGGAGCAGGCACTGGGGCAGGGCGTGCCGTGCGCGCTCCCCGGATTCGAGGGCTGCGCTGTGCTGCGCGCTTCGCTGGCCGCGCTCGCCTACGATCGTCGCGACTATGCTCAGCTTCTCGACGATACCCGGTGCTACTGCGCGGCGCTGCGCGCCGGACACGCGCAGGCGGTGGGGGCGGAACGCTGGTCCTACGCCGAGTACCTGCACAACGGCATCGATTCGATCGCCTACGCGAACGTGTTCTGTTGCCTGTCGTTGCTGTGGGGACTGGACATGGCGACCTTGCGCGCGCGTCCGGCGTTTCGCCAGGTCCTGCGGCTCATCTCCGCGATAGGGCGCCTGCAGAACGATCTGCATGGACGCGACATGGACAGGTCGGCCGACGAGGCCGACAACGCGGCGATCCTGCTGCTGCAGCGCTATCCGGCTATGCCTGTGGTGGAGTTCCTCAACGACGAGCTGGCCGGCCATACGCGCATGCTGGATCGGGTGATAGCGAAAGAACGCTTTCCCGCGCCCTGGGGACCGTTGATCGAGGCCATGGCCGCCATCCGCGCTCAGTACTACCGGACCTCGACCAGCCGCTACGGCAGCGACGCTGCGGGAGGAGGCTAACGTGCGCCGGCCTGAACGCGCGAAGGCGGCGGCGTGCGCGCGCTGCCTTCGGCCGAATCCGACGCAACAACGTCGCCCGATGCGACGGATGCCCTCGTTGTCCACCGTGCAATACGCAGTGGTAGAGAGTCCTTCCGAAGCGGATAGTTGGTCTATGGATTGCCGATCAAAGGGGATGCCATCGCTCATCGCGAAATCCCAGAGATGCAGCTTCGGCAGCAGCAGAACTCCGTTTACGTTCTTGTGCGCGCTGTGGTTGGATGCCCGCAATACGCGTTGACGATAGATCTTCGATATATTCGCCCGAAGTCGATGTCGGCAGCGCAACGCCTGCCGCATTCAGGCCGGTGAATCAGCTTCCGGCAGCTGGAGCCAAGCTCAAGCTTTTGGCGCTTGCTCAGAAAACTGCCTCTGTGTGAGACAAGGGTCCCTGTACGCGCAATAAGAGGAACCGCGCTGACAGTCTCTCTTGACGGCGAAGTTCGAGACGGACGGCACTACATGCAGGTCCGTGTCTACTTTGAAGATACCGACGCCGGCCAGATTGTTTATCATGCGAATTTTTTGCCTTTCATGGAACGTGGCAGACGAACTAC
Source organism: Bradyrhizobium sp. BRP23 (assembly GCF_020194135.1). Classification (NCBI taxonomy): domain Bacteria; kingdom Pseudomonadati; phylum Pseudomonadota; class Alphaproteobacteria; order Hyphomicrobiales; family Nitrobacteraceae; genus Bradyrhizobium; species Bradyrhizobium sp. BRP23. The sequence goes on along the minus strand of NZ_JADYVW010000025.1, from coordinate 1,511 downwards.
TTGCGCCTGCTCGGCAATCCGTTAACGGGGGAGGCGATGCAATTTGCAGGAGAGCCCGCAAGCAAGTCGGTCACGGCGCCACCATTGAAGGTCGGCAAGGATGCTGTTTGTGGCTTCAAGGAAGGGGCGCGCTGATCTCGCTGTCAGATACCAAAATTGAGCGAACCCACTAAAGCTCCTGGGCCGCCGCGACGAATTATTGATTGCGGATTGCTTTAATGGAAGGCTGTACGGTCAAGCGATAAAGCACGAGGTGGGCCGCTCCGAGCTCCTCGATCAGTGTGCCGCAAGCAGGGCAGTGGTAGTTTCCTTGGATGCCACGTTCAGACGTAAGCTCAAGACGGCGAAAACCAGCACCGCATTCCGAGAGTCAAATCACTCTTTTTCATGCGTGGCCTCCTCGCGCCGGCAGTCGTCACATTTCTTTAACATGCGCTTAGTTATCACGCATCTCTCTGGGACGGTCCTTCAAGCACAATTAACATTGAGGATTTGCTGGCGCCTGCGCCGTCGGCAAATGGTAGTCGTACAAATCGGACATCCGACAAAAAATTTCGCGCGCAACTGACGAGCGCTACTTCGTAGAATACGTGAGGCTCAAATCATTCGTTCGAAGATTCTCGTCGTTCCAGTGGCGCTGGCAAACGCTTTTCGTTGAATTATGCACTACCGCCGCGGATTTTCTGCGTTATGAGTCTTGAAGACGGTCGCGCCAGATGTTTCAGGCAACGGCATCGATCAGCAGGGGCCGAACGCGACCGTCTCGTCTTTTTAAGAGCGAATTAAGCCAAGCTGGATTTGATGCCGCCCGGGCAGGAAGCTTAGGTGAGTGGGGCGTGTGATGCGTGCTGCCAACGAGCAATCCGCGGAATCAAATACGAGGCTGATCAATGACATGCCGGTCCTGCGGCGCAAGTGGCAGGTTGCGCTCAAGCCCGGCGAAACGCTTCCCCGCTACGAAAATGTGCTACTGGGGAGCCTCGGGCGGCTTGCCGATCATCTTGTGCTGCTCAGGTGTAACAATGGCGCGTTTGCCGTTTCGCGCACCGGTCGCTATGCTCAGAACTGGCTGGGCGAGGCCCGTTGGGACATTCCGCTGGATGCGTTGCGTCCAGATTGCGCGACAGCCCTCACCGGGGCGGCTTCGAATGCGATTGCAAACAACCATCCCTATCTGGTCGTCCGTTAAGAAGGCGAATTGAGCGCGGCGGGACGGCCGAACGTGCGCCATAGCTGGAGCGGATGAGGCACAAGAGTTCTCTGAGCCAGGCGAGGATGCGGCGGAAGTTGTGGCCCACGGCTGAGAGGATGACGTTAGCCGCATTGCCGGCGCGGCCTTTGAGGTAGCAGCGGCCGAGGTGACCATCGGCCTTCAGGTGTCCGGTGATGGGTTCGATGGCGGAGCGGCGGCGCAGCTCGCGCTTGATGACACCGAAGACGCCGCGCTTCTGGCCGGAGATGAAGGTCCGTCGGGGATTTTGTGCGTCGTGGCCGCGGTATCCCTTGTCGAC
>NZ_JADYVW010000024.1:0-66659 GCF_020194135.1 Bradyrhizobium sp. BRP23 | reverse complement strand
CGGGTGGGCCGGGCCGCTTCCGGGCCCGCGGCCGCGACAGGGGCGCCTGGCGGAAGGCCAGCTTGCCGACCGCGCTCCAGCCGAAGAAGCGGTTGACCCGCTCCAGGATCACGTCGGCCGAATGCTGAATCTCCAGCGCCATCGGCCCCTCGACCCGTAGCACCAGGGTTGCCGGCTCCTGCGGCTGACCCTCGACCGGCCGCGGCCATTGCATCTTGAGCGGCTCGGCATGGGCCGCGATCTCCGGCCCTGCGATCTGCGCCCACCGCGTCACCAGCTCGCGCGCCGCAAAGCCCTGCTTGGCATAGGCCTCGGCAAAGACGTCGTCGAGCAGGATCCCGAGCGGTTTGGCGCTGACCGGGCCGGGCTTGAAGATGGGGCCGAATTTGGACATGAGCCGTCCGTTATGCCGCGGCGCGAGGCCGGATGGCCTTGAGGTCGCGATCGATCTCGCGCCGTCGTTGCATCAGATCATAGTCCATCTGCAGACCCAGGAAAAAGCCCTCCGACAGACCGAAATAGCGGGCGAGCCGCAGGTCAGTGTCGGCGGTGATGTCGCGCTTGCCGAGGACGATCTCGTTGATCCGCCGCGGCGGGACGTGAACGGCCCGCGCCAGCGCGTTCTGGCTCAGCTCCATCGGCTTCAAAAACTCCTCCAGCAGGATCTCGCCGGGATGGGGATTGCGGAGGAACCCGTTCCTAGTGGTAGTCGACGATTTCGACATCTCTCGGTCCTCCTTCATCCCACACAAAACAGATGCGCCACTGATCGTTGATCCGGATCGAGTGCTGACCTTCGCGGTTGGCTTTCAGGGCTTCCAGCCGATTGCCCGGCGGAACCTTGAGATCCCGCCAACACCCGCGCCTGGTTCAACAAGCGCAGCTTTCGCAAAGCCACATTCTGAATGTCGGGCGGCAGTTTTCGACTTCGCCGACCGGACCAGATCAACTCTGTCTCGGAGTTGGCGAAGCTCTGGATCATGTCTGTGTATAACGCAAGGCGTTATAGCGCGCAACGGTCCGGTCGCGCTGGCCACAGGCGGAATCCTCCTCTAGTAAAGGTGCATGCTCTCCACGACTGCGCGCAAGAAGGAACAGAGTACGGCGTCGTCGGTTCGCCCGCTCGCGCTCCTGCAATGGTACGACCGCCACCGCCGCCGATTGCCGTGGCGCGCCGCGCCGGGCGAGGCATCCGATCCCTACCGCGTCTGGCTCTCCGAGATCATGCTCCAGCAGACCACCGTGAAGGCGGTCGGCCCTTATTTCGAAAAATTCGTCGCGCGCTGGCCTGATGTCACGGCGCTGGGGCGAGCCTCGCAGGACGACGTGCTGCGGATGTGGGCCGGGCTCGGCTATTACTCGCGCGCACGCAACCTCCATGCCTGCGCCGTGGCGGTGACGCGCGAGCATGGCGGCGTGTTTCCGGATACCGAGGAGGGGCTGCGCGCGCTGCCGGGGATCGGGCCCTACACGGCGGCGGCGATTGCGGCGATCGCGTTCGACCGCCGCACCATGCCGGTCGACGGCAACATCGAGCGCGTGGTGTCGCGGCTGTTCGCGGTCGAGGAGGAGCTGCCGCAAGCCAAGCCGCTCATCCAGCAACTCGCCGCGACGCTGCTGGCGGAGTCTCGCGCCGGCGACAGCGCGCAGGCGCTGATGGATCTCGGCGCCTCGATCTGCACGCCGAAGAAGCCGGCCTGCTCGCTGTGTCCGCTGAACGAGGACTGCGCGGCACGCGCGCAGGGCACCCAGGAGACGTTCCCGCGCAAGGCAGCGAAGAAGAGCGGGATGCTCAGGCGCGGTGCCGCCTTCGTGGTCACGCGCGGCGCCGAATTGCTGGTTCGCTCGCGGCCCGAAAAGGGGTTGCTCGGCGGCATGACGGAGGTGCCGTGCTCGGACTGGCTCGCCGGCCAGGACGATGCAACGGCGAAGCAGCAGGCGCCGCAGCTCAAGGGGCTGTCGCGCTGGCAGCGCAAGGTGGGCGTCGTCACCCACGTCTTCACGCATTTTCCGCTCGAGCTGGTGGTCTACACGGCCAAGGCCGAGGCCCGGGTCCGCGCGCCCGAGGGCATGCGTTGGGTGCCGATCGCGACTCTGGCAGATGAGGCGCTGCCCAACGTCATGCGCAAGGTCATCGCGCATGGATTGGATCTCTAGCATCCATCCTGCTGACAGCAGGCTGTCAGCAGTCTCGCGCTAACAGGGGGCAAAGGAGATCTCGCATGGTCAAGACCGCGCTCGATAACTTCCCAAGGCCCCCATGCGCCGAGCTGCTCGGCTGGCGCCTGCTCGATGCCCGTCCGGAGGAGGGCTGGATCAAGCTCGGCTTCGACGGTAAGCCGGAGTTCTGCAACCCCGCGGGCTTCATCCAGGGCGGCATGCTCTCGGCGATGCTCGACGACACCATGGGTCCGGCGGTGCTGGTGATGAGCGAGGGCCGGCTCTACACCACCACGATCAGCATGACCGTGAATTTTTTGGCACCCGCAAAGCCCGGTCCGATCACCGGCGAAGCCAAGGTCACGCAGCTCGGCAAGACCATCGCCTTCGTCGAAGCCAAGCTGATGGCAGAGGACGGCACGGTGCTGGCGACGGCAAGCGCCAGCGAGCGATTGTTGGAGGCGGCGAGGGTGGTGGGAAAATAGTTCGGCGGTGCGCACTGCTCTTCCTTCTCCCCTTGCGGGAGAAGGTGGCGCGAAGCGCCGGATGAGGGGTTGCCTCAGCGAATTCTACGGCAAAAGATTTACCTGCGGACAGAACCCCTCACCCAAGTGAGTCCGCTTCTACCTGCGTCGCTGCCCTCTCCCGCAAGGGGAGAGGGCGTATTCGCGCACATCTCGCCTTGAGCAAAGAACTCACCCCTTCGCCCGCGCGTCCTTGCTCACGATCGGCGGCTTCGCATTCAGCGCCTCGACCTGAAATCCCGCAACGCGCTTGTAGTTGGCGGCGATGTCCTCCAGCTCCTTTTGCGACAGCACGTCGGTGACGACCTTGTACCCGTCAGGCGCGCGCTCCTCGACCAGCTGCATCACCTGCTCGGGACCGTTCTTGCGGTTGAGCAGGACGAGGTCGGTGGTTGCGGGCCGCCGCTCGGCTTCATAGGCGAGCAGTGCCGCCTGCGTCGGACCGTGCGCCAGGATTTCGCGCGTGATGATGCGCGCGTCGAGGATCGCCTGCGAGGCGCCGTTCGAGCCGATCGGGTACATCGGATGCGCGGCATCGCCCATCAGCGTGGCGCGGCCGAAGGTCCATTGCGACACCGGATCGCGATCGACCAGCGGATATTCGTAGGCGTGCGGGCAGTTCCTGATCAGGGCGGGCACATCGAGCCAGTCGAACTGCCAGCTCTCGAACCAGGGCAGGAACTCCTCGAGCCGCGCCGTGCGGTTATAGTCCTCGCGACGCCACTGATAGGTCGGCGGCATGTGGCGCTCCGCGACCCAGTTGATGAGGTGGTTGCCGTTTGCATCCGGTTCTTTCGAGATCGGATAGCAGACGAATTTCAGGATCTCGTGACCGGCCATGATCATGCTGCGGCCGGTGAGGAAGGCTTTGGCCGGCGTGACGCCGCGCCAGAGGATGCGGCCGTTCCAGATCGGCGGGCCTTCGTTCGGATAGAGCTTCTCTCGCGCGGCGGAATGGATGCCGTCGGCGGCGATCAGGATCGCGCCCTCGTAGGTGCCGGCGGCCTTGCCGGTCGCCCTGTCGACGAAGTCGGCGCGCACGCCGCCCGCCGTCTCGGTCCAGCCGGTCAGATGATGGCTGGTGAGGATGTTGTCGCGGCCGAGCCGCTCGAGCGCGGTGTCGAGCAGGATCTGCTGCAGGGTGCCGCGATGGATCGAGAATTGCGGCCATTTGTAGCCGGCGTCCAGGCCGCGCGGCTCGCTCCAGATCGGCTTGCCGTGCTTGGAGAAATAGGCGAGCTCGCGCGTCCGCACGCCGCTGGCGTCCAGCTTGTCCAGCAGGCCGAGCTCGATCAGCTCGCGCACCGCATGCGGCAGCACGTTGATGCCGACCCCGAGCGGCTTCAGTTCCGCGACACTCTCGAACACTTTCACGGGAACGCCGATTTGATGCAGGCTGAGCGCAAGCGTGAGCCCGCCGATGCCGCCACCGGCGATGAGTACCGTCATGAGAAAACCCCTCCGATGGAGGCGTCTTGGCACAGCCGGGCGGCCGTGGGCAACTGCGAACAGGCCGCCTATGGACGGCGCGGCGGAGGACCGTTAACCTCCGGTTTTCCCCATGAGGTCCGACATGCTCAAGCTCTACTACGCCACCGGCACCTGCGCGCTTGCCACTTACATCACCCTGGAAGAGGCCGGCGCCGACTACACGGCTGAGCGGCTGAGCTTCAAGGATAACCAGCAGAACAGCCCGGACTATCTCGCCATCAACCCGAAGGGCCGGGTGCCGGCGCTGGTCACCGACCGCGGCGTCCTGACCGAGACGCCGGCGATGCTGGCCTATCTCGCGCAGACCTTCCCCAAGGCGAAGCTCGCGCCGCTCGACGATCCCTTCGACTTCGCCCAGGTGCAGTCGTTCAACTCCTATCTCTGCTCGACCGTGCACATCAACCACGCCCACAAGATGCGCGGCGCGCGCTGGGCGACCGAGGAGAGCTCGTTCGCCGACATGAAGGCGATGGTGCCGAAGACCATGGGCGCCTGCTTCAAGCTGATCGAGCAGAAGATGTTTCGGGGACCCTGGGTGATGGGCGATCAGTACACGATCTGCGATCCCTATCTCTATACGCTCTCGACCTGGCTCGAAGGCGACAGCGTCGACATCAATGCGACGCCGAAGATCGCCGATCACTTCAAGCGCATGTCCGATCGCCCCGCGGTGAGCAAGGTGATGGCGGCGCAGAAGGCGTAGGAGCGCAGCTGTTGTGGGGTGGGTTAGCGCAGCGTAACCCACCTCTTCTGTCGCTGCGGAAGCCAAAGTGGTGGGTTACGCCTTCGGCTAACCCACCCTACGAGAGTTGCTACGGGAGTTTCCGCCTGGCTTGCTCCAGCTGCCGCCCCGTCTCCAGCATCAGCCTTCTCAGCCAGATCGAACCGGGGTCCATCTGCGCGCGCGTCGGGTGGAACATGAACTGCTCGTCGATCCCTGGATCGAGCGGCGGCGTCACCGTGACGAGGCCGAGCTGCTGCGACAGCGCGGCGATCAGCCGGCGCGGCACGAAGGCGACGAGATCGGTGCGCGCGGCAACGTGCAAGGCTTCGAGATAGCCCGGCACGACCAGCGAGATATGTCGCTCGACGCCTTTGCTGTGCAGCCAGGTGTCGATGAGATCCTCGGCATTGCCGCGGATGATCACGCCGACATGGCGGGCGGCCAGGAACGCCTCGCGCCGCTTCAGCCTCGATCCGACGGGATGGCCGCGCCGCACCGCCAGCGCGTCGCTGTCGGTGTAGAGCAGCTGGCGATGAAACCCCTTGAAGGCGTTGCCGATCGAGATCACGAGGTCGATGGTGCGGGCGAACTCGGCGTGGAAGATCGCAGGTCCCCGCCACGGCACCACGTCGATGCGGACGTTGGGGGCAAGGCGCGTCACTTTCGCCATCAAGGGCGGCATCAACAGCTCGACCGCGAGATCCGGCATCATCAGGCGGAACTGCCGCTCGCTGCGCGCGGCATCGAAGTCATCGGGCACGAACAGCCCGCGGACCTGGTCGAGCGCCTGCGCCAGCGGCGCACGCAGCGACTGGGCCCGCGGCGTCAGCTCCATCCGTACGCCCGTGCGCACCAGCAGCGGGTCACCGAAGATGTCGCGCAGGCGCTGCAATGCGTGGCTCGTGGCCGGCTGTGACAGGCCAATCCTCAGGGCCGCGCGGCTGACATTGGCTTCGCGGAGCAATGCGTCGAGCGCGGTCAATAGGTTGAGGTCGAGCGTTTTCAAATTCATAAGGTGAATAGATATCATATTTCATATCGATTTGAAGAATGACGTTGGCCCGGCGATGATCTCGGCGTTGTCACCACGAGGAGATGCCGCCATGAACGCGAGCGCCAACAAGAAACTGCTGCAGGATATCTTTGCCGCGGCCGCCAATCCCGATCCCGCCGCGCGCGACCGCGCCCTGTTCAGCGCAAGTCTCGCCGACGACGCCAAATGGGTCGTCACCGGGCAATATTCCTGGTCGCGCACCTTTGCCGGCAAGGACGCGATCCTCAAAGATCTGCACGGCTATGTCCGCACGCGCCTGCGCGACCGCACGCGGACCGTCGCCCATCGCTTCATCGCCGATGGCGACATCGTGGTGGTCGAAGCCAAGGGAGATAACGTCACGCCCGAGGGTGTGCGTTACGACAACGATTATTGCCTCGTGTTTCGCCTGGAGGACGGCAAGATCAAGGAGATTCGCGAGTACTGCGACTCCATGCTGACCGAGAAGGCGCTCGGCCCGTTTCCGCAAGCCTCCGCGAGGGCAGCGAGCTGACCGGATTGGACCAGGTCGCGTCCACCGGCCGCTCCTGTTCGCCACGGCCCGCGATGTTTGTGCGAGCCTGTCGGACGCTGCTGGAACTCCTGCAGACCCGGCACGAGCGGTCTCGGATCCGCTGCCAGCTCGCGGCCATGACCGAACGCGAGCTTCAGGATTTCGGGATGTCCCGGAGCGAGATCGAGCACGAGCTCAGAAGGACGGTTCGGCGGAAATGAACGGAGTGGACCCCCCATGTCTCGCCTCTCGCGGTGCCAAGGCCGGCGGAACTATTGCGTGCCGCCGGCGTTCCCTCGGTTGCCGGGCGCGCCGCGCCCGCGGCAACCTGCGTTCTCGGGAATTTCATGCTGGCTGGGGCTTCGGACGTTTCAACGCAGGTAGGCCGCAGCTTCTCCGGACTGCGCGAACGACTAAGAGACGCAACGTCGGCCGCGCACCGCGACCTCGACGCGCAGCTGTCGGCGTTCGAGCTGGCCGAGCTCTCCGGCTATCGGCGCTTTCTGCAAGCCAGCGCCGGCGCCTTGCTGCCGCTCGAGTCGGCACTCGTCGAGGCCGACGTCAGCAGGGCTTTCCCGGACTGGCCGGAGCGGTCGCGAAGCGTGGCAATCCTGGCTGATCTCGAGCGCCTCGGCAGCGCGGTGCCGAGGCTGGTGTCCGTACCCCCACTGACGCGCAGCGGCGTTGTGGGCACGATGTATGTGCTCGAAGGCTCCCGTCTCGGGGCAAAATTCCTGCTGAAGATGGTCGCGGATTCCGCCGATCCGCGCATCCGCGAAGCTGTCGCCTATCTCAGTCACGGCACCGGCAGGCGGCTCTGGCAGAGTTTCCTGGCGAAGCTTGCAACCAACGAGTGCTGGGACGAAGACGAGGCAATCGAGGCGGCCCGCATCGCCTTCGCCGCATTCGAGCAGGCGGCGGACCGGGCATGAACCAGGCCGTCAATCTCACCAATTGCGACCGCGAGCCGATCCACATTCCCGGCAGTGTGCAGCCGTTTGGCTTCCTGCTGGCCGTGCTCTCGGATTTCACGATCTGCATGGCCTCGGATAACGTCGGGAGCTTTCTTGGAACGGATGTTGCCGACCTGCTGCAGCGGCCGCTGTCGGGCGTGATCTCCGAGGCGGCGGTCGAAACGATCCGCAGCCGGGTCGATCATCTCGGCGGTCCGGATGCGACCGAGCGCCTGTTCGGCGTCGAGCTGCAGCCCGGCAAGCCACCCTTTGATCTTTCGATCCATCTCTCCGGCGTCTATCTGATCGTCGAGGCGGAGCCGAGCGTCCACGAGCCCGGCGTCAATTCCGGCGAGCTCGTGCGCTTGATGCTCGAACGGATCCGCAAGACGCGCGGAATGGCCGATCTTGCGCGCGAGGCGGCGCGTCAGCTTAAGGTGCTGACCGGCTTCGACCGCGTCATGGTCTATCAGTTTCACCCGGACGGGTCTGGCGAGGTGATCGCCGAGACGGCGGAGTCCGGGCTCGAATCCTTTTTCGGTCTGCGTTACCCCGCCTCCGACATCCCAAGGCAGGCGCGCGCGCTCTATCAGCGCAACTGGCTGCGCATCATAGCCGACGTCGACGCGCGGCCTGCCGCGCTGATGTCCACGGCCACGCATAATGCGGGACTGCTCGACCTGTCGATGAGCGTGCTGCGCTCGGTGTCGCCGATCCACATCGAATATCTGCGCAACATGGGCGTTGCCGCCTCCATGTCGGTGTCGATCCTGCGCGACGGCAAGCTGTGGGGTCTGTTTGCCTGCCACCATTATTCGCCGCGTTACATTTCGTTCGACAAACGCACGGCCTCCGAGCTGTTCGGTCAGATGTTCTCGTGGATCGTGGAAGGCCGCGAGCGCGAGGGTGACGTCGCCTATGAGGCCCGCGCGCATCAGGTCCAGGAGCGATTGATCGAGATCGCGGCCTCGCACGACCACAGCCGGCGGGCGATCGTCGATTTCCTGGGCGACTACCGCAAGATGATCGAGTGCGACGGCGTCGCAGTCTGGTCCGATAATACCATCGCGCTCGAGGGCGAGACCCCGACCGAAGACGAGGTGAAGGATCTCGTCGCCTTCATCAACCGGACTTCGCCGGGCCGGATCTTCGCCAGCGCCGAGATCGCCCAGGTCTACGCCGCCGGCCAGGCCTTCCGTGACCGCGCGGCGGGCTTTCTCGCCATCCCGATCTCGCGGACCCCGCGCGATTGCCTGATCTTCTTCCGCCGCGAAGTCACGCGATCGGTGAAATGGGCCGCCGATCCCAACAAGGTCTACGACGAAGGGCCGCATGGGCCGCGTCTGACCCCGCGCAAGAGCTTCGAGCTATGGCAGGAAACGGTGGCGGGGCAGTCGAAGCCGTGGTCGGCGGCCGATATCCGCATCGCCGAGAGCCTGCGCGTCACGCTGCTGGAGGTGATCCTGCAACTGTCCGACCTCGCCGCGCGCGAGCGCCGCGGGGCACAGGAGCGGCAGGAACTGATGATCGCCGAGCTCAATCATCGCGTCCGCAACATCCTGAGCCTCGTGCGCGCCCTGGTGGCGCAGAGCAAGGAGACTGCGACCGGCATCGAGGAGTTCGCCAGCGTGCTCGGCGGCCGCATCCAGGCCCTCGCGCGCGCCCACGACCAGATCACGAACCTGAACTGGGCACCCGTCGCGCTCCGCACCCTGGTCGAGTCCGAGGCCGGCGCCTATCTCGGTGCGCGCGCAGACCGGGTGAAGATGGGCGGTCCGGACGTCGCGCTCGATCCAAAGGCGTTCGCGACGCTGGCGCTCGTCGTTCATGAGATGATGACCAATTCCGCCAAGTACGGCGCGCTTGCCGATTCCACCGGCAGTGTCGAGGTGGTCTGGCGCCTCGACCCGTCTTCCAGCCTCGTCATCGAGTGGAAGGAGAGCGGCGGTCCGCCCGTGCAGCCGCCGTCGCGGCGCGGCTTCGGCACCACCATCATCGAGCGGTCGGTGCCGTTCGATCTCAAGGGCGATGCCGAGATCCGTTTCGACCTCCTGGGCGTCCAGGCGAAGTTCGTCATTCCGCCCAACTTCGTCCAGCTCGTCCCATCCATCGCGGGAGCCGCCATGCGTATCGAGGAGCAGCAATCTGCCCGTCCACGGATTTCCGACACGGCCCTGATCGTGGAGGACAACCTGATCATCGCGATGGCCGCGGAGGTCATCCTGCTCGACCTCGGCGCCCGCCACGTCGACACCGCCGCAACCGTCGACCAGGCACTGCGCTCGATCGAGCGTTCGCGGCCGAGCTTTGCTCTGCTCGATCTCAATCTCGGCAGCGAGAGCAGCATCAAGGTGGCGCAGAAGCTAAAGGAGATCGGGGTGCCCTTCATCTTCGCGACCGGCTATGGCGAGCGCGCGCCGATCCCCGAGCAATTGGCCTCCGCGCCGGTGGTCCAGAAGCCCTACACGCTGGAAGTGGTCGAAAATGCACTCGGCAAATTGCAGCAGGCCGGCGCCCAATAGGCATTCCCTGACGAACAGCATGCATCGGCGTGCATGGCACAGCGGATTCGCATGCGGCTTTGCATAGCTGCCGACAAAATCGGCAGATTTGGTGCGGGTCGAGATCGGGCGCGCGAGGAATTTGAAGGTTCAATTAAGAAGTGTCCCCCATTGTGTCGCGGTGCAGCGTAGGCCGCCAGGGGCGCGGCGTGCGGCTGTCGGAGTGGCCGTGACGATCGCCGGAGTCGTTCGGCCCCTCGAATTCACATGCATCTGGGTGGACAGTGGGAATGCCGAAATTTCGTTTGCGGATCAGGGGGCGCCTGTACGCAGGCTTCATGGCCCTGGTGGCGGTCGGTCTCGTGATGGCGGTGGTTGCCGTCTGGAATTTGCGGGACGTGCAGGATCAGGTCGCAAGACAATCCGCCCTCTCGGACAGCACGGCGCGGGTGCTGGAAATATCGGCCCATCTGCAGGCGATTCAGCGGGCCAATTTGCGCTACGTCTACGACGGCAACGAGTCCGCAATGAAGGAAGCGCAAGAGCGCGAGACCGCGGCGAGCGAGCTGCTCCGGGTCGGCGCTCAGGGGGCGCTCTCCGAGGAGCGGCGCGCGCTCTACAACGGCCTGATCGACGAGATCGCGAAAATGCGACGCCTGCGTGACAATCTCGGCGACGCCGTCAACGAGACGAGAACGGGCAAGGCGACGCTGCTGCCGAGTGGCGAGGACCTTGCCACCAAGACGAACAAGCTCGTCGACGTGGCGCGCGCCGCCGTCGATGAAGATACCGCTTCCCTCGTCGCCGATCTCGAATCCCGAATCCTGCTCGTGAGGATCGTAAATTGGCGTTTTCTGGCCCTTCGCGATGCGCAGGGCCCTGCGACCTTCAGGGCGAGCATCGACAGGGCATTACAACGGCTCGGGGCACTCGAAAAGAGCCCGCAGGCGGCGGCGTTGCGCGCCACGCTGGCGCCGGTGAAGACCTCGCTTGAAACCTACAAGACGGCGTTCGAGACGACCTCCGCAGCGATGCTTAAAGCGGACGAGATCTACCACAAGAGCCTCGCGCCCCTCATCGTCGACAGCATCGGCAAGCTCAAGGTGGCGGAAACGACGCTGAAGGAGGACTACCAGGCATCGCGCACCACCGCCGAGGCCGTGATCGCGGGAACGACGACCGTGCAGGAGATCGCCGGCGGCCTCGCCATCCTGTTCGGAGGCATCGTCGCCTTCCTCATCGCCCGCAGCATCGTCGGTCCGCTGACCTCGATGACGCAGGCGATGGGGCGGCTTGCCGGCGGCAATCTCGAGGTCGAGATTCCCGGCCGCGGCAGGGTCGACGAGATCGGCGACATGGCCAAGGCGATCCAGGTCTTCAAGGACAACATGATCGAGACCGAGAGCATGCGCGCCGAGCAGGCCGAACTCGAGGCGCGGCAGGCCGAGAACCGCAGGAAAGACATGGCCAGGCTCGCCGATCAGTTCGAGCAGGCCGTCGGCGAGATCGTCAACACGGTGTCGTCGGCATCGGGCGAGCTCGAAGCCTCCGCCGGCACGTTGACGACGACTGCCGCGCGCGCCCAGGACCTCTCGACGGAGGTCGCCAGCGCTTCGCAGGAGGCCTCGGCCAATGTGCAGGCGGTCGCCTCTGCGACCGAGGAGCTCTCCTCCTCGGTCTCCGAGATCGCCCGCCAGGTGCAGGAATCCGCCCGCATCGCCACCGAGGCTGTCGGTCAGGCGAGCCGGACCAACGAGCGCGTCGGCGCGCTCTCCAAGGCCGCCGCGCGGATCGGCGACGTGGTCGAGCTGATCAGCACCATTGCCGGCCAGACCAACCTCTTGGCGCTGAACGCCACGATCGAGGCGGCGCGCGCGGGCGAAGCCGGCCGCGGCTTTGCCGTGGTCGCTACCGAGGTCAAGGCGCTCGCCGAGCAGACGGCAAGGGCCACCGGCGAGATCGCCCAGCAGGTCTCCGGCATCCAGGCCGCGACCGAGGAGTCGGTCGGCTCGATCCGGGAGATCAGCGGCACCATCGAGCGGCTGTCGGAGATCGCCTCGACGGTCGCCGCGGCCGTGGAGCAGCAGGGCGCGGCGACGCAGGAGATCTCCCGCAACGTCCAGCAGGCGGCCCAGGGCACCCAGCTCGTCTCGTCCAACATCGGCGACGTGCAGCGCGGCGCCTCCGAGACCGGCTCGGCCTCCTCGCAGGTGTTGTCGGCGGCGCGCTCGCTGTCGGCCGACAGCAATCGGTTGAAGCAGGAAGTCGCCAAGTTCCTGAGCTCGGTCCACGCTGCCTGACGTCTTGAAAGCAAGAGGCCACGCGCATGCGCGTGGCCTCGAACAGCGGCGCGATCAAGCCACCTTGGTCGTCATGTGCTTGAACATGTTGGCTCGCGCTTCGTCGTCCATCTCGGCCTTGAAGGTGAACTTGTCCTTCAGGGCGATGGCACGCGCCGCCGCCGGGCGCGCCGAGATCTCGTCGACCAGCCGCTTCACGTTCGGGTATCGCGCAAAGGCGTCGTCGCCGAGCTTGAACGGCACCATCCGCGCCCAGCCCCACAGCGCCATGTCGACGATCGAATAGCTGTCGCCGACCATGTAGCGGCGGTCCTTCAGGTGAGCGTCGAGGATCTTGTAGTGGCGGTCGGTCTCGTACTGATAGCGGTTGTTGGCGTAGTCGTGGTTCTGGTCCTTCGGCGCAAAATGCTTGAAGTGCACGGCCTGACCCGAAAACGGCCCGACGCCGCTCGCGACGAACATCAGCCAGGACAAGAGCTCGGCGCGGTTGGAGGGGAGGAATTTGCCGGTCTTCTCGGCGAGATAGAGCAGGATGGCGTTCGAATCGAACACGATGGTGCCGCCATCGTCGATCGCCGGCACCTTGCCGTTCGGATTGATCTTGAGGAATTCCGGCGTGAATTGCTCGCCTTTGCGGGTGTCGATCTTCACCGGCTCGAACGGCAGGCCGGATTCTTCGAGATAGAGCGCGACCTTGGTCGGGTTCGGTGATCCATTGAAATAGAACTTGAGCATCAAGCATCTCCCCGGTGTCTATATTGCCGCGCGCGGCCGCGGCCTCGTTGGGCGAGCCTGTCTTGCCTGAACCTCGCCCGAGAGAGCAACCGGCGAGTTTGCCGGGCGGTGTCTGCGCGGTACGCAGATCAGGCGGCGTAACAGAGGCCGATTGCCGCCGCAACGACCATGGCCGCGCCCACGGCTTCCAGCCGCAGGCCGAGCCGCGCGGCGAGATGCATGTCCGAGGCCCGCGCCGCGCGCTCCGACCCGCGCGCATAGCCGTGAACGATGACGTCGTGGTTGAAATTGTCGTGCGCCTCGTTGCTGCTGGCGAGCCCGACGCAGATCACGAGCACACCGAACAGCGCCAGGCCGAAGAATCCGAGCAGCGCGATCAGGAACATCGGAAACATGCCGATCAGGAAGATCGGCAGCAGCGGCACCAGCAGCAATGTCTCGGACTGTCGTCGCATGGGAGCAGGCCGGTCAGGACGGAGGCTGATGGGGGCGAGTCTAGTCCTGGTTGGCGCGGCTTTCAACTCACGCGGACGTCATTCCGGGGCGCGCGAAGCGCGAGCCCGGAATCCATTGGGCGGCATGGGACGCTGTTGGATGGATTCCGGGCTCGCGCGCTTTGCGCGCGCCCCGGAATGACTTAGGAGAGGAAACTACTCCGCCGCCATTCCCGCGCGGATCTCGGCGCGGAGCTCGTCGATCAGCTTGAGGCCCTTCTTGGTCTCGACGTGCCAGAAGGTCCAGCCGTTGCAGGCCTGCGCGCCTTGCGCCACCGCGCCGATGCGGTGGATCGAGCCGACCTTGTCGCCAAGCATGATGGCGCCGTCGGCGCGCACCAATGCGCCCAGCTTCTTCTTGGCGTCGAACAGCTTGGTGCCGGGCATGATCATGCCGCGCTCGATCAGCTCGGAGAACGCAACGCGCGGCGCCTCGCGCGCGGTCATGAACGGGGCAAGGCTCTCTTCCGGCAACGGCTCGACCTTGGCAATGCGCGCCTCGGCCGCCTTGGCGTAGGTCTTGTCGCGCTCGAAGCCGACATAGGAGCGGCCGAGGCGCTTGGCGACCGCGCCGGTGGTGCCGGTGCCGTTGAACGGGTCGATGACGAGATCGCCGGGCTTGGACGAGGACAGCAGCACGCGCGCCAGCAGGCCTTCCGGCTTCTGCGTCGGATGCACTTTCTTGCCGTCGGCGCCCTTGAGGCGCTCCTCGCCGGTGCAGAGCGGGATCAGCCAGTCGGACCGCGCCTGCACGTCCTCGTTGGCCGCTTTCAGCGCCTCGTAGTTGAACGTGTAGCCCTTGGCTTTTTCGTCACGCGCGGCCCAGATCATGGTTTCGTGCGCGTTGGTGAAGCGGCGGCCGCGGAAATTCGGCATCGGATTGGTCTTGCGCCAGACGATGTCGTTCAGCAGCCAGAAGCCGAGGTCCTGCATGATGGCGCCGACGCGGAAGATGTTGTGATAGGAGCCGATCACCCAGATAGTCGCCGACGGCTTCATGGCGCGGCGTGCGGCGAGCAGCCAGGCGCGGGTGAAGTCGTCGTAGGCGGCAAACGAATCGAACTTGTCCCAGTCGTCGTTGACGGCATCGACATGGGATTCGTCGGGGCGCTTGAGGTCGCCCTTGAGCTGCAGATTGTAGGGCGGATCGGCGAACACCAGGTCGACGCTGCCTGCCTGCAGCTTCGACATCTCGGCGACGCAATCACCGACGATGATGCGATGCGAAGGGGACTCAAAATTTGTGCGGGGCGCCCTTGCAGACGCCCCGCGACGCGACTCTACCATGACTCAAGAACTCTGACTCAGGCGACGCTGTCGGCGACGCGGGACCAAACAACCGACTGCCCGTTACATTGAAGGGGCAAAGTAAAAATCGACTTAACCCGCCGCTTTCGTAAGCACTCCCCGCATGATCGTTCGCGCACAAATTGTTGCGCGCATTCGCCTTGTTTTACAGTGTATTTCGCGATTGCGCGGCTCGCGGGATCGATCGTGGCGGGAAAAAGGCTGTAAATTTCTCTCGGAAAAAACTGCTCGGCCCTCGGAAAAATTTGCTGGCATCGACAGGCTGTCGCACTAGGCAATTTTTGCCGGCCACGATATTGATAAAAGCAACGGAAATTTTACGTATGTGGCGCGTTGAGCTTTCGCGTTTCTGTGCGCCGTCGAAACTTAGATCAGGGACCCCAGAGGAAAGGCCGCCATGCGCTACGATGACTTCCGCCGCAGCGACGACATCGAGGATCGTCGCGACGAAGGTGGTGGCTTTGGCGGAGGCGGAGGCGGCGGGTTCGGCCTGCCGATGGGCGGTGGCGGGCTTGGCATCGGCACCATCATCATCCTCGGCCTGGTCGGCTACGCCTTCGGCATCGATCCCCGCATCCTGATCGGCGGCGCCGAGATCCTCTCCGGCGGCGGCCATGCGCCGACCTATCAGACCGATCGTCAGGCCTCCTCCGGCAAGCGCGGCGCGCCGACCGACGAGATGGGCAGCATGATCTCCGGCATCCTCGGCGAGCTCGACGATCGCTGGAGCGAGATCTTCCAGGCCAACGGCCAGTCGTACACCGGTCCGAAGATCGTGCTGTTCCGCAACGCCACCAATGGCGGCCGCTGCGGCATGGCGCAGTCGGCCATGGGGCCGTTCTATTGTCCGCCCGATCGGACCATCTTCCTCGACACCGCCTTCTTCCGCGAGGTCGAGACCCGCTTTCGCGGCTGCTCCGGCAAGTCGGCGTGCAATTTCACCACCGCCTACATCATCGCGCACGAGGTCGGCCATCACATCCAGAACCTGCTCGGCATCATTCCGCGCGTGACGCGGCTGCAGCAGCAGGTCGGCTCGAAGGCCGAGGCCAATGCGCTCCAGGTCAAGGTGGAGTTGCAGGCCGATTGTCTGTCCGGCGTCTGGGTCAACCGTGAGGCGAAGAAGCGTCCGAACTTCCTCGAGCCCGGCGACATCGAGGCCGCGCTGACCACGGCAAGCGCGATCGGCGACGACACGCTGCAACGCCAGGCCACCGGCCGTGTGGTACCCGACTCCTTCACCCACGGCTCGGCGGCGCAGCGCAAGCAATGGTTCATGATCGGGTACCAGCAGGGCACGGTCCAGGCCTGCAACACGTTCGGTGCGGGGGCGTTGTAACGCGTCAGCCCCGGAACGACGAGCGAGGGTGAAGAATGGCCTCCATCGACGAATCCAAACAATTCATCCCGCTCAACATTGCGGTGCTCACGGTGTCCGACACGCGCGCGCTTGCGGACGACAAGTCCGGTCAGACCCTCGCCGATCGTCTCACCGCTGCGGGTCATCATCTCGCCGCGCGCGAGATCGTCACCGATGATGTCGAGGCGATCCGCGCCGTGATCCGCCGCTGGATCGCCGATAGCGGCATCGACGTCGTCATCACCACCGGCGGCACCGGCTTTACCGGGCGCGACGTCACGCCCGACGCGATCGAGCCGCTGTTCGAGAAGCGCATGGACGGCTTCTCGATCGCCTTCCACATGCTGAGCCACGCCAAGATCGGGGCGTCGACGATCCAGAGTCGCGCCACCGCCGGCGTGGCGGGCGCGACCTACATCTTCTGCCTGCCGGGCTCGCCCGGCGCCTGCCGCGACGGCTGGGACGGCATCCTGGCGGCTCAGCTCGACTACCGCACGCGCCCCTGCAATTTCGTCGAGATCATGCCGCGGCTGGACGAGCATCTGCGCCGGCCGAAAGCGCAGGGCGCGACGGTGTGAGTTCTTGCTTTTCTTCCCTTCACCCCTTGTGGGAGAAGGTGGCGCGAAGCGCCGGATGAGGGGTTCTCTCCGCGCGCACCAATGCTTGTGGAGACATACCCCTCACCCAAGCGAGCTTGCATTTGCCAGTTGACATGCTCTCTCCCGCAAGGGGAGAGGGCGCAGCAACGCGCCCTCGCTCGCTGCGAGATCAGAGATCCAGCTCCCACGTCTCGCCGACCAGGTCGGCACCGAAGCTGTGATGCGGCTCCGTCGCGACCAGCTTGAATCCCGCGCTTTGATAAATCCCGCGCGCAGCCACCAAAATGCTCTGCGTCCACAGCGTCATCTTGCCGTAGCCGCGCTCGCGGGCGCCCTGGATGCATTGCTCGACGAGGGCGCGGCCGACGCCGAGGCCCCGTGCTTTCTTCTCCACCTGCAACAGGCGCAGTTTGGCGATATCGTCCGTGGCCTTGACCAGGAACACCGAGCCGACCGGCTCGCCACCGGCCTCCGCGATCCAGCAGTGCTCGCGCGCGGCGTCGTAATTCCTGATGAACTGTGCGCAGATCTCGGCGACCAGCGCCTCGTAACTGATGTCCCAATTGTAGTCCGCAGCATAGGCGGCGCCCTGGCGGGAGATCACCCAGCCCATGTCGCCGACGCGATGGCTGCGCAGCATGAAAGAAGCGGGCGGGCTTCGGCGTTGCTCCAGCACGGCCTCGATCGTGGCCATCGCCTGCGTGAGCCGGGTCGCATCGCCAGGCGAAAGCTGAGCCAGCATCGCGGCGACCTCGTTTTGCGAGTTCAGGTTCAGCTTGGCGAAAGCCTGCCGGCCTTTGGCGGTCAGGCTGAGCTGGTACTGCCTGCGGTCCGCGGGCAGCGGCTTTCGCGTGATCAGCCCCTTCTCGTCGAAGCTCTGGACGATGCGGCTGAGATAGCCGGGATCGAGACCGAGCTCGTGTCCGATCTCTTTTGCGGCAAGGTCGTCGCGATGGGCGAGCTCGTAGAGCACCCGCGCCTCGCTGAGCGAGAATGGACTCTTGCCGAGGTGCTGGTCGAGCACACCGAGCTTGCGGGTGTAGAAGCGGTTGAAGGCGCGAACCGCTGCGACGTGGTCGCCGGCAGCCTGTTCGGCCACGGCGCTTGACGGCAAAGCTTTCGATAGCATGGGATCACCTCGATATTTGCCATTGTCAATTAATTGATTGACGTTGGCAAGTATCTCGGCGCTTCAGCCGACCATGACAATCCGGCTGCGCAGCATGGTCCGGGACGACCGGCCGAGCCGCCGGAGCAGCCGCGCCTCGGAATGCCGGGCGTGGGGCGGGTATCCGCCGATCCGGTCGTAATGATCGCGCGCGATCAGCAGCCCTTGATCGCCGAGCGGACCGACGAGCCTGCGCGCCACCGCCCAGAGGACGTCGCGCACTGCGGTATTTGCGTAGGGCGAGCGGGCATAGCGGAACACCGCGGCACGATCCCGGCCGCTGGTGGCGACGGCCTGGATGAACTGGGTGGTTTCCTCGATCCAGCCGGTTTCCAGCACAGCGCCGGCAGGCAGGAACATCAGCCAGGGCGATCGGGCCTGGAGCGCGCCGGCGGCGAGCGCAGCGCCTTGCGAATGCCCTTCGAAGCCGATGAAACGGCAGCCCGCGACGTCGGCAACGCGCTCGATAACGCCGTTGCGCGTGCCGTCGACCAGAAGCACTTCCCGGATTACGCCGGCTGTGGCGCCGGGCACCAGCGCGGCCAGGGTTGCGACCGCCGTCTGCTCGACACCTTCGGTCGGAATGATGACGCTCAGCATGATTGAGGCTTCAGTTTCCGCACTTCGGGAGAAGCGTAGCGTTGCATGATGTTGTCATAAACCCGTCGCGCTGCCGAGTGCAACTTTCGGAAGGGGCTTCGGCGTGCGATGGTAAACTGCCGCGAGTTCATCGCGGCCAGATGTGCCAGGCGCGGCTGGTAATATTGCCGAATGTTTCGGCACAAGCCGATCCTGACGGTATTAACCCCGAATGCTTCGTGGCGACGTTTCGCTGCCCGGGAGAGACTTTGCATGAACGCCGATCACCTCGCCGTTGGCACCGCGCCAACATCGCCGAAGCAGGAGGCCGCGCCGACCTTGCGGATCCGGGCGCTGATGCTGGGCGACCGCATCAACGCGTCTGGCCTCGAGATCGGCACGCTGGTGTCCTCGACGCCGGCCGCCTTCCGCGTTCATGCCGGCCTTGCCGTGATCTTTCGCTACGGCGTCGTCGTGCTGATCGGGCTGTTGCCGTCGGAGGAGAAGGTCCTCGTCGACAACCTGAGATCGCGCGTGACCGGAGAGTTCAGCCCCTACGAGGAGGAGATCGCGCAGGCGCAGCTCTGCAACGAGGAAGCCGGCGAGACGATCCAGCCGGGCGGGCCGATCTGCCTCGCCAAGTTCTCCGACGACCGGCTGCTGCTGGTTGCGGACGCACTCGCCAAGAGCACGTCGCTGGCGCGCGACGAGCGGCGCGTCGCCGCGGTCTTCGACGTCATCGAGCCGTTTGCACGGGAGCTCGCCGAGCGCGGTCGCACGCCGCAACGGCGCAAGGGTATCCTGCAATTGATCGGCAACGCGCTGCTGGTGCAGCAGCGGGTCGCCGGCCGCGTCGCCGTCGCCGAGAAGCCCGACGTGCTCTGGGAGAAGCCCGAGCTCGACCGGCTCTATTCGCGCCTGGAGGACGAATACGAACTGAAGGAGCGCCTCGACACGCTCGAGCGCAAGCTCGCCGCGGTGTCGGAGACCGCCAACGCGCTGACCGATATCATCGACACCCAGCGCTCGCTCCGCCTGGAGATCGCCGTCGTGGTGCTGATCCTGATCGAGGTCGCGATGGGGACTTTTCAGCTCCTGACCGGCCGCGGTCACTAAGCATGATGAGATCAGGTTTGATTGCTATAACGTAAGTGCACTCCCTCTTCCGCTTGCGGAGAGGGTGTTTTCGCAACGGGATAACGCCCTAGATCAGAGCCGCGCAATGGCGCGCGATCATCATCTCTTCGTTGGTGGGAATGACGAAGACCTCGACCATGCTGCCGCTGCCGTTGATGCGCTCGCGCGCGGCATCGTTGCGTGCGGCGTCGATGCGCACGCCCATCCAGGAGAGACGCTCGCCGATCGCGCCGCGGATCTCCTTGGCATGCTCGCCGATGCCGCCGGTGAAGATCAGGCAGTCCAGGCCGCCGAGCGTGGCCGCCATCATCGCGACCTGCTGCGCCGCACGGAAGGTGAAGATATCCACGGCTTCACGCGCCGCGGCCTCGCGGCTCGCCAGCAGCGTGCGCATGTCGGCGGATATCCCTGAGACGCCGAACAGGCCTGACTCGTGATAGAGCAGGTGCTGGACATTCTCGACCGACATGTTCTCGTGCTGTTGCAGATAGAGCAGCACGCCCGGATCGATCGCACCGCAGCGCGTGCCCATCACGAGGCCGTCGAGCGGCGTCAGCCCCATCGTGGTGTCGATGCTGTGGCCATCGCGCAGGGCGCAGAGGCTGGCGCCATTGCCGAGATGCGCGATGACAGTGCGCTTGGCCACGAGCTCCGGCGCGATCTCGGCCAGGCGTCCCGCGACATATTCGAACGAGAGGCCGTGAAAGCCGTACCGCCTGACGCCACGCGCCTCGAATCGCCGGGGAATGGCGAAGCGGCTCGCCGGCGGCGCGAGGCCGTGGTGGAAGGCGGTGTCGAAGCACGCGATCTGCGTCAGCTCGGGCCGGATCGCCGCGAGCGTTCGCGCCGGCGCGAGGCAGCGCGGCTGGTGCAGCGGCGCCAGCGGCGTCAAGGCCTCCAGTTTCGCAATGATGTCGTCTGTCAGGACCTCCGGGCCTGAATAATCCGGCCCGCCGTGGACGATGCGATGGCCGATGGCCCGCAGGCTGCGTCCACCGAACCGGTCCTCGATGAAGGTGAGTACGTCCGCGAACAGATGGCCGCCGGCTGCCGCCGGCGCCTGCTTGCTTGTCTCGAACAGGTCTTCGCCCCTGGGGCCCTTCACCACCAGCCGGGGTTTGGCCTCGTGCTCGTCCAGCAGGCCCTTGCAGAGCAGGGCGGGCTCGGCCGCCGCGACATCGAACAGGCCGAACTTGATGCTCGACGATCCCGAGTTGAGGACGAGGACCGTGTCCGACATCGCTAATCGCCGGCCTCGGCCGGCGTGTTGCCGCCGGCGCTGTTTTGCCAGACCCAGTCACGAATCTCAGGCATGTCTTCACCGTGCTCGCGGACATAACGGGAGTGTTCGATCAGTCTGTCGCGGAATTGCTGCTTCACCTGAGCGGCCTTGGTCGCCAGTCCCGGCACGCGTTCGATCGCCTCGATCGCGAGGTGGTAGCGGTCGAGTTCGTTGAGCACGACCATGTCGAAGGGCGTCGTCGTGGTGCCCTCCTCGGCAAAGCCGCGCACATGCATGCCGGCATGGTTGGTGCGATTATAGGTCAGCCGGTGAATGAGATAGGGATAGCCGTGATAGGCAAAGATCACAGGCTTGTCGCGCGTGAACAGGCTGTCGAAGTCGCGGTCGGACAGGCCGTGCGGATGCTGCTCCCTCGGCTGCAGCGTCATGAGGTCGACGACGTTGACGACGCGGATCTTCAAGTCCGGCAGCGCCTTGCGTAGGAGGTCGACGGCAGCGAGCGTCTCCAGCGTCGGCACGTCGCCGGCGCAGGCCATGACGACGTCGGGCTCGCCCTTTCCGTCCTCCGTGCCCGCCCAGGTCCAGATGCCGATGCCGGCATCGCAATGCGTCGCCGCGTCCTGCATCGACAGCCATTGCGGCGCCGGCTGCTTGCCGGCGACGATTACGTTGATGCGGTTATAGGTGCGCAGGCAGTGGTCGGCGATCCAGAGCAGCGTGTTGGCATCCGGCGGGAAGTAGATGCGGACGATGTCGGCCTTCTTGTTGGCGACGAGATCGACGAAACCGGGGTCCTGATGGCTGAAGCCGTTATGGTCCTGGCGCCAGACATGCGAGGTCAGCAGATAATTGAGCGAGGCGATCGGACGCCGCCACGGCAGCTCCCGCGTCACCTTCAGCCATTTGGCGTGCTGGTTGAACATGGAATCCACGATGTGGATGAAGGCCTCGTAGCAGGAGAAGAAGCCGTGCCGTCCGGTGAGCAGATAGCCCTCCAGCCAGCCCTGGCAGAGATGCTCGCTCAGCACCTCCATGACGCGGCCGTCCTGGGCGAGGTGCACGTCGTAAGGCTCGGTGGGCTCCATCCAGACGCGTTCGGTGGCTTCGAACACGGCGTCGAGCCGGTTCGATGCCGTCTCGTCCGGGCCCATGATGCGGAAGTTGCGCTCCTTCGCGTTGAGGCGGATGACATCGCGCAGGAATTTGCCGAGCTCGCGCGTCGCTTCCGCAACGACTTCGCCGGGCTGCGTCACCTCGATCGCGAAGCTGCGGAAGTCGGGCAGCTTCAGCTCCTTCTTCAGCACGCCGCCATTGGCATGCGGATTGGCGCCCATGCGCCTGACGCCTTCGGGCGCAAGCGCCTGAAGCTCGGCAACGAGCGCGCCGTTGCCATCGAACAGCTTTTCCGGCTCGTAACTGCGCATCCAGTCTTCGAGCACCTTGAGATGCTCCGGGTTCTCGCGGCAGCCTGCGACTGGTACCTGATGCGCGCGCCAGAAGCCCTCCACCTTCTTGCCGTCGACCTCCTTCGGGCCGGTCCAGCCCTTGGGGCTGCGCAGCACGATCATCGGCCAGCGCGGCCGCTCGACGCTTGTGCGGCCGTCGCGGGCATGCTGCTGGATCGAGCGGATGCTGGCGAATGCAACGTCGAGCGCATCGGCCATGGCCTGGTGCATCAATTTGGGATCGTCGCCGCTGACGAACAGCGGCTCATGGCCGAACCCGCGGAAGAGGTCGCGGATCTCCGCGTCCTGCATCCGCCCGAGCACGGTGGGGCCCGCGATCTTGTAGCCGTTGAGATGCAGGATCGGCAGCACTGCGCCGTCATGGGCGGGGTTCAGGAACTTGTTGGAGTGCCAGGACGCAGCGAGCGGGCCGGTCTCGGCCTCGCCGTCGCCGACCACGCAGGCGACAATCAAATCCGGGTTGTCGAATGCGGCGCCATAGGCGTGCACCAGCGCATAGCCGAGCTCGCCGCCCTCGTGGATCGAGCCCGGCGTTTCCGGCGCCGCGTGGCTCGGGATGCCGCCGGGGAAGGAGAACTGCCTGAACAGCTTGCGCAATCCGTCCGCATCGCGCGCAATATCGGGATAGATCTCGCTGTAGCTGCCTTCGAGATAAGTGTTGGCGACCATGCCCGGACCTCCATGGCCGGGACCGCAGACATAGATCACGCTGACATCGAGCGCCCGGATGACGCGGTTGAGATGGGCATAGATGAAGTTCAGCCCCGGCGTCGTGCCCCAATGTCCGAGCAGACGCGGCTTGATGTGCTCGGGCCGCAGCGGCTCGCGCAGCAGCGGATTGTCGAGCAGGTAGATTTGCCCGACCGAGAGGTAGTTGGCGGCGCGCCAATAGCGATCGAGCAGATCGAGGTCGCTGCTCGCTTCGGCCGTTTTTTGTTGGATTGTCATGTTCCTGCCGACCTTCACTTCGCGATCGTCACCAACCCGGTTCCGGGGCGATCGATCCGTCGGGCATGAAACGGGATGGTCGTGACGGCCGTGTTGCGTGAGGTCAAAGGCAGGCGCGCGAAGTTTGGGCAGCTCTACTGTGCATGGGGTTGTTTTCACGTTTTTGGTTTGTGTTCTTGATTTGTTCCTATGTCGTGCTATCTTGGCTGCATGAGTCCAGCATCCTCTCATGCTCTCAAGCACCCGCCGGTCACGGCGCCCTCCGAGCCGGCGGGTGCGCCTTCAGATTTCCCCGAGCTTGGCGTCGCCATCGACCGCGCGCGACGGCGAGGGCGGGGCGCGCAGTCCAACGCCAGCGGCCGTTACGAGGCCGAGGCGCGGGTCGCTTTCGACGACGGCTGGCAGAGCCTGGACGAGCTGCCGCCGTTCAAGACGAGTGTCGCCGTCGACACCTCGCGCAAGGTGATCACCCGCAACGATTCCCCCGACATCGGTTTCGACCGCTCGATCAATCCCTATCGCGGCTGCGAGCACGGCTGCGTCTATTGCTTCGCGCGGCCGACCCACGCCTATCTCGGCCTGTCGCCGGGGCTCGACTTCGAGTCAAAACTGTTCGTGAAGCCCGAGGCGCCTTCGCTGCTCGAGAAGGAGCTTGCGGCTCCCGGCTACGAGCCGCGGATGATCGCGATCGGCACCAACACCGATCCCTACCAGCCGATCGAGCGCGAGCGCAAAATCATGCGCGGCATTTTGGAAGTGCTGGAGCGCGCAGGGCATCCCGTCGGCATCGTCACCAAGTCGGCGCTGGTGCTGCGCGACATCGACATTCTCCAGCGGATGGCCAAGCGCAACCTCACCAAGGTCGCGATCTCGGTCACCTCGCTCGATCCGAAGCTGGCGCGCACCATGGAGCCGCGGGCCGCGACGCCGCCGAAACGGCTGGAGGCGCTGAAGCAGCTCTCGGACGCCGGCATTCCCACCACGGTAATGGTCGCGCCCGTGATCCCCGCACTGAACGATTCCGAGATCGAGCGCATCCTCGATGCCGCCGCCCATGCCGGGGTCAAGGAAGCCGCCTATGTGCTGCTGCGGCTGCCGCTGGAGGTGCGCGATCTCTTCCGCGAATGGCTGATGGCGAACTATCCGGACCGCTATCGCCACGTCTTCACCCTGATCCGAGACATGCGCGGCGGGCGCGACTACGACGCCAAATGGGGCGAGCGGATGAAGGGCACCGGACCGATGGCCTGGACCATCGGCCGCCGCTTCGAGATCGCCTGCGAGCGACTCGGCCTCAACAAGCGGCGCTCCAAGCTGACCATTGATCACTTTGCGCGGCCGAAGCGGAACGGTGATCAGCTCAGCCTGTTTTGAGCGGACACGTGCAAGAGGTGTCGCATGCTCAAGGAACTCACCGTGCCGGTGCCGCGGCTGACCGTCATCACGCTCGGTGTGAACGACATCCGCGCCAGCATCGCCTTCTACGACGCGCTCGGTTTCTCGCGCCGGCTGAAGGAGACCGGCGAGGCGGTTGCGTTCTACGACACCGGCGGTCCGGTGCTAGCGCTTTATCACTGGGATCGGCTCGCGGCGGACGCGTCCTTGGAGGACCAGCCGAGGCCCACGACCTTTCGCGGCATGACGCTTGCCTGGAATTGCGTGACCCGCGAGGAGGTCGACGAGGTGCTGGCATTCGCCGTCGAGAAGGGGGCCACCTTGCTGAAGGCGGCGCACGCGACCGATTACGGCGGCTATTGCGGCTATTTTGCCGATCCCGATGCACATGTCTGGGAAGTCGTGGTCGCACCCGGCATCGAGGTGGGCGAGGACCGGCGGGTGCATCTGGCGGAGTAGGGCGGCTGGCCTGAATAACGGGAATATCCTGGGTTCCCGGTTGCGCTGGCGAAGCCCCCTGGCGCACGATCCCGGCCATGATTCGGGACCCCTCCGCCAAGACCCCAGCCAAAGCCGCGCCGAAGAAAAAGGCCCCGCCGAAGGCTGTGCCCGCCAAGGGGGCAAAGATATCTGCGGCCGATGCTGCGAAGGTTCCTGCCGGTAGGAAAGGCATCATTGCCGTTGCTGCCCCCAGCTTCCGCCGCGAGCGCGTGCTGATCAAGCGCGGCGTCTGGCCGGTCGCGGGCTGCGACGAGGCTGGCCGCGGCCCGCTCGCAGGCCCCGTGGTGGCCGCCGCGGTGATTCTCGATCCCGACCGGATTCCCCGCGGCATCGACGATTCCAAGCGCCTGACCGCCGAGGAGCGCGAAAAGCTGTTCGACAAGATCTGCGCCACCGCGCAGGTCTCGGTCGCCGTCGCCTCGCCGGCGCGAATCGACCGCGACAACATCCTGCGCGCCTCGCTGTGGGCGCTGAAGCGCGCCGTGGTGGCCCTGCCCGAGGCGCCCAGGCACGTCTTCGTCGACGGCCGCGACCGGCTCGACACCGCATGCGACTGCGAGGCCGTGATCGGCGGCGACGGTATCGTGCTGTCGATCGCCGCGGCCTCCATCGTCGCCAAGGTCACCCGGGACCGGCTGATGTGCGCGCTGGCGCAGGACTGCCCGGGCTACGGCTTCGAGCAGCACAAGGGCTACGCCGTGCCAGAGCATCTCGACGCGCTTGATCGCCTCGGCCCTTCCATCCACCACCGCAGCTTCTTCGCTCCCGTCGCCGCCGCCCGCGCCAAGCACATGCCCTGGACCGTCGAGCCGGTGCACGACCTGTTCTCGGTGACTGAGGTCGAGGTGGAGGCGAGAGTCGAGATCGACGCTTCCGTAAATCTCTAGCGATCCTCCTACAGCTTTCCCATCCGTCATGGCCGGGCTTGACCCGGCCACCCACGTCTTACCAGCGGCACGAAGAACGTGGATGCCCGGGACAAGCCCGGGCATGACGAACTGCGGCGGTTGCCACAACCCGTGACGCCCTTTATCAAAACAGACGTGAGCGAATAGGGCCGGCTGGACGGGTTGGCTGCACCTTCGGACGTTGCATGCGGTTTACCTCCCTGGTCATCGAGCTCATTCGCGCCCGGCCGCGGCTGATCGTTTGGATTGCGGTGCTGCTGCAGGCTGCGATGTGGCTGTTCGTGGCGCTGGTGTTCTACCGCAGCCCGCCCGGCACTCTCGCGACCCTTCTGGCCTTCGGCAGGGAATACCAGGTCGGCACCGATCTCGGCCCGCCGCTTGCCATCTGGCTCGCCGACATCGCCTATCGCGCCGCCGGCGGCCACATGCTCGGCGTCTATGTGCTCGCCCAGCTCTGCGAGATCGCGACCTTCATCGCGCTCTATCATCTCTCCCGTGCCGTGGTCGGCTCGCAGCAGGCGGTGCTCGCCGTGCTCCTGACCATGACGGTGCTGGCCTTCTCCTCGTCCGCGCTGGACTTCGGTCCGCTGATCCTGGCACGGCCGCTCTGGGCGCTCTTGCTGCTGCACTCCTGGCAGATCATCGGCCAGCGCCGCGGTAATGCCTGGTTCGCCTGGTCGATCGAAGCCGGCCTCCTGCTGCTGACGACGCCCGCCGCGATCTTCCTGCTGCTGCTGATCGTTGTCTTCGCGGTTACGACCGGCGGCGGCCGCCGGACGCTGCGCGGGCTCGATCCGCTGTTCGCGCTAATCGTCGTCGCCGTGCTGGCGCTGCCCTATGCGGTCTTTCTGATGCGGGCCGAGACGCTGGCGCTGCCGGCCTTGCCGCCAGTCGCCGAGCTCAACGACCGCGCGCTGCATGCGGTCTGGCTGCTCGGCGGCCTCGTGCTCGGGGCGGCGGCGATCCCGGCGCTGACCTTTCTCAACACCGGAATGTTCGCCGGCAAGGGCGAGGAGCCGCCGATCATCTACCGCCCGCCGGTCGAGCCGCTCGCGCGCAACTTCGTCTATTTCTTCGCGTTCGCTCTGCCGCTCGGCGCAGTGCTGATCTCCGGCCTGCTGGGGCTCGATTCCGTCGTCGGCGGCCCCGGCGTCGTGCTGATCATGACGGGGCTCGCCGTGGTCGTCGCGGCCGGCGATCTCATCGCGATGCGCCGCGCGCGCATGCTGCGCATCGTCTGGGCCGCCGCCGTTGCCGCGCCCGCCGCCGGCGTGGTGCTTGCCGTCCTGTTCCTGCCCTGGACGGGCACTAGCGAAATTGCGACCTCGATGCCGGCGCGCGCGATCTCGGACTTCTTCGACGAGAGCTTCGCCCGCCGCACCAACCATCGCCTGCGCGCCGTCGCCGGCGAGACCCAGCTCGCTAGCCTGATCGCGCTGCATTCCGGCCGGCCGCATTTGTTCATCGACGCCGCCCCCGCGCGGACGCCGTGGATGAGCCAGACCAAGTTCAGCGAGACCGGCGGCGTCGTGGTCTGGCGCGCCTCCGATACCGCGGGCACGCCGCCGCCGGAGATCCTCAAGCGCTTTCCCGGCATCGTGCCGGAAGTCCCGCGCGCCTTCGAATGGCTGGTGACCGGCCGCCAGCAGCTGTTGCGCATCGGCTGGGCCATCGTGCGGCCGAAGGGGACGTAGGTCGGTGTCATTCCGGGGCGCGGCGAAGCCGCGAGCTCGGAATCCATTCATCCACCAACTCTGCCGCTCGATGGATTCCGGGCTCTCGCTTCGCGAGCCCCGGAATGACGGCGTGGGCGTCGTTACACGGCGCCCTGCGCCAGCGCCTTCGCAATCGCCCGCAGATCCTGCCAGGCCAGCCGCTTGTAGGCCGGCGAGCGCAAGAGATAGGCCGGGTGAAACGTCGGCAGCGCGCGGATCACGCGCTGGCCGGTGTCGTAGTCGAACCAGCGCCCGCGCGTGCGCATGATGCCTTCGCGCGTCGACAGCAGCGTCTGCGTCGAAGGATTGCCGAGCGTCACCAGCACGTCGGGGTTCACCAGCTCGATCTGGCGCTGGATGAAGGGCAGGCAGATTTGCGTCTCCTGCGGCGTCGGCGTGCGGTTGCCGGGCGGCCGCCAGGGAATGACGTTGGCGATGTAGGCGGTGGTGCGGTTGAGGCCGATGGCTCCGATCATCAGATCGAGCAGCTTGCCGCTGCGCCCGACGAAAGGCAGTCCCTCGATGTCCTCGTCGCGGCCCGGCGCCTCGCCGACGAACATGATGCGCGCCTGCGGGTTGCCATCGGCAAACACCAGCCGCGTCGCGGTGTGCTTCAACGCGCAGCCCTCGAAATTCTGCATCAGCTCGCGCAGCGCCTCCAGGGTCGGCGCGGTGCGTGCAGCCTCGCGTGCCGAGGCGATGGCGACGTCCGGTGCAGGCGCGGCTTCGCCGCGCATGACCGCGGGCGCGGCGACCGGCCGCGGCGCTTCGGCTGGCGGGGCCGCGCGCGGGCTGGGTGGCGGCGCATCGATTTCCGCCAGGCGGTCTATCGGTTCCTCCGCGAGCGCGCAGTCGACACCGGCCTCCAGATAGAAGGCGAGCAGCTCTCGGACGGTGGGTGCGGGTTCGGGGATCATGGGAAAGAATGACTTTTATAGCATAGCGTTTTCAAGCGAGGTGGACACCGGTTCGCGTGAAGAAAACGCGTTAAGAAATGATCGGGACCTCCCGGTTCTGGCGTACCAGAACCGGGGGTGGTCCCGTTTGGGCGGCCTTGCATCCCGCGGAACGCGATTCCGAGGTTGTCCTACCCGGAAAAATCGGAAACAAGAGGGCGCAAACGACCAAGGACCGTCTCAAGGGCTGAGATCAGATGAGCACCGAAGAACTTCCCCCGCGCGAATCCATGGAATTCGACGTCGTCATCGTCGGCGCCGGCCCGTCGGGTCTGTCGGCCGCGATCCGGCTCAAGCAGCTCAACGCCGAGCTCAACGTCGTCGTGGTGGAGAAGGGCTCCGAGGTTGGTGCGCACATCCTCTCGGGCGCCGTGATCGATCCCGCGGGCCTCGACAAGCTGATCCCGGACTGGCGCGAGGATGCCGACTGCCCGCTGAAGACGCAGGTCAAGGACGACCGCTTCTACTGGATGACCGGCGGCGGCGCGATCAAGCTGCCGAATTTCATGATGCCGCCGCTGATGAACAATCATCACTGCTACATCGGCTCGCTCGGCAATGTCTGCCGCTGGCTGGCGCGCAAGGCCGAGGCGCTCGGCGTCGAGATCTATCCGGGCTTTGCGGCGGCCGAGGTGCTCTATGACGAGGAGGGCAAGGTCAAGGGCATCGCCACCGGCGACATGGGCATCGGCCGCGACGGCAAGCCGAAGGATTCCTTCACCCGCGGCATGGAATTGCTCGGCAAGTACACGCTGTTCGCCGAAGGCGCCCGCGGCAGCCTGACCAAGCAGCTCATCAACAAGTTCGCGCTCGACGCCAAGAGCGAGCCGCCGAAGTTCGGCATCGGCCTCAAGGAGGTCTGGCAGATCGATCCCGCCAAGCACCAGAAGGGCTTGATCCAGCATTCATTCGGCTGGCCGCTTGACCTCAAGACCGGTGGCGGCTCGTTCCTTTATCACTACGACGACAATCTCGTCGCCGTCGGCTTCGTC
Organism: Bradyrhizobium sp. BRP23; assembly: GCF_020194135.1. Lineage (NCBI taxonomy): Bacteria > Pseudomonadati > Pseudomonadota > Alphaproteobacteria > Hyphomicrobiales > Nitrobacteraceae > Bradyrhizobium > Bradyrhizobium sp. BRP23. The sequence continues at coordinate 36,955 of NZ_JADYVW010000024.1, read as the reverse complement.
GTGCATCTGAACTACGACGATCCCTATCTGTCCCCATTCGACGAATTCCAGCGCTTCAAGACCCATCCCTCGATCCGCGGCACCTTCGACGGCGCCAAGCGGCTCGCCTACGGCGCGCGCGCGATCACCGAGGGCGGCTATCAGTCGGTGCCGAAGCTGAGCTTCCCCGGCGGCGCGCTGATCGGCTGCGCGGCCGGCTTCGTCAACGTGCCGCGCATCAAGGGCGTGCACAATGCGATGGGCACCGGCATGCTGGCTGCCGAACATGTTGCGGCCGCGCTCGCCGCCGACCGCGCCAATGACGAGCTCGTCGAATACGAGAACGCCTGGCGTTCCTCATCGGTCGGCAAGGACCTGTTCCTGGTCCGCAACGTCAAGCCATTGTGGTCGAAGTTCGGCACCGTGCTCGGCGTCGCGCTGGGCGGCTTCGACATGTGGTGCAATACGCTGTTCGGCGCCTCACTGTTTGGCACGCAGTCGCACGTCAAGCCCGACCGCGCCACGCTCGATTCGGCCAAGAGCCACGCGCCCAGGAACTACCCGAAGCCCGACGGCAAGATCACGTTCGACAAGCTGTCCTCGGTGTTTTTGTCCAACACCAATCACGAGGAGGACCAGCCGATCCATCTGAAGGTCACGGACATGAACCTCCAGAAGACGTCCGAGCACGACGTCTATGCCGGCCCCTCGAACCGCTATTGCCCGGCTGGCGTCTATGAATGGATCGAGGAGGGCTCCGGCCCGCGCTTCCAGATCAACGCCCAGAACTGCGTCCACTGCAAGACCTGCGACGTGAAGGATCCCAACGGCAACATCACCTGGGTTCCCCCGGAGGGCGGCGGCGGCCCGAACTACGAGGCGATGTGAGGACATCGCAGGTGACCAGGCGCACGTTCCCGTGAGGACGGGGCTGCGGCGACCCGCCGCGGCCACGATAAGGCCATAGTGGCGGCGTCTTGGGGCGCTGGCGCGGTTTCAATGGGCCGGTTTGGGCGTGCGGAGGGGATCTTCCCGGGTCCGAATCCTTGCGGCGAAGCGCCAAAAGCGGCATTGTCGGCCTGACGGTTCCGGGCCCGGATGTCACCGGCCGCGTTCGCTTGCGATACGGTCTTCTGCTGCAAACCCAGGCACCACCCAACTCAAGGCGAGCCCTGATGTTTTCAAATCGTTTCAACCGCTGGACTGCTGCCGCCATCGCCCTCATGGGCACCGCGATCGCGACGGTCCCCGGCGCGGTCCTGGCGCAGACGCCGGATCATCCGGAAAACACGGCGGCGCAATTTCCGACGCGAAACGATCTGAAGTCGCTCACCGGCGCCGGCAGCTATCTCGCCGCCCGCCATGCTAGCGTTGAGCGCGACGCGACCTCGGCCGCCGCATTCTACCGTTCGGCGCTCCGCACCGATCCCAAGAACAACGAGCTGCTCGACCGTGCCTTCATCTCGTCGGTCGCCGACGGCGACATCGAGGAGGCGGTCAAGCTCGCCGAGCGCATCCTCACCATCGACAAGACCAACCGCGTCGCCCGTCTCGTCGTCGGCGTGCACGATCTCAAGCTGAAGAAGTACGTCGCGGCGCAGACCAACATCAACCAGTCGATCCGTGGTCCGATCACCGATCTCGTCGCCACGCTGCTGTCGGGCTGGGCCGCCTATGGTGCGGGCGATGCCAAAGGTGGTGTCGCCACCATCGACAAGCTGACAGGTCCGGAATGGTATCCGCTGTTCAAGGATCTCCACACCGGCATGATCCTGGAGCTCTCCGGCAAGGAGAAGGACGCCGGCACGCGCTTCGAGCGCGCCTACAAGCTCGACGATTCCATGCTGCGCGTGACCGAGGCCTATGCGCGCTGGCTGTCGCGCAACAAGGATTCCGCCGCGGCGACCAATATCTACCAGGCCTTTGACAAGAAGCTGGCACGCCATCCGCTGATCCAGGAAGGCCTGCGCGAGACCAAGGCCGGCAAGAAGATGCCGCCGCTGGTCGATTCCGCGCAGGCCGGCGCCGCCGAAGCGCTCTACGGCATCGGCGCGACGCTGACCCGCCGCGGTGGCGAGGATCTGGCGCTGGTCTATCTCCAGCTCTCGCTCTACCTGCAGCCGACGCATCCGCTGGCACTGCTGTCGCTCGCCGATCTCTACGAATCAGTCAAGCGGCCGAAGATGGCGATCAAGGTCTACGAGCGCGTCCCCGCCAACTCGCCGCTCAAGCGCAACGCGCAGATTCAGCTCGCCATCGATCTCGATTCCGCCGACCGCACCGACGAGGCGATTAAGATCCTCAAGGGCGTCACCTCGGAGGATCCCAAGGACCTCGAAGCCATCATGGCGCTCGGCAACATCGAGCGCGGCCGCAAGCGGTTCGGCGATTGCGGCGCGACCTATTCACGAGGCATCGAGGTGCTGCCGCCCGGCAACGACAAGGCCAACAGCGTCTGGTACTATTATCGCGGCATCTGCCAGGAGCGCTCCAAGCAATGGGCCAAGGCCGAGGCCGACATGAAGAAGGCGCTGGAGCTGCAGCCCGATCAGCCGCACGTCCTCAACTATCTCGGCTATTCCTGGATCGACCAGGGCGTGAATCTCGACGAAGGCATGAAGATGATCAAGCGGGCCGTCGAGCAGCGTCCCGACGACGGCTACATCGTCGATTCCCTCGGCTGGGCCTATTACCGCATCGGCAATTTCGAGGAGGCAGTGAAGAACCTCGAACGCGCGATCGATCTCAAGCCCGAGGATCCGACCATCAACGACCACCTCGGCGACGCCTATTGGCGCGTCGGCCGCACGCTGGAGGCAAAATTCCAGTGGTCGCATGCGCGCGATCTCAAGCCCGAGCCGGAAGAGCTGCCGAAGATCGAGGCCAAGATCGCCAACGGCCTTCCCGACGACAATTCGAACTCTTCTGCGGCGCAGGCCGAAAAGAAGAAGGACGACGGCAAGGGCGGCTAAGCTAGGCGCATGATCCGGAAAAGTGTGGAGCGGTTTTCCGATCAGATCATGCGCAAACAAGTGAGTCTTGGGGGCTGATCGCCAATGTCGGCGTTGATTGAAGAGGGACGGGCGAAGGTCAATTTGAGCCTTCGCGTCGTCGGCCGTCGTGCCGATGGTTATCATGATCTCGAAAGCGTGGTCGCGTTTGCCGACTGCGCCGACCGGCTCACTTTGGAGCCGGGCGGGGAGCTGAAGCTCACCACGACTGGGCCGCTGGCTGCCGCCTGCGGCGACACAGCCGACAATCTCGTGCTCAAGGCCGCCAAGCTCCTTGCCGAGGCGATCCCTGGCCTGCAGCTGGGCGCCTTCGCGCTCGACAAGGTGCTCCCCGTTGCAGCCGGCATCGGCGGCGGCTCGGCGGATGCCGCGGCCGCGCTGCGGCTCTTGGCGCGTCTCAACGATCTGTCGCTCGATGATCCCCGCATTCAGAAGGTCGCGCTCGCAACCGGCGCCGACGTGCCGGTGTGCCTCCTCTCGCGCGCCTGCGACATGACCGGCGTCGGCGAGCAGCTGCTGCCGCTCGCGCTGCCGAGCATGCCTTGCGTCATGGTCAATCCGCGCATGCCTGTTGCCACCAAGGACGTGTTCCAGGCGCTGGGCCTGCGCAACGGCGAGCTCCTGGTCGGCGTCACCGACGTCATCCGCGCACCGGCCTGGCCCGGCGAAGGCGCCTCGATTTCCGATTGGGTCGAGGTTCTCGAGACCGTCGCCAACGATCTCGAAGCGCCCGCGCTGCGGATCGAGCCTGTGATCGGCGAGGTGCTGGACGCCTTGCGCGATTCCGCCGGCGTCAAGCTCGCCCGCATGTCCGGCTCGGGCGCGACGTGCTTTGCGATCTACGGCGCATCTGAGGAGGCACATGCCGCGGCCGAAACGATCCGGCGCGATCACCCCGGCTGGTGGGTGCATGCGGGCACGTTGAGCTAGCCTTCGTCCTCGTTGAGCTCGAGAAACCGCCGGATCTCACCCAACACCTCCTGCGGCTTGTCGTGCTGCAGCCAGTGTCCCGCTCCGGCGACAGTCTTAACGCGCCCATTCTGGAAGTATCGCTCCAGGCCGGCGGAGCGAGCGCCCGCTAGAAAGCTTTCGCCGGCATTGAGCAGCAGCGTCGGGCACGTGATCCGCGACCACAGCTCGATGTGATCGTCGGGCCAGAGCCGATGTGGCGCGGAGGCGCGCTGATAGGGATCGAATTTCCAGCTGTAGCTGCCGTCCTCGTTCTGCCGCGCGCCATGCCTGGCGAGATGCAGCGCGAGGTCCCGTGACAGGCGCTTGTTGTGAAGCACCATCTGCGCGGCCGCGTCCTCGAGGCTCGGATAGCGGCGCGGGGTGCGGTCGTGGAGCTTGTCGAGCTGGCCAACCCATCTGCCGATGCGCTCATGCGCCGGCGGCTTCGGTGTGTCCGGCAACATGGTCACGCCGTCGAGGACGACGAGCCTCGTGACCTGTTCGGGGAATGCGCCCGAAAAAATCAGGCTCACCATGCCGCCCATCGAATGGCCGATCAGGGTGACCTGAGACGTGGCTAAGGTGCGAACCAGCTGCGCGAGATCGTACACGTATTCTGTCAGCGCGTAGCTGCCGCCTTTCGTCCAGTCGGAATCGCCGTGACCACGGAGATCGGGCGCAACGACGCGAAAATGCGGTTGCAGCGAGCGCGCGATGTGATCCCAGCTGCGGCAATGATCGCGGCCGCCGTGCACCAGGATGGCGACCGGTGCACCCTCGTTGCCCCAGTCGGCGTAGTGCAGCCGCAGGCCGTGCGATTCATAGAAGCGGCTTTGCGGGGCGCTAGCCATTGGCCGGCCGCCGCGCCAGGGCGAGCGAGAGGCCGAGGCCCGCGATGAAGACGCCGGAGCCCTGCGTGAGGCGACGCATCAGAAGCGGCCGTCCGGTCAGCTGCGCGCGCGTCGCGGAGGCCATCAGCACCACCACGACATCGGCGAGCGTGTTCAGGGCCACGGAGATCGCACCCAGCAGAATGAATTGCAGCGTCGGGTTCGAGTCCGACGGATCGAGAAACTGTGGAATGAAGGCGAGGAAGAAGGCCGCGGTCTTCGGATTGAGCGCTTCGACCAGCACGCCGTCGCGAAACGCGCGCTTGTCGCCGATCGGCTCGCTCCCGAGCGACAGGTTGTTGCCGGCGCTGCGAAACGTCTTGATGCCGAGCCAGACCAGATAGAGCGCGCCGACGAACTTCACGGCGGCAAACAGCTCCGCGCTGGCCAGGATGATGGCGGAGATGCCGAGGCTGCCCGCGACCACATGAACCAGTCCGCCCAGCGCCGTGCCCGCGGTCGAGGCGAAGCCGCTGCCACGCCCCTCCGACAAGGTTCGCGCCGCGACGTAGAAAATGCCAGGGCCGGGAACGGCGGCAATGAGGAGAGCTGCGGCCAGGAACAGCCAGAAATTCGTTTCGATCATGCCGTTTTCGTAGCGGAGCGGGTGGCGATTGCAAGGCCTCTCGCTTATCCCAGCCGGCGCAGGATCACGCTGGCATTGACCCCGCCGAAGCCGAACCCGTTGGAGATGGCATGCTGCATCGGCATCGGCCGCGCGCTACCTGCGACAATATCGATGCCTTCAGCGCCCGCATCGGGGTTTTCGAGATTGAGCGTGGGCGGCGCGATCTGGTCGCGCAACGCGAGCACGGTGAAAACCGCTTCCAGCCCGCCGGCGGCGCCGAGCAGGTGACCCGTGGCCGATTTGGTCGCGCTCACGGCAATACCGCGGTTGCGGCCGAACAGCGCGCCGATGGCGCCGAGCTCGCTTTCGTCGCCGGCCGGTGTCGAGGTCGCATGCGCGTTCAGGTGCTGCACATCCGCGGGCGCAAGCTTGGCCTGCCGGAGCGCGATCTCCATGGCGCGGCGGGCACCGTCTCCATCCGGCGGTCCTGATGTCATGTGATAGGCGTCCGCAGTCGTGCCGTAGCCGACGATCTCGGCGATCGGCGTCGCGCCGCGCGCCTGCGCATGCTCCAGCGCCTCGATCACCAGGATGCCGGCGCCTTCGCCCATGACAAAGCCGTCGCGGTTGCGGTCGAACGGGCGCGAGGCGCGCGGGGGCTCCTCGTTGAAGCCGCTCGACAGGGCGCGCGCCGCCGCAAAGCCGCCGAGGCTGACGATGTCGATGCAGGCTTCCGCGCCGCCGCAGATCGCAACGTCAGCTTCGCCTGATCGGATCATGCGCGCTGCATCGCCGATCGCCTGCACGCCGGCCGCGCAGGCCGTGACAGGCGTGCCCAGCGCGCCCTTGTAGCCGTACTTGATCGAGACGTGGCCGGCGGCAAGATTGGCGAGGAACGAGGGGATCGTGAACGGCGACAGCCGGCGCGCGCCGCGTTGCGCGGTGATGCGCACCGCCTCCGCCATGGCGGGAAAGCCGCCGACGCCAGAGGCGATGATCGTCGCGGTGCGCTCGAGCGCGCCAGCATCCTGCGGTGTCCATTTGGCTTGCGCGACGGCTTCTGCCGTCGCGAGCAGCGCGAACAGGATGAAGCGGTCCATCTTGCGCTGATCCTTGGGCGCGGCAGCCTGCGCCGGATCAAAACCGCCTTCGGCATCATCGGTCTTATCGGGCACGAGGCCTGCAATGCGCGCCGGCAGCGCCTCTGCCCATTCCGGCAACGGGCGCAGCCCGCTTTGCCCGGCGAGCAGCCGCCGCCACGTCAATTCGACGCCGCAGCCAAGCGGCGACACCGCGCCCATTCCCGTCACGACGATACGACGCATGTCAGTCTCCAGCCGGCGCGACGGCCGGGTTCATGGCCTTGAGCGAAGCAAGCCGTGCGCGCATGCCGCGGCTGGCGCGGGGACCTGCGACGACGACCGCATTGGCGAGCGTGATCGGGCGCTTGTCGGCGGCATCGACCACAATCGGCTCGAGCGGGCGGATGTCGCTCCGGTTCGCCAGCAGGATGGATTCGCCTTTCGGCGCCAGATGCTTGTTGCCCCAGGCGAGCAGCGTAGCGATCACGGGGAAGAAATCCCGCGCCTTGTCCGTCAGCACATATTCGTAGCGCGGCGGGCGCTCCTGATAGCGGCGACGCACGAACATGCCGCTTTCGGTCAGATGCGCCAGCCGCCGCGACAGGATGTTCGGCGCAATGCCGAGGCCTTGCGAGAACTCGTCGAACTTCGTCGCACCCTGAAATGCATCGCGCAGAATCAGGATGCTCCACCATTCGCCGACCGTCTCCACCGCGCGGCCGACCGGGCATTCCAGGATCGAAGGGGATTTGGGCTGCATGGCGGGCAAGGTAGGTCAGTAACTTGCAAAATGCAAGTGACAGCGCGGGGAGCCATGTGGAGCGAGTGAGGCTGGATTCTGCTGGTGAGATGAAGCGCGCTCTCGTGCCCCGGACGCAGCGCCGCGCCCCCTAGCGGTGCGCTGCAGAGCCGGGACCCATATTGATCATGATTGCGGATGTCGCATGGGTCCCGGCTCTGCGCAGCAGCGTTTCACGCTGCAGCGCGTCCGGGACACGAGAGCAAGCGGTGCCGTCGCGGCGTACTCCGTCATTGCGAACGCAGCGAGGCAATCCAGACTGTTTCCGCGGCGGGATTCTGGATTGCTTCGCTACGCTCGCAATGACGGGTGCAGGGAGCGCGCAAAGCGTGAGCGTCAGTCGCCTAATGCGATCTTGCCAAGCAGAACGCCACGACCTGCTCCAGCGCGCTCTTCATCGGCGAGGGCGGGAACAGCGCCAGCGCATCCACGGCCATGGCGCCGTAGTGCTGGGCGCGGATCAGCGTGTCCTCGAGCGCGCGGTGCTTGTTCATCAGGCCGATGGCGTGATCGAGATCGGAATCGCCGATCTCGCCGCGCTCGAGCGCCCGGATCCAGAAGGCGCGCTCGGTGTCGTTGCCGCGGCGGAAGGCGAGCACGACGGGCAGCGTGATCTTGCCTTCGCGGAAATCGTCGCCGGTGTTCTTGCCGAGCTTGGCGCTCTTGCCGCCATAATCGAGCACGTCGTCGACGAGCTGGAAGGCGATGCCGAGATTCATGCCGACCGAGCGGCAGGCAGTCTGCTCCGCCTTCGGGCGGTTCGCGATCACGGGGCCGACCTCGCAGGCGGCGGCGAACAATTCGGCGGTCTTGCCGCGGATCACGGCGAGATATTCGTCCTCGGTGGTCGCGGTGTTCTTGGCGGCGGCGAGCTGCATCACCTCGCCCTCGGCGATGGTGGCGGCCGCCGCGGAGAGGATGTCGAGCGCGCGCAGCGAGCCGACCTCGACCATCATGCGGAAGGCCTGGCCGAGCAGGAAGTCGCCGACCAGCACGCTTGCCTCGTTGCCCCAGAGCATGCGCGCCGACAGCTTGCCGCGGCGCATCTCGCTCTCGTCGACCACGTCGTCGTGGAGCAGGGTGGCGGTGTGCATGAACTCGACGCTGGCAGCTAACTTGATGTGGCCGTCACCGGTGTAGCCGGCGAGGTTGGCCATGGCGAGCGTCAGCATCGGGCGCAGGCGCTTGCCGCCCGAGGAGATCAAGTGGTTGGCCACTTCAGGGATCATGGTCACGTCGGAGCCCGTCCGCGACAGGATCGTGGCATTGACGCGCTCCATATCGGGAGCGACAAGGGCAACCAGCTCTTCGATCGACGCGCCGGGGGTTTCGAAAGGTACGATGACGGCCACGCCGGTCTCCAATATTTGCCCCGGAAGGGCTATTCTGATGGAAATACAATAGAAACTGGCGGCGGATGCGGCAAGGGCCGCGGAACCATTGACATTTGCCGCGTTAGCCACTTTCAGGCAGGAGACCTCCGTTTTGCGTGAACTGGTTCGGACCAACGATATGGTGCTGGTGTCGGCGATTGGCGCGCTGCTCGACGGCGCCAACATCCATCATCTGGTGCTGGACCAGAACATGAGCATCATCGAGGGGTCTCTCGGCATTCTGCCGCGGCGGATCCTGGTTCATGAGGACGACGCCGAGGAAGCCAGGGCGCTCCTCACCGAGGCAGGCCTCAGCCACGAACTGCGCGGCGATGATTGAGGCCGCGGATATTACCGAGGACGCGTTTCTCGGCGGGCAGTTGCGCTTGATGCAGAAGCGGTCAGGCCACCGCGCCGGGCACGACGCCATCCTGCTGGCAGCAGCGACCGACGCTAAGGCGGGTGACCGCGTGGTCGAGCTTGGCGCCGGCGTCGGCACGGCGGGCCTTGCGCTGGCGCGGCGCGTCGCGGGGATCAGGCTCAGCCTGGTCGAGATCGATCCGGAACTGGCGCAGCTCGCGCGGGCCAACGCCGCCGCGAACGCGATTCCTGCCGAGGTCATCGTGCTCGACGTCACCGCCGACGCGCAGGCGTTTGCAGCGAACGGACTTCTGCCCGACGGTTCCGACGCCGTATTGATGAACCCGCCCTTCAACGACCCCGCACGCCATCGCGGCTCGCCGGATCAGGCGCGCCACACCGCGCATGTGGCGAGGGAGGAGACGCTGCATGCGTGGGTGCATGCAGCCCGGCGCATTCTCCGATCGAGCGGCGTGCTGACCCTGATCTGGCGCGCGGACGGAATTGGCGACGTCGTGGCAGCGCTGTCACGCGGCTTCGGCAGCCTCGCGATCCTGCCGGTTCATGGCGAAGCGGGAAAGCCTGCCATCCGGGTGCTGGTGCGCGCAGTCAAAGGCGGCCGGGCACCGACGCAATTGCTGCCGGGCCTCATGCTCAACGAGGAGTCAAACGTGCCGAAGAAAGAGGTGAAGGATATTCTGGAGGGGAGGGCGGCGTTGCCGCTGGCGAGGCCGTGACGGCTTATTGCGGAAGCGATTCCGTCTGCTGCTCTTGCGGCGACGTAAAGTGAAGCGCCGTGAAAAGCGCACCGATCAGCAGCAACAGCAGATAGATCTTCATGGCGTTTCCTTCCGCTGCCTATTGCAGCTTCCCAACGCGGATTCTGCAAAACACGTTCCTGGCACTTTCAATGACACTCGCGTGATAAGAAATGGTTAATCAGAGGTAAGGCCATGGCCGAACAATTGAACGATCGTGAGAGTTCCGGCCTGGCCGACAAGCTCATGCAATATCTGCCGGCGCGCTTTCGTCCCGGCACGGCGGTCGTGCCGGTGGTGCGGCTGTCCGGTGTGATCGGTGCGGTGACGCCGCTGCGTCCGGGCCTGACGCTTGCCGGCGTCGCGCGGGTGCTCGAGCGCGCGTTTTCCTATCGGCACGCCAAGGCCGTGGCGCTGGTGATCAACTCGCCCGGCGGCTCGCCGGTGCAATCGCGCCAGATCTACTTGCGCATCAAGCAGCTCGCCGCGGAGAAGAAGCTGCCGGTGCTCGTGTTCGTCGAGGACGTTGCGGCCTCCGGTGGTTACATGATCGCCTGCGCGGGTGACGAGATCATCTGCGATCCCTCCTCGATCCTCGGCTCGATCGGCGTGGTCGGCGGCAGTTTCGGTTTTCAGGAGGCGATCAGGCGGCTCGGCATCGAGCGGCGCCTCTACACCTCGGGCGAGCACAAGGCGATGCTCGACCCGTTTCTTCCGGAAAACCCGGACGACGTCATGAGGCTGAAGGCGATCCAGCGCGAGATCCACCAGATCTTCATCGCGCTGGTCAAGGAAAGCCGCGGCGCCCGGCTGAAGGGAGCGGACGACACGCTGTTCACGGGCGAATACTGGGCAGGGGACAGCGCGATCGCGCTGGGGCTCGCCGACAGCATCGGCGATCTCCGCTCAACTCTTCGTGCCCGTTATGGTGAGAAGGTTCTCACCCCCGTGATCGCGCAGCCGACCGGGCTGCTCTCCGGCCTTTTGGGCCGGAAATCGCCCGGCGCGGGGCAGCTTTCGGCCTTGGAATCAATGGCCGGGCTGCCGGACGAGCTGATCTCGGCGGTCGAGACGCGGGCGATTTGGGCGAAATTCGGGTTCTAGGTCTCGCGCTCCCGCGCCATTTCGCCCGGGCGGCGCCGATTGCGGCGCAGGTCCATCTGCGCAACAATGCGTGTGGGGGCTGAGCATGAGACGAGGATCGACCGATGCCGCCGTTCGTCGCTTTCGCGGGCGTCCTGGGCGGGCTTGCCGTGGTCCGCTGGGCCTACAAGACCGCCATCCGGATCAACCAGGAGCTTGAGGAGATGCGCCTGTCGCGCGTCGCCGACGCCGCCCGTATGGGGGATATCCAGACGCTGAAGCGTGACCCCGTGACCGGAGCTTACCGGCCGGGTTAGGGCACACCTCCACGCGTTCGTCATTCCGGGGGCTCGCGAAGCGAGAACCCGGAATCCATCCGAACCACGGAGTGAGCGGCGCAATGGATTCCGGGCTCGCCCTGCGGGCGCCCCGGAATGACGCCCGAATCCAACCCCTTCGCCTTGATTCCCATCCCCGCCGTCGATACGGTCCCGCGCGATTCAAAACCCCCCGCGAGAGCCCGATCTGACGATGGACGCCTCATTGCCCGCCCATATGCACCCGGAACGCTCGTTCCAGGGCTTCATCCTCGCGCTCCAGCGGTTCTGGGCCGAGCAGGGCTGCGTGATCCTGCAGCCCTACGACATGGAAATGGGCGCGGGCACCTTCCATCCGGCGACCACGCTGCGCGCGCTCGGGCCAAAGCCGTGGAACGCGGCCTATGTGCAGCCCTCGCGCCGGCCCAAGGACGGCCGTTACGGCGAGAACCCGAACCGGATGCAGCACTATTACCAGTTCCAGGTGATCATGAAGCCGTCGCCGCCGAACCTTCAGGAGCTGTACCTGAAGTCGCTCGCCGCGATCGGCATCGATTCCGCCGTGCACGACATCCGCTTCGTCGAGGACGATTGGGAGAGTCCGACGCTCGGCGCCTGGGGCCTCGGTTGGGAGTGCTGGTGCGACGGCATGGAAGTCAGCCAGTTCACTTACTTTCAGCAGGTCGCCGGCTTCGAATGCGCGCCGGTCGCGGGCGAGCTCACCTACGGCCTCGAGCGCCTCGCGATGTATGTGCAGGGCGTCGACCGCGTCTACGACCTCAATTTCAATGGGCGCGACGGTGACCAGAAGGTCACCTATGGCGACGTGTTCCTGCAGGCCGAGCAGGAATATTCGCGGCACAATTTCGAATATGCCGACACCGCGATGCTGTTCGAGCAGTTCAGGATGGCGGAAGCGGCCTGCAAAAAATATCTCGACGCGGGCTGGCGCGACGGCGGCAACCGGAAACAGCATCTGATGGCGCTGCCGGCCTATGACCAGTGCATCAAGGCGAGCCACGTCTTCAACCTGCTCGATGCCCGCGGCGTGATCTCCGTGACCGAGCGGCAGAGCTACATTCTGCGCGTGCGCGAGCTGGCAAAAGCGTGTGGCGAGGCCTGGATCCACACTGAAGCGGGCGGAGCGGCCTGATGCCCGATCTTTTGCTTGAACTGTTTTCCGAAGAAATTCCCGCGCGCATGCAGGCGAAGGCGGCGGACGATCTGCGCCGCATGGTCACCGACAAGCTGGTTGCCGAGGGCCTGGTCTACGAGGGCGCAAAAGCCTTCGCGACGCCGCGCCGCCTTGCGCTCACCGTGCACGGCATCCCTGCGCGCCAGCCGGATCTGAAGACCGAGCGCCGCGGCCCGAAAGTCGGCGCGCCCGATGCGGCCGTGCAGGGCTTCCTCAAGGCAACCGGTTTGAAGTCACTGGACGAAGCCAAGATCCAGCGCGACCCCAAGGGTGATTTCTACATCGGCTTGATCGAGAAGCCCGGCCGCGACGCGATCGACGTGCTCGCCGAGATCCTGCCTGTCATCATCCGCACCTTCCCCTGGCCCAAATCGATGCGCTGGGGCGCGCGCTCGGGCAAGCCCGGCTCGCTGAACTGGGTGCGTCCGCTGCACGCGATCACCGCGACCTTCGGCCCCGAGACCGAAGAGCCCGATGTCGTGAAATTCGAGGTCGACGGCATCGAGAGCGGCCAGACCACTTACGGTCATCGCTTCCTTGCGCCGGCGCCGATCTCCGTGCGCCGCTTCGAGGACTACGAGGCTAAGCTTCTTGCAGCAAAAGTCGTGCTCGACCCCGAGCGCCGCAAGGACGCCATCCTCACCGACGCCAAGCAGCTGGCCTTCGCGCAAGGTTTTGAGCTGGTCGAGGACCAGAATCTGCTCGACGAGGTCGCCGGCCTCGTCGAATGGCCGGTCGTGCTGATGGGCTCGTTCGAGCCGGAGTTCTTGAAGACGCCCGACGAAGTCATCCGCGCCACCATCCGCAACAACCAGAAGTGTTTTGTGGTGCGCGACCCCAAGACGGGCAAGCTCGCGAGCAAGTTCATCCTGGTCGCCAATATCGAGGCGACCGACGGTGGCAAAACCATCATTGCCGGCAACGAGCGCGTGATCCGCGCGCGGCTGTCGGATGCGAAGTTCTTCTACGAGACCGACCTCAAGACCAAGCTCGAGGGCCGGCTGCCGAAGTTCGATCAGATCGTGTTTCACGAGAAGCTCGGGACGCAGGCGGAACGCATCAAGCGCATCGAGCGCCTGGCCGCCGAGATCGCGCCGCTGGTCGGCGCCGATGTCGCCAAGGCGACGCGCGCGGCGCATCTGGCAAAGGCAGATCTGCTGACGGAAGTCGTCGGCGAATTCCCGGAAGTGCAGGGCCTGATGGGCAAATACTATGCGCTGGCTCAGGGCGAAGACGCCTCCGTCGCCGGGGCCTGCGAGGAGCACTACAAGCCGCAAGGGCCTGCTGATCGCGTTCCGACCGATCCGGTCAGCGTCGTGGTGGCGCTCGCGGACAAGATCGATACCCTGGTTGGGTTCTGGGCGATCGACGAGAAGCCGACGGGCAGCAAGGACCCCTATGCGCTGCGTCGTGCGGCGCTGGGCGTGATCAGGCTGATCGCCGAGAACGCGCTGCGTCTGTCGCTCATAAAGGTGGCGGGATCAGCGCTCGCCGGCTTGTCGGTGAAGCCGGCCGATGCCTCGAAGCTTCCGAGCGATCTGCTCGCCTTCTTCGCCGATCGCCTCAAGGTCCAACTCCGCGAGCAGGGCGCGCGCCACGATCTCGTCGATGCCGTGTTCGCGCTCGGCGGCCAGGACGATCTCCTGATGATCGTCCGCCGCGTCGAGGCGCTCGGAAAATTCCTCGACTCTGACGACGGCAAGAACCTGCTCGCCGGCACCAAGCGCGCCAGCAACATCCTCAGCATCGAGGAGAAGAAGGACAAGCGCAGCTTCGACGGCGCGCCGGATGCTGCGCTCTACAGCCTCGCTGAGGAGAAGGCGCTGGCCAAGGCGATCGGTGAGGTGAAGGCGGAAGCCAGCGCTGCGGTGGCCAAGGAAGACTTCGCCGCCGCGATGAGTGCGATGGCAAAGCTGCGTCCGCCGGTCGATGCCTTCTTCGACAAGGTGCGCGTCAATGACGACGATCCCAAGGTACGCGAGAACCGCCTGAAGCTCCTCAACGAGATCCGCAGCGCCACGCGCGCGGTAGCGGACTTCTCGAAGATCCAGGATTGAGGCGCGGTTTGCGGCAAACACCGCTGTCATTCCGGGGCGCGCGTAGCGCGAGCCCGGAATCCATAACCACGATCGTGAGTATGGATTCTCAGGTGCGCAATTGCGCACCATAGCCCACGCCTCCGGCGTGTCCCGGAATCACGGCTGCTGATGTGCCTTGCCCAAAGAAGCCCCGCCCGGCGGGGGGAGGACCGGGCGGGGCCTGATGTCCGATTTAACACTGCTCGCGCCAGCCTGATGTGACGCGCCGGACATCGAATGGAGCGGCTGCGTTTTTAGTCCAGCACCTCGACGATGCGGCGCGAGCGCGGCTCGACCAGCACGGTTTCGCCGTTCACGACGGTGTAGCGATAGGTCGTGGCGCCGAAACGTTGCGGCACGTCATAATAAGTGACGCCTGCCTCGGGTAAGGTGGTGCCGACCACCACGCGATCCGGAATGCGGAAGGGCGGCACACGTTGTTCAACGACATATTCGCGGAAGGCTGGCCGTTGTTCGACGGCAATCGTCGGCGCGCCGTCGACCATGGCGGGCGCGCGTCCAATCGTGACATCGCTTTGCGCCTGCGCCGCAAGGGGCGCGCCGGTTGCGGCCGCGAGCGCTGCGAGAGCAAAAATCCTGTTCCGCATGGACAACTCCTTCGACGTGATTCTGCGGGCGCGCGAGCGGCGCGACCGGTTGCCAATGCGTGCCTCAAGCCAATGTTCCGGCAAAAGGCATGCCGCATTCGCGGCAATTTCGGGCAGTTTTCGTGAGGCCGGAACTCGCAGCAGCCCTTGCGCATCTCTACTCCCGGAACCCATCCGGTTATGATCCGCGCGCGATTCGCCTCACCTCACAGAAAGATAGTTCATGCACATCACCGTCGCCCACATTTCGCCGATCCTGTCGTTGATTGCGGGCGTGCTCATCCTGATCATGCCGCGGCTTCTCAACCTCATCGTCGCGATCTTCCTCATCGTCAACGGCGCGATCGGGCTCGGGCTCCTGAAGTGGCTCCGCTTCTAGGCGTTCACTTTTCGGAACTGTCCGTCTTGCGCGGGCCCGCCCAAAGTGGTGTAAGGCCCGCGATTTCCCATTCCTCTCGCAGGTTGTGTGCAAGCTATGGCCAAAGCCGCCTCGAAGCCTTCTAAAACTGCAGCGAAATCAAAGCCCTCCGCCAAGGCGAAGGCCGCGCCGGCGGCCCGCAAGGCGCTGGCCAAGAGCGCGCCGAAGCCGGTCGCCAAACCCACTGCAAAGCCGGTGGCAAAGGCAATGACCAAGGCGGCTTCGCCGAAGGTTGCCGCGAAGCCTGCGCCGAAGAAGGTTGTGCCTGCCAAGGCGGCGCCGGCAGCGGCGAAGGCCGGCAAATGGGTCTACACGTTCGGTGACGGCAAGGCCGAGGGCCGGACGGAAATGCGCGACCTGCTCGGCGGCAAGGGCGCCAACCTCGCTGAGATGGCCAATCTCGGCCTGCCGGTGCCTCCGGGCTTCACCATCCCGACCTCGGTCTGCACCTATTTCTACGAGCACGACAAGACCTACCCGAAGGAACTGAAGCCGCAGGTTGAGAAGGCGCTCGACTATGTCGGCAAGTTGACCGGCAAGGTGTTCGGCGACACCAGGAACCCGCTGCTCGTCTCGGTGCGCTCCGGCGCGCGCGCCTCGATGCCGGGCATGATGGACACCGTGCTCAATCTCGGCCTCAACGACCAGACCGTGGAAGCGCTGGCCGAGCTGTCGGGCGACCGCCGTTTCGCCTATGACAGCTATCGCCGCTTCATCACGATGTATTCCGACGTGGTGCTCGGCTTCGAGCATCATCACTTCGAGGAGATCCTCGACACCTTCAAGGACAGCCAGGGCTACACGCTCGACACCGATCTGTCGGCTGAGGATTGGGTCGAACTGGTCGGCAAGTACAAGGACGCGGTCGCGCGCGAGACCGGCAAGGAATTCCCGCAGGATCCGCACGACCAGCTCTGGGGCGCGATCGGCGCGGTGTTCTCATCCTGGATGAACGCGCGCGCGGTGACCTACCGCAAGCTGCACGACATTCCGGAATCCTGGGGCACCGCGGTCAACGTGCAGGCCATGGTGTTCGGCAACATGGGCGAGACATCGGCCACGGGCGTTGCCTTCACCCGCAACCCCTCGACCGGCGAGAGCAAGCTCTACGGCGAGTTCCTGATCAACGCACAAGGCGAGGACGTGGTCGCGGGCATCCGCACGCCGCAGGACATCACCGAGGAGGCGCGGAAGGAGTCGGGCTCCGACAAGGCGTCGATGGAAGCGGCGATGCCGGAAGCCTTCAAGGAGCTGACGCGGATCTACACGCTGCTCGAGAAGCACTACCGCGACATGCAGGACATGGAGTTCACCGTCGAGCAGGGTAAGCTCTGGATGCTCCAAACCCGCGGCGGCAAGCGCACCGCCAAGGCGGCGCTGCGTATCGCGGTCGAGCTCGCCAATGAGGGCCTGATCTCGAAGAAGGAAGCGGTGACGCGGATCGATCCGGCCTCGCTCGACCAGCTCCTGCATCCGACCATCGATCCCAACGCCAAGCGCGACGTGATCGCAACCGGCCTGCCGGCTTCGCCGGGTGCGGCCTCCGGCGAGATCGTGTTCTCCTCGGACGAGGCGGCCAAGCTTCAGGGCGACGGACGCAAGGTGATTTTGGTCCGCATCGAGACCAGCCCGGAAGACATCCACGGCATGCACGCCGCCGAAGGCATCCTGACCACGCGCGGCGGCATGACCTCGCACGCGGCGGTGGTCGCGCGCGGCATGGGCAAGCCCTGCGTCTCCGGCTGCGGCACCATCCGCGTCGATTACGGCCGCGGCACCATGAGCATCGGCTCGCGCACCTTCAAGACCGGTGATGTCATCACCATCGACGGCTCGCTCGGCCAGGTGCTCGCCGGCCGCATGCCGATGATCGAGCCGGAGCTGTCCGGCGAGTTCGGCACGCTGATGAACTGGGCCGACCAGGTCCGCAAGATCGGCGTCCGGGTCAACGGCGACACGCCTGACGACGCGCGCACGGCGATCAAGTTCGGCGCGGAAGGGATCGGCCTCTGCCGCACCGAGCACATGTTCTTCGAGGAGACGCGCATCCGCACGGTGCGCGAGATGATCCTCTCCGAGGACGAGCAGTCGCGCCGCGCCGCGCTGGCAAAACTGCTGCCGATGCAGCGCGCCGACTTCGTCGAGCTGTTCGAGATCATGAAGGGCCTGCCCGTCACGATCCGGCTTCTGGATCCTCCCCTTCATGAATTCCTGCCGCACACCCATGCCGAGGTCGAGGAAGTGGCGCGCGCCATGAACACCGACCCGCGGCGCCTCGCCGACCGCGCCCGGGAGCTCTCGGAGTTCAACCCGATGCTCGGCTTCCGCGGCTGCCGCATCGCCATCGCCTATCCCGAGATCGCCGAGATGCAGGCCCGCGCGATCTTCGAGGCGGCGGTCGAGGCGCAGAAGCGCACCGGCAAGGCCGTCGGCCTCGAGGTGATGGTGCCGCTGATCGCGACCAAGGCCGAGCTCGACCTGGTCAAGGCACGGATCGATGCCACCGCACAGGCCGTGATGCGCGAGACCAACACCAAGCTGGCCTATCAGGTCGGCACCATGATCGAGCTGCCGCGCGCCTGCCTGCTCGCGGGCGAGATCGCGCAGTCGGCCGAGTTCTTCTCGTTCGGCACCAACGACCTGACGCAGACGACCTACGGCATCAGCCGCGACGACGCGGCGAGCTTCCTCGGTCCCTATGTGGCGAAGGGCATCCTCACGGTCGATCCCTTCATCTCGCTCGATCAGGAAGGCGTCGGCGAGCTGGTCAAGATCGGCGTCGCCCGCGGCCGCAAGACCCGCACTTCGCTCAAGGTCGGCATCTGCGGCGAGCACGGCGGCGATCCCGCCTCCGTCGCCTTCTGCCACCATATCGGTCTCGACTACGTCTCCTGCTCGCCCTACCGCGTGCCGATCGCGCGGCTTGCAGCGGCGCAGGCCGCGCTCGGCAAGGCGATCGCGAGCCAGGCGTAAGCCGAAACACAGACTTGAATTGAGAGAGGCGGGGCCCAGCCCCGCCTCTCATTTTTGGCACTGCTCTCTCCGCGTCGTCATTGCGAGCCACCGGGTCCGCGCAAAGCGCGGCCCGATGACAGGCTCCGCGAAGCAATCCAGAGTCGTTCCGCAGAGGGACTCTACTCGGCGCCCCTCACATCATCCCCGTCTCATCCTCCTCGGCCTGCCCGATCAGCGCCTCGCTCGCTACCGCCTCGCGGCGGGGCACGACGAACATCATCACGCAGGCGCAAAGGATCGAGATCGCGAGGACCGCGGAGGTCAGCGGCAGCGTCGTTGCGGAGTGGCCGCCGAGATAGGCGCCGAACTGCGACATCAGCGCGCCAATGCCTTGCTGCAGGAAGCCCATCGCGCCCGAGGCGGTGCCGGCCGCTTCGGGACGGATGCTGATGGCGCCGGCGGCGGAATTCGCCATCACGAAGGCATTGCCGGCCATCACGATCATATGGGTGCCGAACAGCCAGGCGGGCGCCTCGTTCCAACCGACGAAGCTCCAGAGCAGGTTCGCAAGGCTGCCGCAGAGCTGCAGGGCGAGCCCGAACCAGATCAGCTTCTCCAGTGAGTGGCGCGGCGCAAAGCGCACGCAGAGCAGGTTGCCGACCAGAAACGCAAAGCCCGTCGTCGCGAACCAGGCGCCGTATTCGGCGCTGCTGCGGCCCATCTGCGTCACCACGATGTAGGGCCCGCCACCGGCGAAGGTGAAGATGATCTGGGACGCCAGCACTTGGCACATCACATAGCCGACGAAGGCGCGGTTGCGGATGAGCATGCCGATATCGCCGCGGAAGCCGCTGCCGGCGGCGCGGCTGCGGCGGGTCTCAGGCAGCGCCAAGGCGATCCCGACGGCAACGACGATGGCGGCGATGGTGATGGCATAAAAGATCGCGCGCCATCCCAACGCGGTCTCGATCAGGCCGCCGGTGAGCGGCGAGACCATCTGCCCGATCATCAGCGCCGCGACCACGAGGCTGATCATCGAGGCGACGCGGTCGCGCTCGTAGATGTCGCGGATGATGGCCCGGCTGATCACCATGCCGGATGCGCCGCCGAGCGCCTGGAAGAAGCGTGCGGCGATCAATTGCGGCAGGGTCTCGGCGAAAATGCAGGCGACGCTGGCCGCCACCATCAGTGCAAGTCCTCCGAGCAGCACCGGACGCCGCCCGAACCGGTCCGACAGCGGCCCCATGATCAGCTGCGACAGCGCGATGCCGACCATGTAGAGCGACACCGTCATCTGCGCGATCGAGATGTCGCTGCCGAAATCCGTCGCCAGCACCGGCAGCGCCGGAACCAGGATGTAGAGCGAGATCGGTGCGACCCCGGTCATCACCACCAGCAGCAGCAACACCAGACGCGAGGTCGCGAGGTTGCCGGCCGCTTCGGGCGGCTTGCTGATGATGCCGTGCATCGCCGGACACTAGCCGCATCGCGTTGCGAGCGAATACGCTCATTTCGGCATACGGCTATGCGCGAGGCGTCAAGGCGCTGGGCCTGTAGGGTGGGCAAAGACGCGCTCTTTGCGCGGCGTGCCCACCATTGCTGCCGTCACCCGGAGATGGATGGTGGGCACGCATCCGCCTCCGCTCTTCGAGCGGCAGCGGATGCTTTGCCCACCCTACGCAGGCAGTCTTATGACGGAGTTAGAGCTTCAGCTCCGCCGTGGCCTGATCGAGCCAGGTCTTCGTCGCCTCGTCCAGCGCCGGCCGCACGTCGTCCCTGACGCGCGCATGGTACGCGTTCAGCCAATCGAGCTCGTCGCGGCTCAGCATCGCGACATCGATCAGACGGCGGTCGATCGGCGCCAGGGTCAGCGTCTCGAACGCGTTCATCGGCTTCTCGGCACCCTTGATGTCGGCGGCGACGACCAGCTCGAGATTCTCGATGCGGATGCCGAAGCCATCGGTCTTGTAATAGCCGGGCTCGTTCGACAGGATCATGCCGCGCTTCAGCGGCGTGGTGCCGAGCTTCGAAATTCGCGCCGGTCCTTCGTGCACCGAGAGATAGCTGCCGACGCCGTGGCCGGTGCCGTGCTCGAAATCGAGCCCGACGGCCCAGAGATGTTGCCGCGCCAGCGTGTCGAGTTGCGCGCCCGTGGTGCCGTCCGGAAAGACGGCGCGCGCGATCGCGATGTGGCCGCGCAGCACGCGGGTGAAGCGGTCGCGCATCTCATCCGTCGGCTCGCCGACCGCCATGGTGCGCGTGACGTCGGTGGTGCCGTCTTCATATTGCGCGCCGGAATCGATCAGCAGGAGATCGCCGGGCGCGATCCGCCGGTTGCTCTTGCGGGTGACGCGGTAATGCACGATGGCGCCGTTCGGGCCGGTGCCGGAGATGGTCGGGAACGAGACGTCCCTGAGCGCGCCGGTGTCGCGGCGGAAGGTTTCCAGCGCCTCGACCGCGTCGATCTCGGTGAGCTTGCCGCTTGGCGCCTCGCGATCGATCCATGCGAGGAAGCGCGCCAGCGCCACGGCGTCGCGCAAATGAGCCGTCTTGGTGCCCTTGATCTCGGTCGCGTTCTTGACCGCCTTGAGCAGTGCAACCGGATCGCTGCCGCGCACCGGCTTGCCGCCGGCCCCGCTGATCAGGCGGCTGAGTGCGTCGGCCGCTGTGGCATTGTCGAGCGCAATGGCCGCACCGCTCTTGGCCAGCGCCATCAGCGTCGGCGCCATGGCGTCCGGTTCGCGCACGTCAGCGGACTGCTCGAGATGGTCGCGTGTGAGGTTGGAGAGCTTGCGGTGGTCGATGAAGATGGTGGGACGGCCGTCCTTCGGCACCAGCGCGTAGGACAGTGGCAGCGGCGTATGGGCGACGTCGGCGCCGCGGATGTTGAAGGTCCAGGCCACTGCGTGGCTGTCCGACAGCACCAAGGCATCGGTGCCGAGCTTGGCGATCTCGGCCCTGATCTGGGTCAGCTTCTCCGCTTCAGTGATACCGGCGTGCTGAAGGCTGTGCACCGCGACGGGGGCGAGCGGCGGCTGCGGCCGGTCCTGCCAGATCGCGTCGATCGGATTGCTGTCGACCGCAACCAGCTCGGCCCCGGCCTTGGCGCAGGCGGCGGACAGCCGTTCTGCTGCCGAAAAAGTGTGCAGCCACGGATCAAATCCGAGGCGGTCGCCGGCTTTCAGATGCGCCGCCACCCAGCTCTCCGGCGGCGGGTCGATCAGCGATTCCACTACCCATGCCTTGGCATCGACCTGCTTGGCCGCCTGCAGCGTGTAGCGGCCGTCGACGAACAGCGCAGCCTCCTGCGGCAGAACCACTGCTAGTCCCGCCGAGCCGGTAAAGCCGGTCAGCCAGGCGAGCCGCTCTTCCGATGGCGGCACATATTCGTTCTGCTGCTGGTCGGCACGTGGCACGACGAAGCCGGTCAACTTGCGACGGGCAAGTTCTTCGCGAAGTGCGGCCAGCCGTGCCGCCAACGCGACGCCGGCCTCCGGCTCCTCGAATGTCTGGAAGTGCGCTTCGAACATGGTGGATCACTTTAGGATCATGGAGATCAGTCCGCAATGTAGACGCATTTGCGTCGCATCTGGCATGGACTGTGCTTGAAATAGTTCCATTCGAATCGAGTGGAGTAAAGGATGCGGCAGTTGCGCTTCGTCCGGATAACAGGGAAATTCGAGCGGGTGGTTCATCTCAACGGCGAGGGGACACACAATGCCAGCGTTCACCTTTGAGAAGATTTCGCCGCCGGCGCGCCGCGCTCCGACAGCGGCAGTAACAAAGAAGCCGCGCGGCCTCATCAGCCAGATGATCGACCGTTTCGCCGAGCGCCGCGCCAAGCGCGCCTTGCGGGGCAAGCGCGCGTCACGCCGCGACGTGAAGCCGGCCGAGTAGCGCGGCGAGGGAGCGCACCGCCGTCGCGACGCGGTTAGTTCATCCCACCTTCCTCAGCAGCAGACCGCTCCACCCCTCGATGCGCAGATGTTTCACCGGCACGAGGCCGCGGGCGCGGTAGGCGGCGATCACGGCGGGCGCCTGGTGCGTCAAGAGGCCGGAGAGGATGACGCGGGCACCAGGCGCAAGGTGCCGCGTCATCGGGCTCGCCAATTGCCGCAACGGATTGGCAAGGATATTGGCGAGCACCAGGTCGAACGGGCCTGCACGCGCAAAATCTGGCGCGGCAAAGCCGGTCGCGCGGATCACCCGCACATGGTTGCCAACTTCGTTCAGCGTGGCGTTCTCGGCGGCCACCCGGACCGATGGCGGATCAATGTCGGAAGCGAGCACCGCGCGATGCAGCGCCTTCGCCGCCGCGATCGCCAGCACGCCCGTGCCGGTGCCGAGATCGAGCAGGCTCCTTGGGCGGGAGCTCTTCAGGACATGGTCAAGCAGAAGTAAACAGCCGCGCGTCGTGCCATGGTGACCGGTGCCGAAGGCGAGCGCCGCCTCGATCTCGATGGCAAGCTTGTTCGGCGCCACACGGTCGCGATCGTGGCTGCCGTGCACGACGAAGCGGCCGGCCGGCACCGGGACGAGATCTTCAAGGCTGGCTTTGACCCAGTCCTTGGCTTCGACAGTGTCGAAGACGAGCGTCGCCGCGATCTCATTTCCTGCTGAAGTTGCAACGAGTTCGCGCAGCCATGCCTGATCGGGCGCTGCGGCGAAATGCAACGTGACGTCCCAGCGTCCGTCAGGCCGTTCGAACGCGGCGACCGCCGCATCGCCGTCGAAAAAGACCTCGGTGAGCACGTCGACGACGCGCTTGGCGTCGGCTTCGCTGCCAATCGAAAAGCTGGCGCGATGGGTCGGGGAAGGCTGCATTCAGGGTTCCGTCGCGTTCAATTTTTGGAACTTTTGCTGCCCAGTTTTCGGACAAGTTGAGGTTCCCATATTAACGCGCCTGCAGGGTGTGGCCCGTATATTTTCGGATGTACAAGCAAGTCCACGCAGCTTTGAATTGAAACGGAGGCGAGTCTTGAAGCGCATGATTCAGAAGTTCTGGTCGGATGAGTCCGGTGCAACCGCGATCGAATACGGCCTGATCGCCGCGGGTATCGCCCTGGCGATCATTACCGTGGTGAACGGCCTGGGCACCACCATGAACGAGAAGTTCACTTCGATTAGCACCTCCTTGAAGTAATTTCCGCCGCCATTTTCCAGCGGGGGCTATTTTCTTCAAAGGCTGTTCCTGATCACCGCCTGCTAGGGGTTTCCCCTGGCGGGCGAGGTCGTTTTTGCCGCCCGACTTCACAGCTTATCCGCCTGCTTGTCCGGACTTTATCCACCACTTTTCCCCTGATCGCCTCGCCGATTTCCCACCGGCTTTCCCCAGGATCGCTCCTGGCCGTATCGCCCAGGCCTCCTCTGGCCGCTCACAGGCCTTTCGACAGCCTGTCCACTGCCAATCCACAGCCCTATCCACGGCTCCCGAACAGGGCGCGGTGATCCCGCAGGATCGCCTGCGCGGCGTTATGGCCGGGGGCGCCGGTGACGCCGCCGCCGGGATGGGCGCCAGATCCGCAATGGTAGAGGCCTCTCAGCGGCCCGCGATAATCGGCGTGGCCCAGCATCGGCCGCGCCGAGAACAACTGGTTCAGCGTCAGCGCGCCGTGGAAGATGTCGCCGCCGAGCAGCCCGAATTGCCGCTCGAGATCGAGCGGAGACAGGATCTGACGGCCGAGCACGCTCGCCGCGAAGCCCGGGGCGTATTTATCCACCGTCGCGATCATGAGATCGGCGACCTCGTCGCGATGGTCGTCCCACGACTTGCCATCGGGAAGCCCTGGTGCGGCATGCTGACAGAACAGGCTCGCGACATGCTTGCCGGCCGGGGCCAGCGTGTCGTCGAGCGTCGAGGGGATCAGCATCTCCACCACGGGCTCGCGGCTCCAGCCCTGGGCGCGCGCGTCGAGCCAGGCACGGTCCATATAGCCGAGGCTCGGCGCCAGGATGATGCCGGAGGTGAGGTGATCGCCCTCGCCTGAGAGCGCCGTGAAGGAGGGCAGGCGGTCCAGCGCCACATTCATCCGGAAGGTGCCGGAGCCGTTCTTCCAATGCCGCATGCGGGCGAGGAAGTCCGCAGGCAGAGCATCGGCCGCGATCAGGCGCGTGTAGAGCAGCTTTGGATTGACATTGGCCGCGACATATTTCGCGCGGATCGCAGAGCCGTTCTCCAGCACGATTCCGACGGCGCGGTCGCGCTCGACGATGACCTCGCGCACACCGGCATCCGTGTCGATCACGACGCCACGGTCGCGTGCCGCGCGCGCCATCGCCTGCGTGATCGCGCCCATGCCGCCGATGGCGTGGCCCCACACGCCCTTCTTGCCGTTCACCTCCCCGAACGCATGATGCAGCATCACATAGGCCGAGCCGGCGGCGTAGGGGCTGGCATAGTTGCCGACGATGGCGTCGAAGCCGAACAGCGCCTTGACTAGATCGTGCTCGAAACGTTCGTCCAGCATCTCGCCGGCCGAGCGCGTGAACAGATCGAGCAGGCTGCGGCTTTGTTCCAGCGTCAGGCCGCGCAGAATGTTGGCGCTCTGCAAAGCGTTCACGGCCTCGCGGACCGCGTTGGTGCCAAAGCTGTCGAGCAGGTTCGGCGGCGCGCGCAGCACGAACCGCCTGAGCACGTCGGCAATGCCTTCCAGCTCGCGCGCGAAGCCGTCGAGCGCTTCCGCATCATGCGCGCTGAGCCGCGCCACCGAGGCTTTCGTTCGCCCCTCGCCGGTGAGGAGATAGCTGCCGTCCGGCGCGGGCAGAAAATTCTGCGCACGCCGCTCGACGATGCGCAGGCCCTGCTCGGCGAGC
Organism: Bradyrhizobium sp. BRP23; assembly: GCF_020194135.1. Classification (NCBI taxonomy): domain Bacteria; kingdom Pseudomonadati; phylum Pseudomonadota; class Alphaproteobacteria; order Hyphomicrobiales; family Nitrobacteraceae; genus Bradyrhizobium; species Bradyrhizobium sp. BRP23. Next base: position 11,717 of record NZ_JADYVW010000024.1, on the reverse strand, counting down.
TTGAGGTCACGGATCACCTGCGGATTGAGCAGGCTGACGGTATAGGCGGCGACAGAATTGCGAAAGCCGGGGTGAAACTCCTCCGTCACCGCGGCACCGCCGACCACCTTGCGCCGTTCGACCACGCGCACGCGCAGGCCCGCCATCGCCAGATAGGTCGCGCAGGTGAGGCCGTTATGGCCCGCGCCGATGATGATGACGTCGGTATCTGTCATGAAGAATGCGAGGCCCGGTCTACTGTCATTCCGGGGCTCGCGAAGCGAGAACCCGGAATCTCGAGGTTCCGGGTTCGATGCTTTGCATCGCCCGGAACGACCCTCTTATATCAAGCATTCCTTGCTGCAACATCACGCCACACTTTATTGCCCGTCCAGGCGCCTTGTGCTCCATTGCGCGCGATCCGGCGCCCGCCGGGGTTTGAGCCGGAGCATTCATGGATTCGATCGTGCAACCCGCCGCCACGGAGCAGCCGTCGTCGTCGCGCAACCGGCTGCTGCTGACGGTCTACACCGCTGCGATCTTCGTCAGCGCGCTGCTGCTGTTCTCGGTTCAGCCGCTGTTCACCAAGATGGTGCTGCCGCGGCTCGGCGGCTCGCCGGCGGTGTGGTCGGTGGCCATGGTGTTCTTCCAGTCGCTGCTGCTGGCCGGCTATGCCTATGCGCATCTGCTGATGCAGGCGCGGAACCGGATCGTCCCCGTCGCGGTACATCTGGTGCTGCTGTTCGCCGCCTTCGCCACGCTGCCGCTCGGCATCGCCTCCGCCTATGGCGAGCCGCCGGCTTCGGGCTACGCAGTCTGGCTGCTCGCCCTGTTCGCGGTCTCGATCGGGCTGCCGTTCTTTGCGCTCGCCGCGAACAATCCGCTGCTGCAGGCCTGGTTCGTCCGCACCGGCCATCCGGCCGGGCACGATCCCTATTTCCTCTACGCCTCCTCCAATGTCGGCAGCTTCCTCGCGCTGTTGTCCTATCCGTTCCTGCTGGAGCCGATGTTCACGCTGCAGATGCAGAACCGGTTCTGGACCGGTGGCTATGGCCTGCTGATCCTCCTCATCGGCGCCTGCGGCGTGCTGTTGTTGCGTTCGCCGAAGTTGGCGGTGACCGACACGCGGGCCGAGGACGTGAATGCACCCGCGCCCGGCCTCGTGACGCGGCTGCGCTGGATCTTCCTCGCCGCCGTGCCATCGGGCCTGCTCATCGCCGTCACCGCGCACATCTCGACCGACGTCGCGGCGGCGCCGCTTTTGTGGGTGCTGCCGCTGTCGCTTTACCTCTTGACCTGGGTCGTCGTGTTCCAGTCGCGGCCGCTGCTGCCGCACAAATGGATGCTGATGCTCCAGCCGGTCGCGATTGCGGGCGTCGTCGTCCTGCTGGCTTTCGGCGGCGAGCAGAACCTGCTGCTGACCCTCGGCGGACATCAACTCTGCTTCTTCGTCATCGCCATGGCCTGCCACGGCGAGCTGGCGCGGACGCGGCCTGCCGCCAAATATCTCACCGGCTTCTATGTCGCGTTGTCGTTCGGTGGCATGGTCGGCGGCTTGTTCGCGGGGCTCGTTGCGCCCTTCACCTTCTCGTGGATCGCCGAATATCCGATCCTGATCGCGCTTGCCGCGCTGTGCCGTCCGTCCGGGAATGAGCGGCTGGCCGCAATCGTCAAATGGTACTGGCTGGCGCTCGCCGCGCTCGCGGTGGCGCTCATCGCGCCGTCATATACGACCGGTGGCCTCTCGACCTGGTTCGAGGATCATCGTGTCTGGGTCGCCGGCGCCGTCGGCGTGCTCGCCGCGCTGCTCGCGCTGATCCTCAATGCCGGGCGCTGGAAGATCTTTGCCACCGTCGTGCTGGCGCTGGCGTTGATCCGCGTCTATCCCGCGGACGAGGGCCGCGTCACGACCGTGCGCAGCTTCTTCGGCGTGCACAAGATCGTGGTGACGCCGGGCGGTTATTTCCACGTGCTGATGCACGGCACCACCATTCATGGCGCCGAGCGTTTCCGCAACAATGACGGCACGCCTGTTGCCGGCCGGCCCGAGCCGATCACCTATTATCACAAGGACGGCGGCATCGGTCAGGCCGTCAGCGCGATCCGCGAGCGCAAGGGCGCGCCGCTGAAGGTCGCCGCGATCGGCGTCGGCTCCGGCACGCTCGCCTGCGCCGCCGAGCGGGGGGAGGACTGGACCTTTTTCGAGATCGATCAGTCCATGGTCGACGCGGCACGCGACCCGAGGAATTTCCGCTACATCTCGAGCTGCATGCCCGACATGAAGCCCGTCATCGGCGATGCGCGCCTCACCTTCGCCAAGGAGCCCGACGGCGCCTATGATCTCGTCATCGTCGACGCCTATTCGTCCGACGCGATCCCGATCCATCTTGCGACCGAAGAGGCGATGAAGATCTACAAGGACAAGCTCGCGCCGCACGGTGCCGTGGTGATGCACGTCTCCAACCGGCATCTGGACCTCGAAACCGTCGTCGTCGGTATCGCGGACGCCAATGATCTCAAGAGCTGGGTCTTCAACGAGGATTCCGGGCGCGATGGTGACTACATCTTCTCCACCGACGTCGTCATCTCCGCGCGCGAGGAGGCCGACATCGGCAGGCTCGCGTCCTCCAAGCAATGGGAACAGACCGAAGCCGACGACAGGGTGCGGGTCTGGACCGATGACTATTCGAACATCCTGGGCGCGCTGTATCGGCGTTGGAAGGACGGCGAGTAGGGCTCTCTTCGTAGCCCGGATGGAGCGAAGCGCAATCCGGGGGCGCTCCCGGCGTGGTACTGTCCCGGATTTCGCTGCGCTCCATCCGGGCTACGAGGCATCGCAACTACGGCGCCACGGGCGTCCCCACCGGCAGCGCAATTCCCTTAGCGCCGGCCACCTCTCGTAATAGATCCGGCCTGTCCGAGATGATGCCGTCGACGCCGAGCTCGATCATGCGCGTCATGTCCTCGCGCCTGTTCACCGTCCACACCACGACGCGCAGTCCGAGCGCGTGGGCCTCGGAGACCAGAGGCGCGGTCACGTCGCCGAAATAGGGCGACCAGATCGCGCCGCCCGCAGCCTTGATCGTGCGCGGCAGCGAGCCGGCGTGATCGGCCGGGTTGAACCCCGCCGTCCAGTTTGTCGCCTTGTCGAGCGCTACCGTCGGAGCCAGGCTGCGCTGGATCGTCAGGTACGCGGTCGGGATGTTCGGCGCCTGCTGCTGGACGCGACGCAAGGTTCGCCAGTCGAACGACTGGATCATGACGCGATCGGAGACTCCCTCGGTCTCGATCACCCCGAGCAGCTTCGCGACGAATTCTTGCGGATCAAGCGTTTCATCGGGACGGTTCGGATCGATCTTGGTCTCGATGTTGAAGCGCACTTGCCTGTTGCCGGACTTGCGCACCAGCGCGAACAGCTCGCGCAAGGTGGGAATGCGAGTCCCCGGGACGGCACGCTGGCCCGGAAATTGTTTCGCATAGGCACTGTCCGGCCGAATCTGGCCGACGTCATAGGTCCTGATCTCGTCGAGCCGCAATTTCACGAACGGCGTGCCGGGCGGAGCGATGTAGGCGCCATCGGGCCGCCGTGCGAGATCGGGATTGAGCCCGCGCTCATGCGCGACGATCACTTCGCCGTCGGCGGTGACGCCGACGTCGAGCTCCAGCGTGTCCACGCCCATCGTCAGCGAATGGGCGAAGGCGGGCAGGGTGTTTTCCGGCAGCAGCGCCCGCCCGCCGCGATGCGCCTCGAGGTCGAAGGCCAAATCAGATCCCATGGCTTGTCCGGCAGTGAGCAGCGAGAGCAGCACCGGGATTGTCGTGGCACGTGATGGCATGGTGCCTCGACGGTCAAGGGCGGTTGATGGTCGCCGGGTCAGTTCTGATAGTAGTAGCCGCGCGGCTGATAAACCTGCCGCGGCTGCGGCTGATAGTAATAGCCCTGCTGGCCGTAGCCCTGGTCGTAATAAGGCCGCGGCTGCTGCTGATAGACCTGCGCGTCGTAGAGCGGGCGGGTGGCCGAGCGCGGCGCCGGATAGCGCGCGCCGGTGTCGCTGCCGTCGGCCGGGTAGATGTAATTGTCGTCCTGCGGCATGTAGCGCCGCGCGGGCTGCGCCGGCGGGGTCAGGTCCACGGGGGCGCCGGTGGTGGCGTATTGGTCTTCGGCCGGCTGCGGGGCGCGGGCCACCGCAGTGTTGTTGCGGCCGCGCGGATTGCGCGCCAGCGCCACCTGGGCCGAGCCGGTTAGCGTCACCGTGGTGTTGAGCACGCCCTGCTGCTGCACCAGCGCATAGAGCGTCGAGGCATTCTGGCGCGACAGGCGCACGCAGCCATGGGATGCCGGCGAGCCGAGCCGGCCGACCGAGTCCGTGCCGTGGATGGCGTGCCCGACCTTGGTGAAGAAGATCGCGTGCGGCATCGGCGCGTCGTCGAATTCCTTGGAGTAGTGATCCTCTTCCATGCGGAAGGCCCGGAAGGCGCCGTTCGGCGTCTCGCGCGAGGGGAGGCCGGTCGACACCGGCCAGCGGTAGCGCGCGACCCCGTCGACGGCGACGGTCATCTGCTGATTGTCCTTGTCGACGGTGATCTCGACCTTGGCTTGCGCCGTGCCCGCGCTCATAAGCATCAGGGACGTGAAAGCAATAAAAAACGAACGCATCTGACTTCTGGCCTCCGGCCTGTTCATGCTTAGCGCCGCGGCTCTCCGTCCCCCGGCGTGCATTATGCCTGCAGCCCGGCGTTGGTTCCAGCGGCCAGCCTGTCCATCGTTAACGTGATGGCAGGCGTAAGCAAGGCCGCTTTGTGCCGCGCCGGCCGGCGGCGCTGACATTTTCGCGAGCGCCGCGTGGTCAGTTCTTGAGCCGGTATCCGGTTCGGAAAATCCACCAGATCACGACCAGGCAGATCACCAGGAAGGCCAACGTCATGCCGATGCTGACGGACACGCTGACGTCGGCGATCTCGTAAAAGCTCCAGCGGAAGCCGGAGATCAGATAGACGACCGGGTTGAGCAGCGCGACCGTGCGCCAGGTCGGCGGCAGCATGTCGATGGAATAGAAGCTGCCGCCGAGGAAGGTGAGCGGCGTCACCACCAGCATCGGAATCATCTGCAGCTTCTCGAACCCGTCGGCCCAGATGCCGATGATGAAGCCGAACAGGCTGAACGTCACCGCCGTCAGCACCAGGAAGGTCAACATCCAGACCGGATGCTGGATGTGGAGCGGCACGAACAAGCCGGCTGTCGCCAGGATGATCAGGCCCAGGATGATCGACTTGGTGGCGGCGGCGCCGACATAGCCGAGCACGATCTCGAAATAGGAGATCGGCGCCGACAGGATTTCGTAGATCGTGCCGGTGAATTTCGGGAAGTAGATGCCGAACGAGGCGTTGGCGATGCTCTGCGTCAGCACCGAAAGCATGATCAGGCCCGGCACGATGAAGGTGCCGTAGCTGACGCCCTCGACCTCGCTGATGCGCGAGCCGATCGCAGCGCCGAACACCACGAAATAGAGCGAGGTCGAGACCACCGGCGAGACGATGCTTTGCAGCAGTGTCCGCCAGGTGCGCGCCATTTCGAACAGGTAGATGGCGCGAATGGCGCGGTGGTTCATGACGTCCTCACGAGGTCGACGAAGATGTCCTCGAGCGACGATTGCGTCGTGTCGAGGTCGTTGAAGCGGATGCCGGCGGCGCGCAAATCGCCGAGCAGGCTGGTGATGCCGGTGCGCTCGCCCTGGGTGTCGTAATCGTAGACCAGCGTCGCGCCGCCGTCGCAGAGCTCGAGCTCGTATTGGCTGAGGCTTTCCGGCAACGCCGTCACCTTTGTCTGCAGATGCAGCGTCAGCCGCTTCTTGCCCAGCTTCTGCATCAAGGTGGTCTTGTCCTCGACCAGCACGATCTCGCCCTTGTTGATGACGCCGATGCGGTCGGCCATCTCCTCGGCTTCCTCGATGTAATGCGTGGTGAGGATGATGGTGACGCCGGATTGCTGAAGCCCGCGTACCACCTCCCACATGCCCTTGCGCAGCTCGACGTCGACGCCGGCGGTCGGCTCGTCCAGGAACAGGATCTGCGGCTCGTGCGACAATGCCTTGGCGATCATCACGCGGCGCTTCATGCCGCCGGAGAGCGTGATGATCTTGTTGTCCTTCTTGTCCCACAGCGAGAGGGCCTTCAGCACCTTCTCGATGTGATCGGGGTTCTTCGGCTTGCCGAACAGGCCGCGGGAGAAGCTCACGGTCGCCCACACGCTCTCGAAGGCGTCGGTGTGCAATTCCTGCGGCACGAGGCCGATCAGCGAGCGCGCCTTGCGGTAGGAGGTCTGGATGTCCTCGCCGCCGACCAGGACGCGGCCTTCGCTCGGATTGGCGATGCCGCAAATGATCGAGATCAGCGTGGTCTTGCCGGCGCCGTTGGGGCCGAGCAGCGCAAAAATCTCGCCGCGCTTGATGTCGAGATTGACGTTCTTGAGCGCCTTGAAGCCGGACCCATAGGTCTTCGACATATTGGCGACGGAGATGATGGAAGACATGATGGCCGCGAGGCTGAGGAGCAAAGGCTGGGGAGGGGGCCGGACCATCCAGGAGGACAGGTCGGCGGAGCCCTGAAATAGGAACGCCATTGTCCCTCCGCAATTCCCCGGAGAAAAATGGTCTCAAAACAGGCGCTTTAGTGGCATGTTCCGGGCAAGTGTTGCGCGATGGTCACGGCTTGCTGCTAAGATTGGCGCTCACGCGCCTCTTTGTTGCGTCTGCGAGCGCGCCGTGGCTACGATTCCGGCCAATCGCGAAGCGTATTGTCTCCAGGGAAAAGATCGATGAGACCGAACGGCCGTCACACCGCCGGCGCCAGCCAATTGTCCGCCCTCCGTGTTTGGGCGATGGGCCTGCTCCTGCTGTCAGCTGTTGCCATCAGCCCGACCACCGCCAAGGCCGCGCCGAGCCAGGCCGCGGCGGCGACCACGCATGTCTATCTGCTCCGCGGCGTGCTCAACATCTTCTCGCTCGGCCTCGACACCATCGGCGCCCGGCTCCAGGCGCAGGGCGTTCCGGTGACCGTCGCCAATTTCGTGTCCTGGTCCTCGCTCGCCGATGAAGCGGCGGCTGCCTACAAGGCCGGTCGGCTCAAGACCATCATCCTGGTCGGCCATTCCTCGGGTGCGACCGCGCTGCCCGACATGATCGCCAAGCTCAACCAGCTCGGCGTGCCCGTGAAGCTCGCGATCGGCCTCGACTCCGTGTTCAAGACCAAGCTCTCAACCGGCGCGGAACGCTACATCAACATCTATATCGGCGATGGCCCCGGCGAGCCGGTGCGGGCCGCGGCCGGGTTCCGCGGCAAGCTCGATAATGTCGACATCCGCGGCAGTGGCGTCGGCCACGTCTCGATCGACAAGAACGAGGCGATCCAGCGCCGTGTCATTGCCGAGATCAATGCTGCGATTATGCGCTCGCGCGCCCCGGCTGCTCCCGTCGCCGAGCCCGGCGCACCGCGGCCCGCGCGCGCGGCGGCGGCGACGGCGCCGGCGCGGAACTGAGCCGTCGCGCATCCTGCAGCGTGATGCCCGCCTAAGCTGGCGTCACGCGAACCGGCATGCTCTCCAGCCCGCGCAGGGAATTGTTGAGCCTGCGCTTCGGCTCCGCCGTGAGCTCGATCGTCTTCACGCGCCTTGCGAGCTCGCCGAAGATCAGTTCGCCCTCCAGACGCGCGATCATCTGGCCGACGCAGGCGTGTATGCCTGCGCCGAAGCCGACATGGCCGGTCGCAACCCGCTCCACGTCGAAACGGGCCGGCTTGTCCCAGCGCGCGGGATCGCGATTGGCGGAGGCCATGAACAGCAGCACCTTGCGGTGCGCCGGGATCATGCCGCCGCCGATCTCGGCATCGCGCGAGGTGGTACGAAAGAACGTCTGCACCGGTGAATCGTAGCGCAGACCTTCCTCGAAGGCGTTGCGTGCCAGCTCTGGTTTCTCGTGCAGCTTGCGATATTCGTCCGGATGGGTGGCGAGCGCGAGCAGGGTATTGCCGATGCTATTGACGGTGGTGTCGATCCCGGCCGTGAGGAACGGCCGCACCAGATGCGTCGCCTCGTGCTCGGTGATCTCGCCCTCATCGGCCGCCTGGTAGATCATCATGCCGAGGCTGTCGGGCCGTAGCGCATCGCGCGCACAACATTCCATGATCCAGCTCTGCGCCGCGAGACCATCCTTCCGCGACGCCGCGAGGATCTCGTTCTCCGGGCCGAAGCTGTTGAATACGAACGTGCTCCAGGCGAGCAGCTTCTCGCGCCCATCGGGGCGGATGCCGATCGCGTCCGGAAACACCTTCATCGGATAGGCTTCCGCAAGATCGGTCACGGCATCGAACGTGCCTTTGTCGATCAGCTCCGAGACCTTCCTCTCTGCTTCGCGCTGGAACGTCTCGCGCAGCTTCCTTGCGACGCCCGGAGACAGCGTGCGGCCGAGCACGCGGCGGCCCTTGTCGTGGTCGGGCGGATCGATCTGCAGGGTCAGCGGCTTTGGCAGCGCCGGGTTCATCCCGCTCAGCCCGACGCCCTCGCCACTGATGAACGTTTTCCAGTCCTTCAGGGCCGCTTCGACCTCGGCATAGCGGGCCATGGCCCACACGTCGTAGCGCTCCACCTCGAACACCGGCCCGATTGCGCGCAGCGCCTCATAGGCGGGATAGGGATCCGTCAGAAAGCCGGGCGCGAACGGATCGACCGGACTGGATGCAATGCCGCTCATGGTCAGCTCCGAACCGCTATTGCTTTGCGAGCGGGCACTGACCGTCACTCTCGGACCGGAACGCGTCCTCGCCCTTGATCGTGGCAACGACCTTCAGCAGATCCCAGGACGAATTCGATTCCTCGGGAGCCTTGACCTGCAACAGGTAGAGCGGATGGATCTTGCGGCCGTCCTTGCGGATGTAGCCCTTGCCGAACAACTGATCGTCGGTCGGCATCTGCTTCATCGTCGCGACCACGGCCTTGCCGTCTTTGGCGCCGCCGGCCTTGTCGACCGCCTTGAGGTAGTGGATGACCGAGGCATAGACGCCGGCCTGCATGTCGTTCGGATAGGCCTTCGAGGGAATGCGTTCGGCGAAGCGCTTCGCGAAAGCACGCGTGCCGTCGGTCAGATCCCAGTAGAACGGATTCATGATCTGCGCGCCCTGCGCAAACTTGAGCCCAAGCGCGGGAAGGCCGTTCATGCCGAGGATCAATCCGACCAGTTTGTGATCCTTCGTCAGCCCGAACTCGGCGGCCTGCTTCATCGAGGTGATGGTATCGTCCCCTGCATTGGCGAATGCGATGACGCTCGCGCCCGACGCCTGGGCCTGGAGCAGGAATGAGGCGTAATCAGCCGTGCCCAACGGATGCCGCACGCTGCCGAGCACCTCACCGCCGGACGCTTTCACGGCTTCCGCGGCCTGCTTTTCCAGATCATGGCCGAACGCGTAATCCGCGGTGATGAAGAACCATTTCTTGCCGCCCTGCTGCACGATGGCCTTGCCGAGGCCGCGCCCGTAGGAATAGGTGTCGTAGGTCCAGTGCACGGTGTTTGGCGTGCACTTCTCGCCGGTCAGCAGTACCGTGCCGGCGCCCGAGCCGACGAAGACCTTGTTCTTCTCGGCGCTCATGCCGGCCACGGCGAGCGCAATCGACGAGTTCGGAATGTCGAAGATCGCATCGACGCTCTCGTTCTCGTACCAGCGCCGGGCGATGCCGATGCCGATGTCCGTCTTGTTCTGATGGTCCGCCGCAACGACTTCCACCGGCTTGCCGGCGGCCTTTCCGCCATAGTCCTCGACGGCCATCTTGGCGGCGACGACCGAGCCGATGCCCTGATAGCTCGCGAACGGCCCCGATTGATCGTTCAGGATGCCGATCTTCACGACGTCCTGGGCCAAGGCCGGTGCGGCGGTCAGCACCGCGGCCACCATGCACAGTTTATGCAGGAATTTGCTGTTCATTGTGTCCCTCCCATGGGCGGTCTTGGTGCCGCTCTATAATAGTTATATTTTATAGCTATTTTTGAGAGTGTCAATTCGGCCGACTTGTGGCCGCCGGATCCAGGATCATGAGCCCGAAAGCAGTCAGACCCGGAGCGAAGCCCCCTCAACCGTCGGAGACGTCACTGGACTTGCGCGCGCTGCAGCGCACGCCCGGCTTCATGCTGCGGCTCGCGCAGCTGAAGTTCTTCGAAGGCTTCTACGAGGAGTTCGCCGCACTGGGCCTGACGCCGGCGACCTACGCGATCTTCGTCGTCATTCGCGACAATCCGGGCGTTCCCCCCAGCAGCCTTGCCAGCCTGCTCCGCCTGCGCCTGCCGAACCTGATCAAGATCCTGAACGAGCTGGAATCGTCCGGCTTCATCAAGCGTAACCGCTCGAAATCCGACCGCCGCGCCGTCGAGTTGATGCTTACGCCGAAGGGCGCCAAGCTCATTCAGGACGGGGCAAGCCTGACGGGGCTCTATAACCGGAAGATGCTGGCCCCGCTCACCGAGGCGGAGCAACGCACCCTGCTCGAATTGCTCAATCGGCTGCTGCCGCTTTAGCCCGGGAGAGGCCCGCCTGAGGCCGACGGTCGCAGCCACGTCCAGCGGCGCGGCAGCCGGAGAGGGCGCCGGACGAGAGATGGTCGGTTCCGTGCCCCAAAATCCACCCAATCGATGGTCACTAAGCCGGTCAGGGGAGGCCCCTGCCTCCCGTGGTGGGACTGCTGGACTGATGATTCATTCGAGGCGACTCCTCGCGCTGGCAGCAGTGGTGCTGCTCGCCTTGAGCAGTGGCATGGCCGCTGCTACTCCCCCCAAGTCCAAGACCAACGCGACCGCCCCCGCCGCGCCGCCGCCGCCTCCGCCGTTCGAGCCGTTGCCGCCGCCAAAAATCTACCTGTTCCGCGGCGCCATGGGCCCGATCTTCTCGACCGGCATGGATCGGCTCGAAGAGAAGCTAACGAAGGCCGGCTTCTCGGCCAACGTCTACGAATTCACCATCTGCCGGTGGATCGGCGATCGCGCCATCTCCAGCTATAAGGAATCGCCGGCGCCGATCGTGCTGATGGGCCATTCCATGGGCGGGCTGTGCTCGATCGTCATCTCCGAGATGGCGGCCAAGGAGAACATCCCGATCAGCCTCGTCATCGCCATCGATCCCGCGCAAGCGACCGGCGATGTCCCCCTCAACGTCGAGCGCTTCATCAACATCTTCCTGTCCGACAGCGTGCTCGGCGGCGGCGACGTCGTGGCTGTTCCCGGCTTTCGCGGCCATTACGCCAGCTATGACCTCAAGCGGAACGCGCGCGTCACCCACATCAACATCGAGAAGTCCGACGATATCCATCGTCAGATCGTCGAGATGGTGACGCAGCTGCCGCGCATTCCGCCGCAAACGCAGGCCGATGCCGTGCCGCTGCGCTATCTCGTGCCGGCGGACACGCTGGTCGAATTGTGGGACAGCGGCGTGCGGGTGCCGGTGCGCCGCGGCGACACCATGGAGAGCATCGCAGCAGCAAACCGCGTGCCGCTGTGGACGCTCGCGCAGAGCAACTCGCTGCCCGAGAACGCGCAGCTGACGCCGGGCCAGACCATCATCGTCCCCCGCCATCTGACACCGCCCGAGCCGGCCGCCGCGATGGCCACGCCGCCGGCGTCACCGGCGGCGCGGAGGTAGGGGCCGTTATCTTGCCGCAGAAGGCGGTGCGCTCCCTCTCCCGCTTGCGGGGGAGGGTTGGGGAG
>NZ_JADYVW010000023.1:0-84199 GCF_020194135.1 Bradyrhizobium sp. BRP23 | reverse complement strand
GCCCACCCGACCCCAAGGCCGTCGCCAAGGTGGCGGAGAACCTGACCGAGATCGAAGATGAAGAACTGAAGACCGCGCTGGCGCGCCTCGGGGCCGCCATCAAGCGAAATTGAGCCTCATTCCGCGGCCAAACTGGACCTGTCCGTAGCGCCCGCCATTGCCTCAAACGACGTTTCAAGCTAGCGACAGGCCGTCCGAGCAGGAAACCTTGACCCGTCCTTCGGGCGAACCTTGCCAATCCCGGGAGCCGACCTTGATCATCACCCGCCGCGCCTTCACCACGATGCTGTCGCTGACCGGGCTTGCCGCGTTCGCCGGGCTCTCGCCGCTGCGGTTCATCTCGGACGCCATGATCCCTGAAGCAATGGCGCAGTCGGCCGCCGACGTCGCCAAGCCGGTGTCGCTGCCCGACATGGCGCTCGGCCCGAAGGATGCCGCCGTCACCATCACCGAATACGCCTCGATGACGTGCCCGCACTGCGCCGCCTTCAACGAGCAGGTGTTCCCGAAGATCAAGACGGAATACATCGACACCGGCAAGGTGCGTTACATCTTCCGCGAGTTCCCGCTCGACATCAAAGCCGCCGCCGGCTCGATGCTGTCGCGCTGCATCGCCAAGGACGATGCGCCGAAATACTTCGCGGTCACCGACATGCTGTTCCGCCAGCAGAATGACTGGGTGATGAAGAACACCACCGAGACCCTGACGCGGATCGGCAAGCAGGCCGGCCTCACCCAGCAGCAGGTCGAGGCCTGCCTGAAGGACCAGGCGCTGCTCGACAAGATTGCCGCCGACCAGAAATATGCCAGCGACGTGCTCAAGGTGGATTCGACGCCGACCTTCTTCATCAACGGCGAGAAGATCAAGGGCGACACCTCGTTCGAGGAGTTCGCCAAGAAGATCAACCCGCTGCTGAAGAGCTGATTCGCGCGTCAAGATCCTGATTCGCATCTCGAAAGCCGTATCTTTCCCGGCATAAATCCCTTGGGAAAAGCGGCTTTCGCCGGTTGCCCTCGCGGCGCACCGCGGCCATTGTCCAGCCGCATGAGGCGCCTCGCGCGACTCACCCAGACAGCGACATTGCCTTCCATGGTATTGTCCCGGCAGGGGGATTCGCGCCTGCCAACAGAGATGCGTGCTTATGAAAATCACCCGCCTGCGCCTTCACGGTTTCAAGTCCTTCGTTGAGCCCACGGACTTCGTCATCGAGCCCGGCCTGACCGGCGTTGTCGGCCCCAACGGCTGCGGCAAGTCGAATCTCGTCGAGGCGCTGCGCTGGGCGATGGGCGAGACCTCCTACAAGTCGCTGCGCGCGGCCGACATGGATGCGGTGATCTTCGCCGGCTCCGGCAACCGTCCGGCGCGCAACCATGCCGAAGTGACGATGACGATCGACAATGCCGATCGCACCGCGCCGGCGGCGATGAACGACAGCCAGATCCTGGAAATCTCCCGCCGCATCGAGCGCGAGGCGGGCTCGGTCTACCGCATCAACGGCCGCGACGTGCGGGCCCGCGACGTGCAGATCCTGTTCGCGGACGCCGCCACCGGTGCGCGTTCGCCCGCCCTCGTCCACCAGGGCAAGATCGGCGAGATCATCCAGGCCAAGCCCGAGCAGCGCCGCCGCGTGCTGGAAGACGCCGCCGGCGTCGCCGGCCTGCACGCCCGCCGTCACGAGGCCGAGCTGCGGCTGAAGGCGGCCGAAACCAACCTCACCCGCGTCGAGGATGTGATCGGCCAGCTCTCCGGCCAGATGGAAGGCCTGAAGAAGCAGGCTCGCCAGGCCGTGCGCTATCGCGAGGTCGCCGCCAAGGTCCGCAAGGCCGAAGCCACGCTGTTCCACCTGCGCTGGGTCGGTGCCCATGCCGACGTCAACGAATCCGGCCAGACCCACGATCTCGCCGTGCGCGAGATGGCCGAGCGCACCCAGCACCAGGCCGAAGCCGCCCGCATCCAGGCGATCCGCGCCGCCGAGATGCCGGCGCTGCGCGATGCCGAAGCGCGCGCCGCGGCCGGCCTGCAGCGCCTGACCAATGCCCGCGAGCAGCTCGACCGTGAGGAAGAGCGCGCCAAGGAGCGCGTCGCCGAGCTCGAGCGCCGCCTCGCCCAGTTCGAGGGCGACATCTCCCGCGCCCAGCAGCAGACCATGGACGCCGACGTCGCGCTGCAGCGGCTCGACGCCGAAGATGCCGAGCTGAAGGAAGAGATCAAGTCGCGCGTCGAGAAGCGCTCCGGCGTCGACGAGCGCGTCGCCGAGGCCGAGGCGGTACTGACCGAAACCGAGCAGCGCTTCGCCGAGCTCACAACCGCGCTCGCCGACCTCACCGCGAAGCGCAACCAGCTCGAGGCCAACGTCCGCACCCATCGCGACAAGCTCGCCCGGCTCGATCAGGAGATCGCGAACGTCACGGCGGAAGAGCAGAAGCTCACCGAAGCAACCGGCGGCTTCGGCGATCTCGACGAGCTGACCGCGCTGGTCGAGACGGCGGAAGAGACGCTGGCGGCCTCCGAAGCTGCGGCGCAGGCCAGCGAAGCTGCGCATGTCGCGGCACGCCAGACGCTGGAATCCTCACGCTCGCCGCTGGTCGAGGCCGACAAGCGCGTGCAGCGGCTCGAGACCGAGGCGCGCACGATCTCCAAGATCGTCAACGGCGAGACCAAGAATTTGTGGCCGCCGATCATCGACGGCATCACCGTCGACAAGGGCTTTGAAAAGGCGATCGGCGCGGCACTCGGCGACGATCTTGACGCTCCGATCGATCCGTCGGCGCCGATGCGCTGGACCAATGTCGGACACACCGAGGGCGATCCCGAGCTGCCCGAAGGCGCCGTGCCGCTCTCCAACCATGTGCAGGCGCCGGCCGAGTTGGCCCGCCGTCTCGCCCAGATCGGCGTGGTGCCGCGCGAGCGCGGCGCCGAGCTGGTCTCGCAGCTCAAGACCGGCCAGCGGCTGGTCTCGCCCGAGGGCGACGTCTGGCGCTGGGACGGCTTCGTCGCCGCGGCGCACGCACCGACCGGCGCCGCGCGGCGCCTGGCCGAGCGCGCCCGCCTCGTCGACATCGAGAACGAGCTGGAGCAGGCCCGCATCGACGCGCAGATCAAGCGCCAGGCGCTGGAGAATGCCGAGTCCGAGCTGCAGATGGCGGCCAGCACCGAAGGCGCCAGCCGCGAAGCCTGGCGCGGCGCCCAGCGCGAGCTCAACGTCGCGCGCGAGCGCCACGCCAATGCCGAGCGCGAGATCAGCCGCCATGCCGCGCGCAAGGCGACGCTGTCGGAGGCGCACAGCCGGCTCGCCGCCGATCGCGCCGAAGCCGAGGCCGCCTACGAATACGCCCAGGCCGGCATCGGCGAGCTGCCGTCAAGCGAGGACACCGAAACCCAGCTCGCCGCCGTCCGCAGCGACATCGAAGGCCGCCGCCGCATGGCCGCCCAGGTCCGCGCCGAGGCGCAGGCGCTGGCACGCGAAGCCGAGCTCGCCGATCGCCGCGTGCAGGCGATCCTCGCCGAACGCACCGAGTGGCAGAACCGCAAGGAGAGCGCGGCCTCCCACATCGACACCATCCAGGCCCGCATCGCCGAGCTCACGATCGAGCGCAGCGAGCTCGAAAACGCCCCGGCCGTGTTCGCCGAAAAGCGCAGCGCGCTGATCACCGAGATCGAATACGCCGAGAACGACCGCCGCATGGCCGCCGACGCGCTCGCCACCGCGGAAACCGCGATGGCCGAGACCGACCGCGTCGCTAAGCTGACGCTCGAGGCGCTCTCCAGCGCCCGCGAGGCCACCGCCCGCGCCGAGGAGCGCATGGAAGGCGCCCGCCGCCGGCTCGAGGACATCGAGCGCGAGATCCGCGACATGCTCGAGGTCGAGCCGCAGGCCGTCGCCGGCCTTGCCGAGCTCGAGCCCGGCGCCGAACTGCCGCCGCTGCACGAGATCGAGGAGGACCTCGAGAAGATGCGCCGGGACCGCGAGCGCCTCGGCGCCGTCAATCTGCGCGCCGAGGAAGAGCTGCGCGAGGTCGAGACCCAGCACACCGGCCTCGTCACCGAGCGCGATGACCTGGTCGAGGCCATCAAGCGGCTGCGCCAGGGCATCCAGAGCCTCAACAAGGAAGCCCGCGAGCGGCTGCTGACCTCGTTCGACGTCGTCAACGAGCACTTCAAGCGCCTGTTCGTCGAGCTGTTCGGCGGCGGCGAAGCCGCGCTGCACCTGATCGAGAGCGACGACCCCCTGGAAGCCGGCCTCGAAATCATCGCCAAGCCGCCGGGCAAGAAGCCGCAGACGCTCTCGCTGCTCTCGGGAGGCGAGCAGGCGCTGACCGCGATGGCGCTGATCTTCGCGGTGTTCCTGACCAACCCCTCGCCGATCTGCGTGCTGGACGAAGTCGACGCGCCGCTCGACGACCACAACGTCGAACGGTACTGCAACCTCCTGCACGAGATGACCGGCTCGACCGACACGCGCTTCATCATCATCACGCACAACCCGATCACGATGGCGCGGATGAACCGCCTGTTCGGCGTCACCATGGCCGAGCGCGGCGTGTCGCAGCTGGTGTCGGTGAGCCTCGCCGAGGCCGTGGACATTCTCGACCAGAACGTGGCGTGATCTTGGACCGTCATTCCGGGGCGATGCGCAGCATCGAACCCGGAATCCATGGTGCGACCGACGCTGCAGATAAATGGATTCCGGGTTCTCGCTTCGCGAGCCCGGAATGACGTGGGGTTGCTGATGATCTCCCCCACCCTTCCCGCCGAACTGAAAGCCGCCCTCGACGGCAAGCTACAGGGCTTGTCTCGCAGCGACGCGGCCCGGCGCTCGCAGAGGATCTCGACTACGTATCGCGCCGGCGGCACCTCCGGCACGATCAAGTCGGACGCAGATGCGCTCGCTTATGCGCTGGCGCGCATGCCCGCGACCTACGCGGCGGTGGCGGCCAGCCTCAATGCGCTCACCGAGATCGCGCCTGATCTCGCCCCCGAAACATTGCTCGACGTCGGCGCCGGTCCGGGCACCGCCAGCTGGGCCGCCGCGGAAGCCTTTCCGTCGCTACAGGATTTTACCCTGCTCGATGCCAACGCCACGCTGAGCCGGCTCGCGCTCGAACTGGCACACGGCAGCTCGCGATTGGCGGAGTGCCGTTATCTGCCCGGCGATGCCGGCGGCAACCTCGCCGAGGTCTCACAGGCCGATCTCGTCATCGCCAGCTACATCATCGGCGAGCTCAGCGAGGCCGATCAGCGCAAGCTGACCGAGGCGATGTGGGCCAAGGCGCGCCACGCGCTGGTGGTGATCGAGCCCGGCACGCCCGCCGGCTATGCCCGCATCCTCGCCCTGCGCCAGCAGCTGATCGCAGCTGGCGCCTTCGTCACCGCGCCCTGCCCGCACGAAAGGCCGTGCCCGCTCATCGCGCCCGACTGGTGCCATTTCAGCCAGCGCCTGCCGCGCTCGCAGGCGCACCGGCAGATCAAGGGCGCCGAGGTGCCGTTCGAGGACGAGCGCTTCATCTACGTCGCCCTGACCCGCACCCCGCCCGCGAGCCGCGCCGCGCGCGTGCTGGCACCGCCGGACATCGGCAAGGCCGAGATCGCGGCCAAGCTTTGCACGGAGGCTGGGGTTGCGCCGGCAAACGTCCCGCGGCGGGACAAGGCGGCCTATGCCGAGGCCCGGCGCTGGCGCTGGGGCGATGCCGTCATGTCCGAAAGTTAATTTCGCTGGCCGTGCCTACCTTGAACTCGGGCCGTTCCTGATCCGACCAAGTCTTACCTTCCCTCCGCGCCGGGCTCTCATCCTGCGTTAATTTCGTCTACCCTAGCGCCCGCCTTCTTCCCTCTTCAGGAGTTCTCCATGTCGACCGGCTGGATCGTTCTCGGCGTCATCGTCGTCCTCGCGCTGATCGCTTTCAGCGCCTACAACCGCCTGGTGGCGCTGAGCCAGCGTGTCGGCCAGGCCTTTGCCGACATCGACGTGCAGCTCAAGCAGCGTCACGACCTGATCCCGAACCTGGTCGAGACGGTGAAGGGCTACGCCTCGCACGAGCGCGGCACGCTCGACGACGTCATCAAGGCGCGCAATTCGGCGATGTCGGCACAGGGCCCGGCGCAGGTGTCCGCAGCCGAGAACCAGCTCTCCGGCGCGCTCGGCCGGCTGATCGCGCTGTCGGAGGCCTATCCCGACCTCAAGGCCAACGCCAATTTCCAGCAGCTCGCGTCCGAGCTCTCCGACCTCGAAAACAAGATCGCGGCGAGCCGCCGCTTCTTCAACAACGCGGTGCAGGAATACAATACCGGCATCCAGCAGCTGCCCGCAGCTCTGTTCGCGGGCATGTTCGGCTTCACCAAAAAGGACTTCTTCGATCTCGGCGCCAGCCGCACCGAGGTCGAGACCGTGCCGCAGGTGAAGTTCTGATTTGAGCCGATAGGCCGGCAGGGCATCGCGTCATGGCCGCGTATGGTCTCTACACGCACATCGCCTCGAACAAGCTTCGTTCGATGCTGCTGCTCGCCGGCCTGTTCGCGCTGGTCTATGTGCTGGTCTATGCCGGCGCGCTGGTGGCCGAGGTGTTCATCGACGACAGTGAGACCGCCGCGTACTATCTGAGACACGCCTTCTCGGACCTGCTCAAGGCCGCGCCGATTGCAACGGTCGTGGCGGCGGTCTGGATCGTGATCGCCTATTTCTTTCACCAGTCGATGATCGATGCCGTGACCGGCGGCCACAGCGTCACCCGGCAGGAACAGCCGCGGCTCTACAATCTGCTCGAGAACCTCTGCATCTCGCGCGGCCTCACCATGCCGAAGCTGAAGATCATGGAGAGCCCGGCGCTAAACGCGTTCGCGACCGGCCTCAATCCGCGGCAATATTCCATCACGGTCACCACGGGTCTCCTCGATGCGCTCAACGACAAGGAGATCGAGGCGGTGCTCGGCCACGAGCTGACCCACATCAAGAACGGCGATGTGCAACTCATGGTGGTCGCCGTCATCATCGCCGGCGTGGTCGGCTTCTTCGGCGAATTGTTCTTCCGCCTGTTCACGAATCTGAACTGGAGCTCGGGCGGCTCCTCGTCCTCGGGCTCCTCCTCGTCGTCGCGGTCGTCCTCGAGCGACAGCAAGAGCTCCGGGGGCGGTGCGATCATCGTCATCATCATCGCCATCGTGCTGATCGTGCTGGCCTGGCTGCTGTCGCAGGTGGTCAAGCTCGCGCTGTCGCGGTCGCGCGAATATCTCGCCGATGCCGGTTCGGTCGAGCTGACGAAAGACCCCGACGCGATGATCTCGGCGCTGCGCAAGATCGAGGGCCGCGGCGAGCTGCCGGGCGCGACCTCGGCGGTGATGGAGCTCTGCGTCGACAATCCGCGCGAGGGCTTTGCCGACCTGTTCGCGACCCACCCTTCCGTGCAGTCCCGGGTCGACGCGCTGGTCAAGTTCGCCGGCGGGCGCGATCCGGGACCGCTGCCGGACCCCGCCGAAGAGACGGAACAACTCGAGACCGAACATGCCGAGGCGCAGGACGGGCCGCCGCCGCTCTCGCAGGGGCCGTGGAGCGATGCGGCCGGTCCCGCCAGCCCGCCGCCCGTTCCCGCGCCCAGTCCCTCTGGAGCCCCGGCAGCCAATCCGATGGGACCGTGGGGCCGTCACTGACGGCGTGATTTGCCGCTTCATGCGCCGGGTTTCCCGGCAATCGGGAAAATCCTCGGGAATTGCCGTAAGTGGAGCGCGAGGAATTGAATTCTCCCTTGTTTCTGCCATGTTCGCGCCCAACAGCAGACTCGGGACGTCTTTCGGGACATCGATTTGGGGCCCGGCCGATTGCGACCTCGCGATCGGGGGCGCGCGTTAGGGGACAGCAATGGCAAAGCCGGCAGTGGTTGTGGTGGGCGCGGACAAGGGCGGGGTCGGCAAGACCACGGTATCGCGCACCCTGCTCGATTATTTCTCGGCCAACAACGTGCCGACGCGGGCGTTCGACACGGAGTCGCCGCGCGGAACCCTGAAGCGCTTCCACCCCGACATCACCGAGATCGTCGACATGACGACGACGGCCGATCAGATGAAGATCTTCGACACGCTCAACGCTGTCAGCCCTTCGGTCACCGTGATCGACGTCCGCGCCGGCCTGCTTTCGCCGGCGCTGGCCTCGCTGCGCGACATCGGCTTCCTCGACGCCGCCAAGGCCGGCCAGATCACCTTCGCCGTGTTCCACATCCTCGGACCCTCGATCGCCTCGCTGGAGGAGATCGCGGAGACCGCAGGCTTCATGGGGGGCGCGAAATATTTCCTGGTGAAGAACTTCATCAACGACACCCAGTTCTTCCAGTGGGACCAGGCGACCTATAATTCCTACTTCCACCGCATCAAGGACGCGACCGAGCTGACCATCCCCAAGCTCAACGAGATGGCCTATGAGCAGGTCGAGGTCTCCTCGGTCCCGTTCCTGAAATTCGTGGCCAACAAGGGCATCAGCGACGAGGCCGCGAACTATTCCTTCGTGCTGCGCGGTTATGTCCGGCACTGGTTGGCCAATGTCTGGAGCGAATACGACCGCATCCGCCTGACTGACATCGTCGGGTCGAAATCCGCCAGCCGCAACAGCGAAAAATAGTTGCGCAAGCCGGGCTGATACGGCTGGATTGGGCGGTGAGTTGGCCTGATATAGCTGGCGATGCCCGCGACACCCGTCTACATCATCTGCTCGCCCCGCCCGCAGGTCGGCAAGACCTTGCTGGCGCGGCTTTTGAGCGAATTCCTGCTGCTCAAGAACGGCAACGTCGCGGCCTTCGACGTCAACCTGAAGGAGCCGTCGCTGCTCGATTACCTACCGAAGGTGACCGAGACCGCCGACGTGATCGACACCTTCGGCAAGATGCAGCTGATGGACCGCGTCATCGTCGATGACGGACTTGCCAAGGTGATCGACCTCGGCTTCCACGCCTTCGACGAGTTCTTCAAGATGACCGACGAGATCGGCCTGCTGAAGGAGGCGGCGCGGCGCCACGTTGCGCCGATGATCCTGTTCGTCGCCGACACCGACCGCGTCTCGGCCCGCGCCCACGAGATGCTCCGTGGGCGGATCCCGCGGATGAACCTGGTCACGGTGGACAACGAATATGTCGTCCGCGGCGAGCTGCCGCCGGCAATGGGAGGCGGCCGGCTGTTCCGCCTTCCCGCGCTGCCCGGTTTCCTCAAGACCTATATCGACCGACTGAACTTCTCCTTCACTGGCTACCTGCGCCAGGAGAAGGACTCCTCGACCGAGCTGCACCAATGGACGCGGCGGAATTACATCGCGTTCCGGGAGCTGGAGCTCAGCCTGATCCTGCAGCGGTCGTGAAGCATCCGATCGGGAGCTCGGTGTTCACCTCTCCCCAGCGGGGAGAGGTCGGATTGCGCTTGGCGATGCGAAGCATCGTCCAGAGCAATCCGGGTGAGGGGCCGCAGCGTTCAGTGAGACCAGAACCCCTCACCCGGATCGCCTCATCGATGCGATCCGACCTCTCCCTATGGGAGAGGTGAACCGCGTCCTTGGCCCACACACCGCCCCCGAAGCTTGTTCTGCCTCGTTGACGCTCAGTGCCCCTCGAACGACATCAGCGTGCGCACGGGCACGTCCATGGCGCGCAGCTTGGCGGCGCCGCCGAGCTCGGGCAGGTCGACGATGAAGCAAGCGGCAATCACGTTGGCGCCGATCTGGCGCAGCAGCTTGACCGCGCCTTCCGCGGTGCCGCCGGTGGCGATGAGGTCGTCGACCAGGATCACGCGCTCGCCGGGTGCGACCGCGTCGACATGCATCTCCATCTCGTCGATGCCGTATTCGAGCGAATAGGCGATGCGCACCGTGGTATGCGGCAGCTTGCCCTTCTTGCGGATCGGCACGAAGCCCGCCGAGAGCTGATGCGCCACCGCGCCGCCGATGATGAAGCCGCGCGCCTCCATGCCGGCGACCTTGTCGATCTTGTTGCCGGCCCAGGGGTTGACGAGCTCGTCCACGGCTCGGCGGAACGCGCGCGCATCCGCGAGCAGGGTGGTGATGTCGCGGAACATGATCCCGGGCTTGGGATAATCCGGGATGGTGCGGACGCTGGCCTTGATGTCGTGGTCAAAAGTCATTCGTGCCTCTCAATTGACCGGCGCATCCAGCCGGAACGCGTTTTCGACAATACGTAGCCCCACCTCGCCGCCGAGCGACATCAGCGATTCCGGGTGGAATTGCACGCCGGCGACCGGCAGGGTCTTGTGCTCCAGCGCCATGGCGACGCCGTCCTCGGTGCTGGCGGTGACGCTGAGCACCTCCGGCATGCTGTCGCGCTCGACATAGAGCGAGTGATAGC
This sequence comes from Bradyrhizobium sp. BRP23, assembly GCF_020194135.1. NCBI lineage: Bacteria > Pseudomonadati > Pseudomonadota > Alphaproteobacteria > Hyphomicrobiales > Nitrobacteraceae > Bradyrhizobium > Bradyrhizobium sp. BRP23. The sequence continues at coordinate 73,870 of NZ_JADYVW010000023.1, read as the reverse complement.
GGCCGATGACGATCTCGTTCGGCAAATTGCGCATCAGCCGTCCGCCGCGCACCTGCACCCGCGAGGGCCGGCCGTGGGCGGGATGGGTGAGCTGGCCGAGCTCGCCGCCGAAATATTCGCCGATCGCCTGCACGCCGAGGCAGACGCCGAACACCGGCAGCTTCTTCTCCAGCGCCGCATCGATCGTCGTCTTGATCCCGAAATCCTCAGGGCGCCCGGGGCCGGGCGACAGCACCAGCAAGTCCCACCTCTTCTGCTTGAGCATGTCGAGCGCATGCACATAGCGGACCACGGTGACGCTGGCGCCGACCTGGCGGAAATAATCGGCGAGCATGTGCACGAAGCTGTCGTCATGGTCGATCAGCAGCACCTGCTTGCCCGAGCCGGTGGCATCAGGCGCAAAGGTCGAGAGCGGCTTCGGCGGATCGCCGCGCAGCGCCTGGAACAGCGCGGCCGCCTTGACCTGGCACTCGCGGTCTTCTGCGGCGGGGTCTGAATCGAACAGGCAGGTGGCGCCGACGCGCACTTCGGCGAGGCCATCCTTCATGCGGATGGTGCGGATGGTGAGGCCGGTGTTAATGCTGCCGTCGAAATTCACCGCGCCGATCGCGCCGGCATACCAGCGCCGCGGCGAGCGCTCGTGGTCCTCGACGAACTGCATCGCCCACAGCTTTGGCGCGCCGGTGACGGTGACAGCCCAGGCGTGGGTGAGGAAGGCATCGAGCGCATCGAAGCCGGGGCGCAACATGCCCTCGACGTGATCAACGGTGTGGAACAGCTTTGAGTAAGTCTCGATCTGGCGGCGCGCCAGGACCTTGATGGTGCCGGGTACGCAGACGCGCGCCTTGTCGTTGCGGTCGACGTCGGTGCACATGTTGAGCTCGAACTCGTCCTTCTCCGAGTTCAGCAGCTGGCGGATCTGCTCGGCATCGCCGATCGCATCAAGGCCGCGCGCGATCGTGCCCGAGATCGGGCAGGTCTCGACGCGGCGGCCGTCCGAACGCACGAACATTTCGGGCGAAGCCGAGACCAGAAACTCGCCCTCGCCGAGATTCATCAGCGCACCATAGGGCGACGGGTTGATGACGCAGAGGCGCTGGAACACTTCGGCCGGCGAGCGGTCGCAGGGCTCGGCGAACAGCTGGCCCGGCACGGCCTCGAACAGATCGCCACGGGCAAAGGCGGCGCGCGCTGTCTCGACCGTGGCCTGATATTCGCCCGGCGCGTGATCGGCAAAGCCCTGGCGCGGCGTCTTCAGATAGGGGCTGTCGGCGGTCTCGCGCGGCAGGCCTTCGGTCGACTTGCCCTTCCAGGCGAAATCGTAAGAGAGCACCACGCCGCGGCCGGTGGCACGGTCGTAGGCGAGCAGGCGATCGGGAATATAGAGCACGATATCGCGCTGGTCGGCCTCGCGCGGGCGCTTCTGCACGAGGTCCTCGATCTGGAACACGAGGTCGTAGGCGAAAGCGCCGAACAGGCCGAGCAGGCCGTCGTCACTGGCGGAGAAGGCAGCGACGAGATCGCGCACCAGCGACATCACGCTGGCACGCCGCGTGCGCTGGTCCTCCTCGACCGGCGCATCGCCGCGGATGATGTGGCCGGCAAGGCGCGTCGTCGTGTTCTCGGAGATGACGACGCAGGGCTCGTGCAGGACGTCGCCGAGGAAGGCGATCAGCACCTCTCCGCGCGCGTTCAGCGCTTCCAGCTTGAAATTGATGCCAACGGTCTCGAGCTTGAGCGGCGGGTCGGAGAAGCCGAGATCGAAGCTCTCGTAGCGGCCGGGCACGGTCGTGCCCGAGGACAGCACCACGCCGCGGCGGCGGTCGAGCAGGTTGATCAGGTCGTCGAGCCGGCTGGCGCCGCCGGTGAACTGCTCGGCCACACGCGTGATCGCAAGCCCCGCGCGGGTCACGTAGTCGCTTCGAGCCGGGAGGGCAAAGACTGTCCTGTTCATGTCGTCCTCTTACGAAACTTGTCGAGGAAACGCCACACAGGACAAACGATCAGGCCGCCGCACTGCGTGGCGACCTCAGACGATTTTGAGAAATGAAATCGCACCGGTCACCTCTTTAGGAGGTGCGCCACCAAAGACGGGCTGGGCGGACGGCGGTGCTCATGGGCGGATACTCACCATGGCACGGGGGCGGCGTCAAGGGTGCGGCAAGGCGGTAGCCCGGATGGAGCGCAGCGCAATCCGGGGTTCGTCCACAATCGGAAAGTCCCCGGATTCCGCTTCGCTCCATCCGGGCTACGGACTAGAGGCCGCACCGCTTCCAAAGCGCGGCCATGTCTGCATCGGTCGCGTACTCGGCTCGATCGGCCTCGCGGAGCCCCTCAAGAACGGCAGCGCGATGGTCCTCCGGGACCTTGAAGGCCTCACGCTTCGACTGCGCATCGGCTTCAGATTTGTCCTTCACGCTCCTACCCCAGATGCTTACTGAAAAACTCCGTCGCTCGGCCCCAGGCGAGCTCGGCGGCTTCGCGGTCGTGCACGGCCTGGCGCTGCTCGTTGACGAAGGCGTGCTCGGCGTCATAGCGGAACAGCTCCAGCGACTTGCCGGCGGCCTTCATGGCCTTCTCGAAACCGTTGACCAGCTCCGGCGTGCACCAATCGTCCTTGTTGGCGAAATGGGCCTGGAGCGGGATCTTGACGTCGGCGGGCTTGGCCGCCTGCTCGGGAGGGATGCCGTAGAACACGACGCCCGCCGCGAGCTCCGGGATCTTGGTCGCGCCGATGATGGTCACGGCGCCGCCGAGGCAGAAGCCGGTCAGCCCGACCTTGGCACCGTTGCGCGACAGATATTGCGTGGCGCCGCGCACGGTCTGCGTGGTGGCGTCCATGAAGTCGAGCGAGTTCATCTCCTTGTTGGCGCTGTCCGTGTCGTGATACGGCACCACCTTGCCCTTGTAGAGATCGGGCGCCAGCGCGTCGAAGCCGGCCAGCGCGAAGCGGTCGCACAGGCCCTTGATCTGATCGGACAGGCCCCACCATTCCTGGATCACGACGACGCCCGGCGCATTGCCGCGCCCGGCATTGGTGAGATAGCCCGAGGCGTCCTTACCGTCCGGGCGCTTGAAGGTGATGCTGGTTCCCATGGTGTCCTCCGGTGAGTTTCTGGGGGATCGGTTGGCGGTATTTTGGCGGGTGGGAGCGCGCGGCGCAATCCACACTCTTGTCATTCCGGGGCGATGCTTCAGCATCGAGCCCGGAATCCATTCATCACCATCTCCGCCGCGCAATGGATTCCGGGCTCGCGCTTTCGCGCGCCCCGGAATGACAGCCCAACAAAAAGCCCCCTTGCGGGGGCTTTTTCATTTCTCGTCTTTCGCCGCTCAGTGCGAGGCGGCCCAGACCTTCTTCTTGGTGAAGTACATCAGGCCCGCGAAGACGATCAGGAAGACGAAGACCTGGAAGCCGAGGCGCTTGCGCGCTTCCATGTGCGGCTCGGCGGTCCACATCAGGAAGGTGGTGACGTCCTTGGAGTACTGCGCGACGGTAGTCGGCGAGCCGTCGTCATAGGTCACCTGGCCGTCGCTGATCGGCTTCGGCATCTTGATGGCGTGGCCCGGGAAGTACTTGTTGTAGTACGAGCCCTCCGGGAGGGTGACGCCCTCCGGCACCTTGTCCTCATAGCCTTGGAGCAATGCGGCGACGTAGTCAGGCCCCTGCTCCTGGTATTGGGTGAAGACGTCGAAGATGAACCAGGGGAAGCCGCGCTTGTAGGAGCGCGCCTTGGTGATCAGGGACAGGTCCGGCGGCGCCGCACCGCCGTTCGCGGCACGCGCGGCCTGCTCGTTCGCGAACGGCGACGGGAAATAGTCCGCCGGCCGGCCCGGACGCTCGAACATGTCCCCCGCATCGTTCGGGCCGTCCTTGACCTTGTACTCGGATGCAAACGCCGCGGCTTGCGCCACCGAATAGCCGGGCCCGCCGGGCTCGGCGAGGTTACGGAAGGCGACGAAGGACAGGCCGTGGCAACTGGCGCAGACCTCCTTGTAGACCTTGAGGCCGCGCTGCAGCGCGCCGCGATCGAACTTACCGAAAGGGCCCGAGAACGACCATGTGTTGCCTGGCGGCTTATCGCTGCCTTCGGCTGCTTTCGCGCTGTCGATCGAGCCCGCGAACAGCGAGCCGGCGAGCGCCAGCACGATCGCGGTCGAGACCATCGGCGTCGACCGGCTGCCGGTCTTGGCCAGCACGGCATCCGAGATCGAGTTCGGCACCGGCCGCGGCTTCTCGATGCGCGCGAGCAGCGGCAGCACGATCAGGAAGTAGGCGAAATAGCAGAACGTCAGGATGCGGCCGGCGATGACGTAGATGCCTTCCGGCGGCTGTGCGCCGAGATAGCCGAGCAGGATGCAGACCGCGACGAAGATCCAGAAGAACTGCTTGGCGAGCGGACGGTACTTCGAGGACCTGGTCTTGGCGGTGTCGAGCCAGGGCAGGAAGCACAGGATGATGATCGCCCCGAACATCGCGATGACGCCCGCGAGCTTGTCGGGAATCGAGCGCAGGATCGCGTAGAACGGCAGGTAATACCATTCCGGCACGATGTGCGGCGGCGTCACGCCCGGGTTCGCGGGAATGTAGTTGTCGGCGTCGCCGAGATAGTTCGGCATGTAGAAGATGAACCAAGCGTACAGCAGCAGGAAGCAGGCGACGCCGAACATGTCCTTGATGGTCGCATGCGGCGTGAACGGCACCGTGTCCTTTTCCGTCTTCGGCTCGACGCCATCAGGGTTGTTCTGGCCAGCGACGTGCAGCGCCCAGACGTGGAGCACGACGACGCCTGCAATCACGAACGGCAAGAGATAGTGCAGCGAGAAGAAGCGGTTCAGCGTCGGGTTGCCAACTGCATAGCCGCCCCAGAGCAGCGTCACGATGCTCTCGCCGACATAGGGAACGGCCGAGAACAAATTGGTGATGACGGTGGCGCCCCAGAAGCTCATCTGGCCCCAGGGCAGCACGTAGCCCATGAAGCCGGTCGCCATCATCAGGAGGTAGATGATGACGCCGAGGATCCACAGCACCTCACGCGGCTCCTTGTACGACCCGTAGTACAGACCGCGGAACATGTGGACGTAGACGGCGACGAAGAACATCGAGGCGCCGACCGCGTGCATGTTGCGCAGCAGCCAGCCGTAGTTCACGTCACGGACGATCAGCTCGACCGACTTGAAGGCGAGATCGGCGTTCGGCGTGTAGTGCATCGCCAGGATCACGCCGGTCAGGATCTGCATTCCGAGCATGAAGGAAAGAATGGCGCCGAAGGTCCACCAATAGTTCAGGTTGCGCGGGGTGGGATAGGCGACGAAGGAGGAATGGATGAGACCAAAAATCGGCAGGCGCCGCTCGATCCATTGCAGGGCCGGATTGCTCGGCTGGTAGTCGGATGGTCCGCTCATGATGCGATCCTGAGGAAATAGTACGACGAGACGGCGCGAAGCTTCGGACTTGAGTCCGAAGCTCAGCCGATCTGGATTTTGGTGTCGGAAACGAACTGGTACGGCGGCACGGCCAGGTTCGTGGGCGCTGGGCCCTGGCGGATGCGGCCGGACGTATCGTAGACCGAACCATGGCAGGGGCAGAAGAACCCGTCGTAGCTGCCTTCATGAGCGATCGGGATACAGCCGAGATGGGTGCAGATGCCGATCACGACCAGCCACTGCTCGTGGCCCGACTTGACCCGGGCCTCGTCGGTCTGCGGATCCGGCAGGCTCGCCACGTTGACGGCGCGCGCCTCGTCGATCTGCTTCTTGGTGCGGTGGCTGATGTAGATCGGCTTGCCGCGCCAGAACACCTTGATGTCCTGGCCTTCCGCGATCGGGCTGAGATCGACCTCGATCGGCGCACCGGCGGCGATGGTCGAGGCATCCGGATTCATTTGGGAGATGAAGGGCCAGAGCGCAGCCGCGCCCCCTACTGCTGCAAATGCCCCTGTTGCAACGAATAAGAAATCACGGCGTGTCGGATGGTCCGCCGAAGACGCTGTCGTCACGATTCCAACCCTTTCTTCTTGCGCTACCGGTGGAACCGCTCCGAGGGGCGCCCAAGAGGTCCCCGGAAAGGCTGCCGGCACCCGCGGCCCCCCGCGGCGGCAGAACTTGGCTTGTTCACCTCTAAACGGGTGAAACAGCAGTCCAGAATCGTTCTATTGGCACCCTTGCCGGGCGAGCGCAAGCCCGCTAACGGCGTGGGAGCGTGCAATGCACGAATTCCCGGGCGGGCGATGTTTTATTGAGACATTTTGCGCCCGCAAGCCAACTCGCCGCCGCCCATGCAGATCGCACTTTTCCAGCCCGACATCCCCCAGAACACCGGCACGATTCTTCGCCTCTGCGCCTGCCTGGGGCTCGATGCCCATATCATCGAACCGGCGGGCTTCCCCATCTCGGACCGCCTGTTCCGCCGGGCGGGAATGGACTACCTCGACCATGTCAGGCTGGCCCGCCACGTCTCCTGGGCGACATTCGAGGACTGGCGTGCAAGCCAGGGCCACCGGCTGCTGCTGTTCACCACCAAGGCCGCCACCGACTACCGCGATTTTCATTACCAGAGCTCGGACATCCTGCTATTCGGGCGCGAGAGCGCCGGCGTCACCGACGCAGTGGTCGAGGCGGCCGATGCGCGTCTGGTGATCCCGATCAAGGCGGGGCTGCGGTCGCTCAATGTGGCCATGAGCGTAGCCATGGCCGCCGGCGAGGCGCTGCGGCAGACCCGGAACCCGCAAGGTTTGACAGGTTGAGGAGAGAGGCTTGAGTTACGCGGTCAAGGAGATCTTCCTGACCCTGCAAGGCGAAGGCGCCCATGCCGGGCGCGCGTCGGTGTTCTGCCGCTTTGCCGGCTGCAACCTCTGGAGCGGGCGGGAGGCCGACCGCGCGGATGCGACCTGCAAGTTCTGCGACACGGATTTCGTTGGCACCGACGGCACGCTCGGCGGGCGCTATGGCTCGGCTGCGGAACTCGCCGATACCATCGCCGCGCAATGGACGGCGGCTGCCGCCAATCGCTACGTCGTGCTGACCGGCGGGGAGCCGCTGCTCCAGGTCGACGCCGCGCTGATCGAGGCGCTGCACGAGAGAGGCTTCGAGATCGGCGTCGAGACCAACGGCACGATCGCAGCTCCTGATGGGCTCGACTGGATCTGCGTTAGCCCCAAGGGCGGCAGCGACCTGGTCCTGCGCCAGGGCCACGAGCTGAAGCTGGTCTATCCCCAGGCCTTGGCGATGCCCGAAGCATTTGAGGATCTCGCCTTCGAGCGCTTCTCGCTGCAGCCGATGGACGGGCCTGAGGTCATCGAGAACACCGCGCGCGCGATCGATTATTGCCTGCACCATCCGCAATGGCGGCTCAGCGTGCAGACCCACAAATCGCTCGGCATCAGATAGGACGCGACCCGCGAATGCAGATGGACGTCACGACGATCGAACACCGCAAGGCCCGCGCCCGCGCCTGGTTCGAGCGCTTGCGCGACGACATCTGCGCGAGCTTCGAGCGGCTCGAGGACGACGCGCCGCAAAGCCTCTATCCGGGCGAGGTCGGCCGCTTCAAGCGCACGCTTTGGCAGCGCACCGACCATTCCGGCGCGGCCGGCGGCGGCGGCGTGATGTCGATGATGCATGGCCGGCTGTTCGAGAAGGTCGGCGTGCACTGTTCGACGGTGCACGGCGAGTTCGCACCCGAATTCCGGGCCCAGATCCCCGGCGCGGCGGAGGATCCAAAATTCTGGGCCTCCGGCATCTCGCTGATCGCGCACATGCGCAATCCGAATGTCCCTGCCGTGCACATGAACACGCGCTTCGTAGTCACCACGAAAGCCTGGTTCGGCGGCGGCGCCGACCTGACGCCGGTGCTGGAGCGAAGGCGGACGCAGGACGATCCCGACAGCATTGCCTTCCATGCCGCGATGAAGCAGGCCTGCGCGCAGCCGAGCGGCGTTGCCGACTACGACAAGTACAAGAAATGGTGCGACGAGTATTTCTACCTGCCGCACCGGAAAGAGGCGCGCGGCATTGGCGGCATCTTCTACGACTGGCACGACAGCGGCGACTGGGACGCCGACCTCGCCTTCACCCAGGACGTCGGCCGCGCCTTCCTGAAGATCTATCCCGAGATCGTGCGGCGCAACTTCGCGAGCGCCTGGACGCCTGCGGACCGCGAGGAGCAATTGATCCGACGCGGCCGCTACGTCGAGTTCAACCTGCTCTACGACCGCGGCACCATCTTCGGGCTGAAGACGGGCGGCAACGTGGACTCCATCCTGTCGTCGCTGCCGCCGGAGGTGAAGTGGCCATGAACGCCATGCTGCCGCCGCTGCCCCGCGCCATGCTGATCGACATGGACGACACCATCCTGTCGGCCTATGGCCGGCCCGAGATCGCCTGGAACACGATCACGGCCGAATTCGCCGAAGAGCTCGCCCCGCTGCCGCCCCCGATGGTCGCCACCGCAGTGCTGGCCTTCGCGCGAAACTTCTGGGCCAATGCCGAGCCGGCGTGGCGGATGAAGCTCGCCGAGGCGCGGCACCTGACCGTGAAGGGCGGCTTCGCCGCGCTCGCGGCCGCAGGCCACCGCGCCCTGCCCGATGACCTCGCCATTCGCCTCGCCGACCGCTTCACCGCCTATCGCGAGGAGGAGATGTTCGTCTTTCCCGGCGCGCACGAGGCGATCGACCAGTTCAAGGCGCTCGGCATCAAGCTCGCGCTGGTCACCAACGGCGCCGCCGACATGCAGCGCGCCAAGGTCGAACGCTTCGAGCTGGCGCACCGCTTCGACCACATCCAGATCGAGGGCGAGCACGGCTTCGGCAAGCCCGAGGAGCGCGCCTATCTGCACGCGATGCAGGCGCTCGGCGTCACCGCTGAGGACACCTGGATGATCGGCGACAATCTGGAATGGGAAGTGGTGACGCCGCAGCGCCTCGGCATCTATGCGATCTGGATGGACGTGCATGGCGAGGGCCTGCCCGAGGGCTCGACGGTCAGGCCCGACCGCATCATCCGCTCGCTCGGCGAACTGCTGCCGGACCGGCCGTAATCAGCCGGTCAAAACAAGACTCGAAAAACAACCCCATGCACAGTAGCGCGCTGCTGTAAAATCAAGGACTTACCGATTTTACGAAAAATTTCTGACCCGTCGGGCAAAACAGGGGTATTGTGGCATCGTCGCGAGGGTTGCCATCGACCCTAGAGCGCGATGCGATGAGGATGAATCGTCATCGCGCTCTAGCTTATTGTTTGAGCATGATCTTTTCGGAAAACCGCTACGCACTTTTCCGGATCATGCTCTTGTCCCTCCCGCGACAGGCTCGAGCACGCCCAAGGCAACCTATTCCACGGTGATATTGCCGGCCTCGATGACTCGCTTCCAGCGGGCCAACTCAGAGACCAGAAACTCCTGGAATTGCTCCGGGGTGTTAGCCACGATTTCGAGGCCGATATCCTCCATTCGTTTGCGTACGTCCGGTGCCTTCAGCGCCGCAACGATCTCGCCATGCAATTTTGCTTTCACGTCGGCAGGAAGGCCCTTCGGAGCAGCCACCGCCTGCCACGAAAAGACGTCGACACCTTCAATCCCAAGTTCCTTCAAGGTAGGCACTTCGGGCAAAAGAGGGGATCTGGCATCGCCGGTGATGGCGAGAACCTTGAGCTGCTTGGATTGAATTTGCCCGATGACGGCGTTGATGTTTTGAAACGATACGTTGACATGCCCCGCGAGGAGATCACTCACGGCAGGCGCCCCGCCGCGATACGGCACGTGGAGACCGGTCGTCCCAGTGCGCTGCCAGAACAGCGCCGCCGTGAGATGATCGGACGAACCCGCACCCGAGCTTGCAAAAGTGATCTTGCCGGGGGCCTTCTTCAGTTGCTCCACCAACTCGGCGACGGTGTTTGCCGGAAAGTTCAAGTTGGCGACCAGGACGTTCGGTGCGCGCACAGCGACCGTCAAAAGGTCGAAGTCCTTCAGAGGATCATACTTCAGATTAGGCTGAAGAAATGGATTCGTCGCATAGACACCGATCGAGCCGACGAGAATGGTGTATCCGTCCGCTGGCGCCCGGGCAACCGCCGTTGCTCCAAGAGCGCCCGTTGCGCCGGACCGGTTTTCGACGACCACCGGCTGCCCCAACGTATCGGAGACCTTCTGTCCGATTGCTCGCGCGACCATGTCGGACGAGCCTCCCGCCGGGAATGGGACGATGAAGGTGATATTCCTTTCCGGCCAGGCCGCGTATGCCATCGAGGTTGCGGCAAGAAGCAGGATGCCAGCTGCGCCAAATCGAATCTTCGATAAAAGAGTAGCATTGCCCATTGTCGATCCTCCGTTGCGACATTTTTCTGAGGGCCTATTTTACGTGCTCATGCCATCCCGATTGATGCTCAGATTGTATTGATTGATCCACTATTTATCACGGGCGCTTTGTCGCGGTGAAATCGCCGATGTGCAAACCTGCCGAGGGGTGGCGCTTCGCTCTTCCAAGCGCTGTCGAGTTTTGCCTATGCGTTATCTCAACTCCCACGCTTCACCTCGAGCGTCAGCAGCGGCTTGCCTTTCTCGGCGATGTAGGTCGCGAGCTCCGCCGCGTTGCGGGCGCAAACGCGGTCTTTCAGGCCCCAATCATTGCGCAGCGTATCTCGCGGTCAACGAATGACCGTGCAAGCTGCCGGAGAACACCACGATCGCCTTCGGCGACAGCTCGGTTTGCAGCTTTCCCGTCATCATGTTGGGATTGGCCGGCGCAAGCGGAACGGTGACCGTCTTGCCGCCATCCTGAACCGTTGCGCGTCCCCGCATATCCTTCGTCGACAGCGGCGATCCATCGTCGTCGCCAACGTAAAAGACGATGTCGGTCCCCTTGCTGACGAATTCGATCGGATGCCCCTGCGACTTGACGACGGGACCGCCGTTGCTGCCCTTCGTCTGCGCCGCGGCAACATCCAGCGTCGCGATCATCACAGCCGTCACGGCGAGGCCGATATAAGTTCTCATTGCAGGCTCCTCGGTGGTTGTCCGCGCGCATCAATAGGCTTCCGCGGGGGTGAACGTTGCGGCGTGTCCGGCCACCAGCCGCTGCAGCGGCTGCTGGCCGAACATCAGAAACAGAATCGGGGTCACGATTGTGTCGAGCACCGTGGCGCTGAGCAGGCCGCCGAAGATCGTCACGGCCACCGGGTGCAGGATTTCCCGGCCCGGCTCGTCCGCGCCGATCAAGAGCGGCGTGAGCGCTAGTCCTGCGCAAAGCGCCGTCATCAGCACCGGACTGAGGCGCTCCATGCTGCCGCGAATGACCAGGGCGGCCCCGAAACGCTCGCCTTCGTGGATGGCGAGATTGATGTAGTGCGAGATCTTCAAGATCCCGTTGCGCGCCGAGATGCCGGCCAGCGTGATGAAGCCGATCATCGATGCCACCGACAAGGGCTGCCCGGAGATCTTCAGCGCGGCGACGCTGCCGATCAGGGCGAGCGGAATACCTCCCATGATGATCAGCGCCAGTGCGATCGACCGGTAGCGGCTGTAGAGGACGACGAAGATCATCGCCATCGAGGCCAGCGACAGAATGCCGATGCGCCAGATCGCCTCCTGCTGGGCCTGGAACGCGCCTTCGAGGCTGGTCGTGTAGCCTTGCGGGAAATCGAGCTCGCGAACCGACCTCTGAATGTCGGCCGCGATATCGGCGATGTCGCGGCGTCCGTCCCCGTTGCCGTACACGACGATCCTGCGCTGGGTCCCCTCCCGCTGAATCTGGTTCGGCCCGTCTGTCTCGACGATGTCGGCCAAAGCGCTCAGCGGGACGAACTCCGAGCCGGTCGGGATGAGCAAATTGTGCAGTCCCGTCGTCGAACGGTCTTGCTCCGACAGGCGCATCACGACGTCGAAACGGCGATTGCCGTCGACGATCTGGGAGACCTTCCGGCCATTGGACAGCGCGTCGAGTGCCTGGGTGACCGCAGCCGGCGTCAGGCCGTGAAGCGCGGCGCGGGCATGGTCGATTTGAACCCGCACTTGCGGAATCAATACTTGCTTCTCGACCTGGAGATCGACCAGACCCGGGATCGTCGATAGACGCTGGCGCACCGTTTCGGACAGCCGCCGCAACATCTCGATGTCCTGGCCGAAGATCTTGAGCACGATCTGGGCACGAATACCGGACTGGAGATGATCGAGGCGGTGGCTGATCGGCTGTCCAATGGCCAGCGACGCCGGCAGCGCGGACAGGGCTTCCCGGATGCTCGCATAGATGTTCGCCTTCTGGCGCTTGGACGGTGTGAGATCGACATCGATCTCGCTGTAGTGCACGCCTTCGGCGTGTTCATCCAGCTCGGCGCGGCCGGTGCGGCGTCCAACCGATTTCACCTCGGGCACCTTTGCGAGCAACTGCTCCGCCAATAGGCCAAGACGGTTGGATTCCGCGAGCGAAATGCCTGGATTGTACTGCAGCGACAGGACCAGCGTCCCCTCGTTGAAAGGAGGAAGAAAGCTGCGGGGCATCTGGCTCGCGGCATAGCCTGCCACCGCGACCGCAGCGGCGACGAAGACCAGCACCAAACCCTGCCGCTGGAAGGCCCAGCCGAGCACCCGCCGATTGGCCTGCTTCAGCTTCGTGACGACAAAGCTCTCGCGGTCACCTGAATGAGCTCGTCCCGAAAGCAGATAATAGGACAGCACCGGCGTCACCGTGATCGAGGTCAGCAGCGAAGCCAGGATTGAGACCACATAGGCGACGCCAAGCGGCGTGAACAGCCGCCCTTCGATTCCCGGAAGGGCGAACAGCGGCACAAAGACGAGGACGATGATCATCGTTGCATAGACGATGCTGGAACGAACCTCCTGGCTCGCGCCGGAGATCACGTCGAGAGCAGGGCGCGGGGTGCTCGACGCAGCGTTCTCCCGCAGGCGCCGCAGGATGTTTTCGACGTCCACCACGGCATCGTCGACCAGCTCGCCGATCGCGATGGCGAGGCCGCCCAGCGTCATGGTGTTGATCGTGAGGCCGAAAGCGCGAAACACCAGGACCGTCACCAGGATCGATATTGGAATGGCCGTCAGCGAGACGAACGCAGCGCGACCGTTCATCAGGAAGACGAACAGGATTATTGCGACAACGATCGCGGCCTCGATCAGGACGCGCTCGACATTGCCGATCGAGGTCTCGATGAAGGTGGCCTGCCGGAACTGCACGTTGGTGACGCTGATGCCCCCGCGCATAGTGCGTTGCAGCTCCCGCAGCGTTGATTCAACATTGCGCGTCAGTGCTACGGTATCCGCAGCCGGTTGCTTCATGACGCTGACGATGACGGCGGGCTTGCCGTTATATCCTGCGTCACCGCGCTTGGTCCGCGCGGCAAAATCCACAGAGGCAATCTGCTTCAGCAGGATCGGCTGCTCTCCGCGGTTGACGACGACGGTGTTGCGGAGGTCCTCGATACGCCTGGTGAGACCGACATTGCGGATCAGATATTCGCGGCCATGCTGGTCGACGAAGCCGCCGCCGCTGTTGGTGCCGAACCTTGCGACCGCCTGCTCGATCTGATCATGGGTGACGCCGAGTGCCTGCATGGTGGCGACGTTCGGCGTCACGCGATATTGGCGGACCTCGCCGCCGATGGGTATCACCTGGGCGACGCCGGGAATGGCGAGGAGTTGCGGTCGGACGACGAAGTCGGCGATCTCGCGCACGTCCATGGGTGAAGCCGTGCCATCGCTCGTCAGCGCGATCAGCATGATCTCGCCCATGATCGAGGTCACCGGGCCCATCTGGGGATTGACCGCGGACGGCAATTGCTCGCGGATCAGCGCCAGCCGCTCGGAGACGAATTGCCGGGCGCGGTAGATTTCGACGCCCCAGTCGAACTCGACATAGACGACCGACAGACCAACGCCCGAGACCGAGCGCACGCGAATGACGCCGGGCATGCCGTTCATCGACGTCTCGATCGGGAACGTCACCAGCTGTTCGACCTCCTGGGGCGCCAGCCCCTCTGCCTCGGTCAGGATGTTGACGGTCGGGCGGTTGATGTCAGGCAGGACGTCGACCGAAACGCTCGGCAGGACGAACAGGCCGTAGCCGACCAGGACGGCGGCGACCGCCAGCACGAATAGGCGATTGCGCAAGCTTGTCTGGACGATGAGCTTGAACATGGTCGGCTACCGGATCTGGTTGATGAGGTCGGTGCCGCGCACGACGATATGTTCGCCTTCGTTGACACCGGCGGCCACGATCACGCGGGCTGCGTCCACCGGCACCACGCGAACCGGCCTCGGCTCGAAGCGCTCGGGCTCTGTGTGCAGCCAAACGATATTCTCACCGTTGCCGCTTCGAACGACGGCATTGCGCGGCACGACCAGGCCAGACACGGGCGCTCCGGCCTGGACCATCACATTCAACGGCTGACCGATGTTGAGACCTGCTGGTGGCTCCGGAATGGCGAACTGAACCACGGACGCATGCTGGCGCAGCGCCCGGCTCGTCCCGACGAAGCTCAGCGCAATCTGCTGCCCGTTCGGAGCCATTGCCGTTGCGGCTTCAGGCTGCTTCAAGCCGATTTCGTCATAGGCGAGCGCCTCGACCCAAAGACTGCTTGGGTCCGCGATCTGAAACAGGACGTCTTGGGGCTGTATGACCTGGCCCGGCGCGACCTTGGCTGAGGTGATGATGCCATCGGTCGATGCCCGCAGTTCCTCGAAGCCGGTGCGGGAATTGCGAACGGTCTCGCGGCGCGCCCGCAGACCCTCCAATTCGCTTTCGAGGTCGTTGACCTGCCCTTGCGGCACCGCGCCGCGTTCGGCCAGCGGCCGGAGACGTCGCAGCTTGTTGTCCGTGATCGCCATCAGCTGTTCGATCTCGCCGACCTTCTCGAGGATCGTCGTGCGGTCGGCGATTGGCAGATGCGGCTCGATCCGGATGAGCAGATCGCCCTTGCGGACGGTTTGCCCGATGCGGGGGATGCCGTCATCGCCGGGAACCACGCGGCCGCCGTAGATGCTCTGCACGATGCTGCTGCGGTTGGGGTCGGCCATGACACGGCCGATCAGGGTGACGGCGGGGTGAATCGTCTGCGGCTCGGCTGCAGCGGTTCGTACCTCGAGCAGACGCTGCGTCGGCTTGGCCGCGAAGACGGTGCCGTCTTGCAGACGGCGCGGGGCATCGCTCAGCGCGGGAACATCCGGCGGACTTGGTTGCGTTGCATTAGTCCGGCCCTCGCCGAACATGATGGCGGCGAGAATGACCAAAGCCCCCGCCATCACGGCGGACGTCGAGGCCGCCATGAAGCGGCCACGACGCCTCCAATAGGAGAAGAGACCGCCGAAGCCCAAGGCGGCGAGCGCGGACGCGGCGATGGCGGCTCGGTTCGATAGAAGCCAGCCGGGCTCGTGCTTGTGCTCCGCGGGCCGGGCCTCTGCACGCGGTATGAACGAGTCGACCAGCAGATCATTTCCCCTGCTAGCGCTGATCGAGAAGATCACCTCGACCGATCCGGACGGCGTGCCGTTCGGAATCGGGGCGGTGTAGACGCCGTCCTCCTGGCTCGATGCCTCGATCGGGGCAGAATCGCCGATCGTGACCTGCAAGGCGGCGTCCGAGACCGGCTCGTTCGTCGCGACATCATCGATGAAGACGGACAGCCTGCCCTCTTTCAGGATGCCGACGACTTCGTAGAGCTCGGAGCGCGCGGCAATCCTCGGATAGGCTGAGGACACGACCGCCGTCTTCTCGGCGTCGCCGTGATCGTGCCCCTCATGGCCAAAGGCGCCCGACAAGCCAAAGACCAGGCTCGCCAACCAAAAAGCGCCAGCCAGCCCAAGAGCTGCGAGCCGCCCTTTCGGGCAGCGCTGATTCATCAACATCGAAAGATCCTTCAGACATGCGAAAAGGCGGCGACCGAAGCGCCGCCGGGACTACGCGATGCTGAAGGTACTTGGTGGCCGGACGAGTCCGTCGGGGCGCACCCCGACAATGGCCCGCGCGAGCGGCAGGTCCATGGCGCCGAGCACTTCGAAGACGCTGAGCAGGTGAACGACCTGCGCTGAAGCGATCGAGGTGCCAAACATATCCCAGGCCACGCCGGGAGTGCCGTCCTCATCGTGATCCGGCCCGTCATGGACGTGGCCTTCCGCGTCGTCGCCGGCGTGGGAATGCACGTGGCCGGCCAATTGATCGTGGAAATGCAGGGAACCGCTGAGCGTGACGGACGGCATCGGAATGGCGCCAACAGCCGCCTTCACCTGCGAGACCGAAATCAGGGCCGCCTGAAGCACAAACGCAAAAATCGCCACGAACATGGCCGTTCTGGCGAGTTGACGAAGATGGTGGCGGACACCGTGCGGCACGCCGAAAAACTAGGCGATGCCGACCGCGAATTCAAGGCGACGTTCGCATCGCGTGGGAGGTGGTCCAGACACCCTCCCCGCTCGATCGAGGAGCTACCGCCGCCCGATATCCGGCAGCCCGCCTGCCTTACTTGAAGTGAAATGCTTCACAAGCCGCAATCCGGGATTGCGGTAGCCTCGTGCCATGGGGCGTGGTGAGTTGGAGGCGACAATGGAGCAGGACCTTCCGAAGCAGACAGCGCGCACGCGATCCCCGGTGAAGGCGGCGGGTATCTGGCAGAGAATTCAATCCTGGGACAGCCGCCTCTCGGTCACCAAGGGACTGACGGCCGTGACCGTGCTGACCGGCTTCCTGGGCGGATATTTCCAGTACCTGAATTCCTATGAACAGAAGGTCGGCGAGCAGGCCAAGGCGGACATGCAGAAGGCGACCGACACCTTTCTCGAGATCTCGGACGCCTTCGCCGACGTGCAGATCCAGCAGGAGACCATGCTGCGCGAGCAGTTCGGCTCGCTGAAGGCGCAGGCAAGCCCCGCTTTCATTCCGGTGGACTCCAAGACATTCGGCTCGTTCTCGGACTATTGGAAGGCGCGCACGTCGCTGCGGCGGAACGGCGCCATCTTTGCGCGCAAGGCGGAGATCTACATCGACTGGCCCAGCGACCTCGGGCGCGATCCGGCCGCAGAGCACACGCTTGACCAGGATCCCCTGACGGCAACGCTGCTCACCAAGTACAACTTCGATTGCGATTCCGACGCCAACCTTCCGCAGTTCAAGGGTGCGATCTTCAATGGCGCCGATCCTGGACGCCCCAGCGACGAATTGTGCAACGACCCGACGGCCAATGGGCTCAAATCCTACGTCAACCTCTGTGCCAGGCGGGCGGATGGCGAGATCGATGCGTTGCAGAAGGTCGTGACCATCAACTGGTGGAGCGCCAAGCACCACGTCCTGGTGATGCACCATTGCTTCGAGGTGCTCCGCGGCGGACCGAATGCGTTGCAAGCTCCGGCCTCCGGCAACGACGTGCCGAACGATCGCAAGCTCGACAAACCACGCGACAGCAATGAGCACAGGCTACAGCTTCAGGCCCGCCGGCTGGACGCGTTCATGACGCTGACCATGGCGCAGCTGGATCGCATCAGGGTGCGATACCGCCCCACCGGCTTCTTCTGCCATGTTCCGCTCGCGCGCGATGCCATCGGCTATTTCAGCAACCAGTGCCTGCCGAACCAGCCGGTCACGAGCGAGCGCAGCTGAGCCGTACCGCGGAGACACCTTCCGGCACCGGTAGCCGGCGTGATCGGCCTGTCATGACGGCCTGTTAGCGTCGGCCGTGTCGATCAACCGAAAGGACAATCCATGGATCTGAAGGCCGGCGATGTCGTGATGCTGAAATCCGGCGGTCAGCCGCTGACCGTCGCGGAGGTGAAGGAGAACGAGGCGCTGTGCCTGTGGATGGGCATGGAAGGCGACCTGTTCCGCGAGACGCTGCCGCTCGCCGTGCTCGTGCAGGTGGAAGAAGACGACGAGGACGACGAAGACGAAGATGATGACGAGGAGTAGGCACTTCTCGGACTGCATTCTCGTGCGAGCCGAGCGCTTCCCTTGATGACGGGCGCGGGGTTGATCAGACGAGGATACGAGGCGCCGCCGTGGCCTTGTCTCCGGAATTCGGCGTCCCCGTCGGTTCGATCAAGAGGATGTGCACTTCCCCACGCGCCACCGGCCGGTGTTCGACGCCCTTCGGCACGACAAAAACCTCGCCGGGGTTGAGGGTGACCGTGCGGTCCCGCAGCTCGATGTCCAGCGTCCCGCTGAGCACGAGAAAGAAGTCGTCCGTGTCCTCGTGCTTGTGCCAATGAAATGGCCCCTCGAGCTTGGCCACCATGATGTCGTTGTCGTTATAGGTCGCCACCGTGCGCGGGGAGAAGCGATCGGTGAACGTTGCGAGCTTCTCGGCGAGATTTGCGGGGGGCTTTCATCGCGTTTCCTCAGGTGAAGACTTCCAGCTCATATGGTGACGGGTTACGCTCCTGGAAGGGATAGCACGACGTGCTTTGGTAGCTTCATATGACGCCTTCAAGGAGCACCATGGATGAGGATCGCAATTGTCGGAAATGGCGGTGGTCCGCTCAAAATGAAGCTTGGACCATTGATTGACAGGTGCGATCGAGTCGTTCGCATCAACGAGTTCCGGACCAACGGTTATGAGGAATCCATCGGTTCGCGCCTCGATATCCACATGGTCAATAGTTGGACCAGGATCGCCGGCCGGGACGACCAATGGCGAACCGGCCAGTGTCTGTGGTTCGCCTTTCCAGATCCCGTGTCATGGACGAGGATGGCCACGGAGTACGAGGGCTTCGAGCTGGAATACCTGACGAGGTGGCATCTCGATCTTCTTCCGGAGGAGGCGTCTTCTGAAATCCACGCTCGTGCACTGGAAGCGGTCGTTTCAGGTCCCGTGCGGTATTTCAGCCAGTCATTGATGATTGATCTGGTGCGCGCAATGGATTTTGAACGCGCGGGGATCATGATCGGCAAAGACGGCAAAGTTGTACAGCCAACTACAGGTCTGAAAGCACTGTCGCTCGCGCGCCATCTTTACCCAGATGCGGAGCTGCTTGCTTTGGGCTTTGATGGCTTCCAGTCAAGTACCTACTACTGGGATCCGCAGCAAGCCGACCAGTATGACAATCACGCGTACGCTCGGGAAGTCGATTATTTCAGTCAGCTTGTGCAGCGGGGGGCGATAACGAGACTTGATGTTCGCGCGCCCTGACGGGCTGCTGCATAGCGCTGTCAATGGCAATGAGGGCTTGCGATGACGGCATTGCCTGAGAGCTGGCCGGATTGTCGGCTGACGATGCTGCTCACCGCACCGGCGGTGAGCAAATGACGACATGGATCGAGGCGAGGGTTTCGCAACGGCGAAACCCTCCTACGAGCTGATGCCGATCGGATCAGAACCGATAGTTGATACCGCCCTTGGCCGTATGAAGCTGAACCTCGGTGTCCGTGAACGACGCGCCGGGGAATGCAAGAGCATTGCCGTTCGACTTTCCGAGATTGATGTAGATGTACTCGGCCTTGAACGTCCAGCGCGGGTCGAAAGCCCATTCAAGGCCGCCACCCGCGGAGAAGCCGACCTGGACGTCGGACGATGACGCGCTTCGCGTCAGGGCCGGGAAGAAGCCGTTGAAATTGGCAATGTTCGGCGTGGCGAGATCGGAGGTGAAGATGCTGTTCTTGACGTGGCCCCAGGCGAAGCCACCGGTACCGTAGATCAAGAAATTGTTCGCCGCGTATCCGAGACGTCCGCGGATCGTGCCGAAGACATCGATTTCCTGCTTGAGATTGAACACGCCGGTGAAGGCGCCATTGTCGCCGCCGATCGTTCCGGTGACGCTGAAGGGGCGGCTCGCCGTTTCCCTGATGGCAGCGCCGCTGACATCCGCTTCCAGACCATACACGAACGTGCCGGACTGCCAGTTATAGCCGATTTGGCCGCCGCCGAATCCGCCCTTGGGGCTCACATCCAGGGTGAACGGCCCAGTGCCACCCGTGACGACATAGCCGGGCACCGTCCCGGTTGCGAGCGCGCCGGGATCGAAGGTCGCCGTCGGATCGCTCCAGCCATAACCGCCATGCACGCCGGCGTAAAAACCGGTCCAGCTGAATGCGACCGGCGCGGGCGGCGCCTTGGTGTAGGCCCTGGCAAGATCGGCCGCGGAGGCGGCGTGGGAGAGACACACAGCCGAGGCCAGAAGGGCAGCAGAGACGATGGATTTGGAGACAATGGATTTCATGACTTCCCTCGAACGCTGTGCGCGTGACAAGGCGGCACCGCTTGAGCGAAGGTATAGAGGTGGTCTCGCAATATTGCTGTAGCGTCGGCGACACAGCGTGGAACTGCGGAACACGGTTTGTGCGCGCGAAGTTCGCCTGACACGACGCCGCCAGATTTTCGCGACATCAGATGCTCCTCAGACGCCAAGAACGCCATTTCAGCCGGCGTCGTTAGACCACGAGCTGCCTCGCCGCTGCCGAGATCATCACCAGCCCGCCGGTGATCACGGCGGCATCGAGGATCGCGGTGCGGATGTGCACCGGCATCGACGAAGGCCTTGGCGAAGAACGCCGGGCACGGCCATACCGAAGCAGAAGCTGCAGAAGCGAGATATCGGCGAAGCCCGAGACGATGGTCAATCTTTCTGGTCGCCTCTGATGCGGGCCACGGCTTGATCGGCGAGCGCGGCGAGCGCGGCTTCTTCCAGCGGGAAATCCGCCGCGAGCCAGGCGTCTTCGGCGAGCGCCAACACATGGCCGAGCGCAGGTCCTTCGGCAAGACCGCGGGCGATGAAGTCGGCGGCCTTCAGCGGAAATTTCGGCGCGGTCCAGCGCTGCGGCAGCTCGGCAAGCGCGCGCCAGCGTATCGAGGTGACGTCGCCGCCGTTGCGTGCCCAGCCAAGCAATACGCGATCGTGATAGCTCTCGGGCCCGAGCCGGTACAGCAAGCGCCGTGCATTGGCTTCGTCCTTGGTGGCGAGGCGCCACCAGCGGTGCCCCATCGAATCCAGCGCCTTGGCCTCGGCATTGGAGAGCCGCAGGCGCACGGCGAGGCGCTTGGCGTCTTCGGTGACGGCGACCGAGAGCGCGGCCAGGCGCCGCGTGCTGCTGGGGCTGAGGCCGAGCTCGCGCTCGATCGCGATCATCGTGTCCAGGGGACCCGTATAGACGACGCCGCCAGTCAACGCCTGCAGCAATCCGCCCTCGGCCATGGCTCGCACGGCCGCAGCCGCACCACCGGCGACCAGCAGCTTGAGCATCTCCATGCGCACCCGCTCGGCCGACAGGCTGGCCAGGCCCGCGCGTCGGCGGATGCAGGCGAGATAGCCGTCCGGGTCGGGATCGCCGGCGCCGAAGGCGGCATGGATGCGGAAGAAGCGCAGGATGCGTAAGTAATCCTCGGCGATGCGCTGGTCGGGATCGCCGATGAAGCGCACGCGCCGCGCCTTGGCGTCGTTGATGCCGCCGACATAATCGTAAACCACACCGCGTGCATCGACCGACAGGCCGTTCATGGTGAAGTCGCGCCGCTCGGCATCCTTCACCCAGTCGCGGCCGAACGCGACCTTGGCCTTGCGGCCGAAGGTCTCGGTGTCCTCGCGCAGCGTCGTGACTTCATAGGGGTGGGCATCGATCACCAGCGTGACCGTGCCGTGGTCGATGCCGGTCGGCACGCTCTTGATGCCGGCAGCCTTGGCCCGCCGTATCACCTCGTCGGGCAGCGCCGTGGTCGCGATGTCGATGTCACCCGGCGCAAGGCCGAGCAGCGCGTTGCGCACGGCGCCGCCGACCACCCGCGCCTCCTCGCCATGGGTGCCGAGCAGCGCCAGGACGCGCGCGGTGCCGCCTGCGGTCAGCCAGGGCGCATCGGCGAGTAAAGGCTCCGCGCTCATGGACCCGCCCCTACTTTTCCGTGCCCGGCACGAGCTTGCCGTCCTCGATATGGGCGGGGACGTAGGTCGAATCCGGCGGCGCGCCGGAGAACTCCGCCAAGCCGATGAGGCCGGCGATGACCAGCACGATCGCCACCAGCGCAAGACGCGCGACGATCGCGACCGGCCATGAGGAGCGTGCGAACACACCGGACCGCGTCGCCGCCAGGAACAGCGCATAGACGGCAAAGGGGATGAGGAAGATTCCGATCTCGGTCAGAACCGTCCGGATCATGACGAATAGATCCGCTCATACAGCACACGCAGCATGCCCGCCGTCGCCCCCCAGATGTAGCGTTCCGCGAACGGCATCGCGTAGTAGGACCGCGGCGTGCCGCGGAATTCCTTGCTGTGCACCTGGTGGTTCACCGGATTCATCAGGAAGGATAGCGGCACCTCGAAGGCATCATCAACCTCGGAATGGTTGATGCTGAGCGAAAAGCCCGGCCTGACCCTGGCAACCGTCGGCAGGATGCGGAAGCCGAAAGCGGTGCCGTAGAGATCGAGATAGCCGAGCGGCTCGACGAAGTCGCGTGCCAGCCCGACCTCCTCCTCGGCCTCGCGCAGCGCCGCATCGAGCGGCGAGGCATCGATCGCGTCGATCTTGCCGCCGGGAAAGGCGATCTGGCCGGCATGGTCGTTGAGATGCGCCGAGCGCTGCGTCAGCAGGATGGTGGGCTCGGGATGGTCGACCACCGCGATCAGGACCGCTGCGGGACGCACCGGCTGCTCGCGCGCGATGATCTCGAGCATCTTGTCGGTGCCGGGATCGCCCGAGGCGGGGATGATGTTGGGATCATAGAGGCCGGGCGGCACGTCGAAGCCGAGCCTCGCCTTGGAGCGGGCGAAGAAATCCGCAGCGCCAAGCGCGACCGGCTCGTTCGTCAGGATAGGGTTGTTCAAATTCAAAGCGCCGCCCTCACCTGCTCCGCATCGGCCATGGCGAAGAACTCGCCGGCCGACTCGACACCGAACATCGGCTGGCCATCGACCATCCGCTCCTCGCCCATGTCAACCAGATCGTAATAGAGCGCGCGCGTCACCTTGGCCCAGAGGTCCGCGCGGACGTGCAGATAGGGCGTCAGCCCGCCATCCCTAGCCTGCTCGAAGCGCAGCCGGTGCGCCGCGTCGCAGGTGACCCAGTCGTCGACATTGGTGCGGAAGTGCAGCACGCGATGGCTGCCCTCGCCGTCCTTCTGCATCTCGACCGCCATGAACGGCGCATCGTCGACGCGGATACCGACCTTCTCCACCGGCGTGACCAAGAAATGCTTGTCGCCCTCGCGCTTGAGAATGGTCGAAAACAGCCGCACCAGGGCGGGACGCCCGATTGGCGTCCCCATGTAGAACCAAGTACCATCGGAGGCGATTCGGATGTCGAGATCGCCGCAAAACGGCGGATTCCACAGATGCACCGGAGGCAGGCCCTTCTTGGCGCCTTCGGCATTGGCAGCGCTTTTGGCGGCGGCAGTCAGTCCCTCGAGACCCCGATCGGCGCTCTGCCCTTGGTTCGCCATGGTTTGCCCTGACTTTGTGATTGGCACGATTGGTGCAGGTCTACGTTGTACTTAGGTGCGCGGTTCCATCCGGAATAGCCCGGTGTGGAGGTCGCCACTTCGTGATGCCGTACATACCCCGAAGCCGATAAGGTGGGGATAGGTTAATTCAACGAATACATGGCCTTCCTGCAAGTCTAGCATGGGGCCCATGATCTGGCGTGATGACCTGACGTGACAGGCTGACGATGCAAGCAAGCCGCGTTGCACAGGCTGAAGGAGCAAGCGAATGGCGGAGAGTGTCGAGAAACTCGAGGACGGGATCGTCCGTTCGGCCGAGCAGGTGTCGAGCCAGGTTCGCGCGGCCAAGGACGCGATCGCCTCGGTCATCTTCGGCCAGGATCGCGTGATCGAGAACACGCTGGTCACCATTCTCTCCGGCGGCCATGCGCTCCTGATCGGCGTGCCGGGCCTTGCCAAGACCAAGCTGGTGGAGACGCTCGGCGTCACGCTCGGTCTCGACGCCAAGCGCATCCAGTTCACGCCCGATTTGATGCCCTCGGACATCCTCGGCGCCGAAGTGCTGGACGAGAGCACCGCGGGAAAGCGTGCCTTCCGCTTCATTGCCGGTCCCGTGTTCGCGCAGCTCCTGATGGCCGACGAGATCAACCGCGCCTCACCGCGCACGCAATCGGCGTTGCTGCAGGCGATGCAGGAGCAGCACATCACCGTCGCCGGCGCGCGTCATGATCTGCCGAAACCCTTCCACGTGCTCGCGACGCAGAACCCGCTGGAGCAGGAAGGCACCTATCCGCTGCCCGAAGCCCAGCTCGACCGCTTCCTGATGGAGATCGACGTCGACTATCCCGACCGCGATGCCGAGCGCCGCATCCTGTTCGAGACCACGGGCGCGGAGGAGACGCTGGCCAAGGGCGCGATGACGCCCGATGCGCTGATCACCGCGCAGCGCCTGATCCGGCGCCTGCCGGTCGGCGATTCCGTGGTGGAAGCAATTCTCTCGCTGGTGCGCTCGGCCCGCCCGGGTCCGGACGCCGGCGAAGCCGGCAAGTTCATTGCCTGGGGCCCCGGCCCGCGCGCCAGCCAATCCCTGATGCTGGCGGTGCGCGCGCGTGCGCTGATCGACGGCCGCCTGGCGCCCTCGATCGACGACGTGCTCGACCTTGCCGAGCCCGTGCTGAAGCACCGCATGGCGTTGACGTTCCAGGCGCGCGCCGAAGGCCGCACGATTCCGGACGTGATCCGGCAATTGAAGACACGGATCGGTTGATGGCAGCGGAGAACGGGCGGGCAGCGAAGGAGATATTGGCGATCCGACGTGCAGATGGCGAAAGCCGCACGCTCGCCGCTTCGTTGCCGCGCTTGGTGCTCGAGGCCCGCCGCATCGCCGCCAACGTCATCCACGGCCTGCATGGACGGCGCCGCGCCGGCTCGGGCGAAAACTTCTGGCAGTACCGCCGCTTCGTCTCGGGCGAACCGTCGCAGAACGTCGACTGGCGCCGCTCGGCGCGCGACGACCATCTCTACGTGCGCGAGCTGGAATGGGAAGCCTCGCACACGGTCTGGATCTGGCCGGACCGCTCGCCCTCGATGGCGTTCGCCTCGAAGACCGCGCGCGAGTCCAAGCTCGAGCGGACGCTGATCGTCGCCTTCGCACTGGCCGAGCTGCTCGTCGCCGGCGGCGAGCGCGTCGGCATTCCCGGGCTGATGGCGCCGACCGCAAGCCGCAGCGTCATCGACAGGATGGCGCAGGCGATGCTGCATGACGATGCAGACCGACTGAGCCTGCCGCCATCCTTCGTTCCGGCCGCGCTGGCCGAGATCATCGTGCTGTCGGATTTCTGGTCGCCGATCGCCGAGATCAGGACGACGCTCGCCGGGCTCTCCAGCTCCGGCGCGCATGGCACGATGGTGCAGGTGGTCGATCCTGCCGAGGAATCGTTCCCCTATTCCGGCCGCGTCGAGTTCGTCGAGCCTGAAGGCTTCGGCGTGATCACCGCCGGCCGCGCCGAGAGCTGGGCGCAGGACTACACCGCGCGCCTCGCGCTGCACCGCGACCAGATCCGTGCCGAGACCAACAAGCTCGACTGGCTGTTCACGACGCACGCGACCGACCGCTCCGCCGCCGAGCTCTTGCTGTTCCTGCATGCGGGCATGCAGGTGAGCAAGTCCGGCGCACGCACCACGACGATCAAGGCGGGGCCGGCCGCATGATGGGATTGCCGCTCGCCTTCACGCAACCGCTGCTCCTGATCGGCCTCCTCAGCCTGCCCGTGCTGTGGTGGCTCCTGCGCGTGATGCCGCCGCGGCCGCGCCGCATCGAGTTTCCGCCGACGCGGCTGTTGTTCGACATCACGCCGCGCGAAGAGACGCCCTCGCGGACGCCATGGTGGCTGACCGCGCTTCGCCTGCTCGCCGCCGCGCTGGTGATCTTCGCCGCCGCCGGCCCGATCTGGAATCCGCAAACGGGCGTCGCCGGGAGCAAGGCGCCGCTGATGATCATGTTCGACGACGGCTGGAGCGCCGCATCGCACTGGGACGTCAGGATCAGGACCGCGGACGAGCTGATCGCCAATGCCGACAATGACGGCCGCGGCATCGCGCTGGTGCCGCTGTCCGAGCCGAACCGCGACATCACCCTGATGCCGGCGGGTGCGGCGCGCGTCGCGCTGCGGCAGCTGGCGCCAAAGCCCTATTCGATCGACCGCGTCGAGACGCTGGCGGCGGTCGACCGTTTCCTCAAGGTGACCGGCGACTGCGAGATCGCCTGGCTCTCGGACGGCGTCGACACCGGCCGCGGCGAGGACTTCGTGGCCGGCCTCGGCAAGACCATCGGCGATCGCAGCCTGACCGTGTTCCAAGGCGGCACCTCCTCGCCGTTGGCCCTGGTCGCCGCCGAGAATGCCGCAGCGAAGATGACGGTGAAGGTGCTGCGCACCGACGGCGGGATTGCGGTCGGCACGGTACGCGCGCTGGACCAGAAGGCGTCGCCGATCGGCGAAGCGCGCTATTCGTTCGGCCCGCAGGACAAGGAAACCGAGGCGGCGTTCGACCTGCCGGTCGAGCTGCGCAACGACATCACGCGGCTCGAAATCTCCGGCGAGCGCTCGGCCGGCGCGGTGCAGCTGCTCGACAAGCGCTGGCGCCGCCGCGCCATCGGCATCATCTCGGGCGCGACCAGCGAGACCGCGCAGCCACTGCTGGCGCCGACCTTCTATCTCACCCGCGCGCTGGCGCCGTTCGCCGACGTCCGGCTCGCCGACAAGGGCTCGCCGCAGCAGGGCATCACGCAGTTTCTCGACCAGAAGCTGCCGATGATCATCCTCGCCGATGTCGGCACCATCGCCCCCGAGCTGCGCGAACGCCTCAATGCCTGGGTCGACCAGGGCGGCGTGCTGGTGCGGTTCGCTGGGCCCCGGCTGGCACAGGCGGAGGACGACCTTGTGCCGGTCAAGCTGCGCAAGGGCGGCCGCACGCTCGGCGGCAGCCTGACCTGGGAGAAGCCGCAGCATCTCGCCTCCTTCGCCGTCGACGGCCCGTTCGCCGGCGTCGCGGTGCCCAAGGACGTCACCGTGAGCCGGCAGGTGCTGGCCGAGCCCGACGCCGTGCTCGCCACCAAGAGCTGGGCCTCGCTGGAAGACGGCACGCCACTCGTCACCGGCGAACATCGCGGCAAGGGCCTCGTCAGCCTGTTCCACGTCAGCGCCGACATGCGCTGGTCTGACTTACCGATGTCGGGCACGTTCGTCGAAATGTTGCGGCGGGTGGTCGACATGTCCGGCTACACCGCAAAGCCCGGCGCTGGCGTTGCCGGCGAAGCAACCACTGAGACCGTGGCGCCGCTGCACATCCTCGACGGATTTGGCGCGTTCGGTCCGCCGCCCGCGACGGCCAAGCCGCTTCCTGCCGATTATCGCGACCGCGCCACATCAGATCATCCGCCCGGCTTCTACGGTCCGGCAGAAGGACCGCTCGCCGTGAACACGCTTGCCAGCGCCGACCGCATCGCCGCCCTGAACACCGCGAGCCTGCGTGCCCGGCACGCCACCTACACCAATGCCGAGCCGCGCGATTTGCGCGGCTGGCTGCTGTCGACGGCGCTCGCGCTGTTCCTGATCGACGCCATCATCATCGCGGTGCTCGGCGGCGGCATTGCCGCGCTGCTGCGCCGCCGCGCCGCGCCCGCGATGATCGTGCTGGTCCTGCTCGCGGGATTTGCGGCGCTCTCGCCGGCGCCGTCGCGCGCCGACGGCGTCACGGACGAGTTCGCGATGAAGTCGGTGTCGCAGACCCGCCTCGCCTATGTCGTCACGGGCAATGCGGACGTCGATTCCATCGTCAAGGCGGGAATGAACGGGCTGACGCTGTTCCTGGCCCAGCGCACGGCGCTCGAGGCCGGTGATCCCGTCGGCGTCGATCCCGCGCGCGACGAGCTCGCCTTCTTCCCGCTGATCTACTGGCCGATCGTGCCGGGCGCGCCGAAGCCGCCGCAGGACGCCATCAACAAGATCGACGCCTACATGAAGCAGGGCGGCACCGTGCTGTTCGACACCCGCGACGCGATCGAGGCGCCGCCCGGCGCCAACGGCGCGGCGCAGACGCCGGCGATGCAGACGCTGCGCGAGATCCTGTCCTCGCTCGACGTGCCCGAGCTCGAGCCCGTGCCGCGCGAGCACGTGCTGACCAAGACCTTCTACCTGCTGCGCGACTTCCCCGGCCGCTTCACCGCCGGCCAGACCTGGGTCGAGACCTTGCCGCGCGAAGACGACGATGAGAGCGCGCAGCGGCCGGCGCGCGGCGGCGACGGCGTCTCGCCGATCATCATCACCTCGAACGACCTGGCCGGCGCCTGGGCGGTGCGGCCCGACGGACAGGCCATGCTGCCGGTGACCGGCGGCGACCCCCGCCAGCGCGAATTCGCCTACCGCGCCGGCGCCAACATCGTGATGTACACGCTGACCGGCAACTACAAGGCCGACCAGGTCCACGCTCCGGCGCTGATCGAACGGCTGGGGCAATGATGCGGGTGATGAAATTGAACATCCCCCAATGGAAGCCGTCATGCCCGGCCTTGTGCCGGGCATCCACGTTCTTCGTGCCGCACGGCTATTCGTGGATGGCCGGGACAAGCCCGGCCATGACGATGCCCAGAGAGTGACGCCATGAACTACGGTATCGCATTCACGCCGCTTGTTCCTACCATCGTGCTGTGGCTCGCGCTCGCCGCGATCGTCATTGTCGCGCTCGTGCTGCTGCTGGCGCGCGCGCGCGGCGCCGCGGTGCGCGTGGCCGCGCTGGCGCTGTTCCTGCTGGCGCTTTCCAATCCCTCCTTCACCCGCGAGGACCGCGATCCCCTCACCTCGGTCGCCGCTGTTGTCATCGACAAGAGCCCGAGCCAGAACTTCGGCAACCGCAATCGCGAAGCTGCGCAAGCGCAGGAGGCGCTGGTCGACAGCCTGAAGAAGATCAAGGGCCTCGAGGTCCGTGTCGTCGAAGCCGGACAGGCCGACGGCGAGACCGACGGCACCAAGCTGTTCGGCGCGCTGGCCTCGGCCTTGGCGGACGTCCCGGTCGACCGCGTCGCCGGCGCGTTCCTGATCACCGACGGCCGCGTCCACGACATTCCCGCGAACGCCGCCGCGCTCGGCTTCCAGGCGCCGGTGCACGCGCTGGTCACGGGCCAGAAGGACGAGCGCGACCGCCGCATCGCGATCACCGCCGCGCCGCGCTTCGGTATCGTCGGGCAGAGCCAGACCATCTCCTACCGCCTCGACGACCAGGGTGTCACCGGCGAGCGCGCCAGGGTCACGGTCCGCCGCGACGGCGAGGTCATCAACGAGCGCACGCTCTCCAGTGGCCAGGCCGCGAGCGTCGACGTCGACATCAAGCATGCCGGGCCGAACATCGTCGAGATCGAGGCCTCGCCGCTGGAGCGCGAATTGACGCCGGTGAACAATCGGGCCGTCGTCGCCATCGACGGCGTGCGCGACAAGCTGCGCGTGCTGCTGGTCTCGGGCGAGCCGCATTCGGGCGAGCGCACCTGGCGCAACCTGCTCAAGTCCGACGCCAGCGTCGACCTCGTGCATTTCACCATTCTGCGCCCGCCGGAGAAGCAGGACGGCACGCCGATCAACGAATTGTCGCTGATCGCGTTTCCGACCCGCGAGCTGTTCCAGCAGAAGATCAACGAATTCCAGCTGATCATCTTCGACCGCTATGCCCGCCAGGGCGTGCTGCCGATCCCCTATTTCGAGAACATGGCGCGTTACGTGCGCGCAGGCGGCGCCGTGCTGGTCTCGGCCGGCCCCGACTATGCCTCGAACAGCAGCATCTGGCGCACGCCGCTCGATTCGGTGCTGCCGGCCGAACCGGTCGGCGTCACCGAGAAGCCGTTCTATGCGCATCTGTCCGACCTCGGCAAACGCCATCCCGTCACGCGCGGGCTGGAAGGCTCCGCCAGCGAGCCGCCGCGCTGGAGCCGCTTCTTCCGCACCGTCGATACCCGCAATGCGGTCAACCCGCCCGTCATGACCGGCGTCGACGGCAAGCCGCTGCTGTTCCTGTCGCGCTTCGGCGAGGGCCGCGTCGCGCTCCTGCTGTCCGACCACATCTGGCTGTGGGCGCGCGGCTATGAGGGCGGCGGTCCGCATCTCGACCTGCTGCGGCGGATGTCGCACTGGCTGATGAAGCAGCCTGATCTCGACGAGGAGGCGTTGCGCCTCCAGGTGCAGGGCAAGGACCTCGTCGTGGTGCGTCAGACCATGGCGGACAGCGTCCAGCCCGTCAGCGTGACATCGCCGTCGGGCGTGTCGCAGGATCTGACGCTGAGCGCCGGCGATCCCGGCGAGTGGCGCGCCAGCCTGCCGGCGAGCGAGCTCGGCCTGTGGCAGGCGACCGACGGCACGCTGAAAGCGCTGATCAATGTCGGCCCGACCAATCCGAAGGAATTTTCGGAAGTCACCTCCACGGTCGATACGTTGAAGCCGCTGACACAGGCGACAGGCGGCGATGCCGTGCGCGTGGCCTCTGGCTCGAGCGTCGAGCTGCCGCGCATCCTGCCGGTGCGCTCGGTCGGCATGTTCCACGGCGACGGGTGGATGGGTGTGCGGATGCGCGATGCCAGCGTGGTCAAGGGCGTCGGCGTGCTGCCGATCTTCGCCGGCGTGATCGGCCTGCTGCTGCTGCTCGGCGCGTTTGCCGCGACCTGGGTGCGCGAGGGGCGGTAGTTGCCTGAACGACACATCGGCTGGGCGGCGAGTGCGCGCCCAACCGGCCTGCCGTTGACATCGGTGAACTGATCAGGCGATGTTATACTATAACATCGCGGCGTCCTGGGATTGACGCCCCGGTGTGGGGGTGGCGTTTTCCAGATGAAGTGGTTCCGGTCGAATAGCAGGCACGGCGCCCGGCTCGCGTTGTTCGCGATGCTGGTACAGCTCGCGCTGACGTTCGGCCACAGCCATTGGTTCGCGCAGGCCGCGCCCCTTGCTCAATCATCGGTCCAGCACATCGAAGGCGGCGCCAAGGACGTTGCAGCGACCGACGGCGCCGCCGTCGAGAAGCAATCGCCCTCAAGTCCCGACCGCGAGCATTCGCGCGACGAGAGTTGCGCCATCTGCGCCATCATTGCGATGGCGGGTGCGATCGTGTCGGCGACGCCGCCCGTGCTGCTGCTACCGCAGGCGATCGAGCTGCTCAGGCGCAGCCTCGACGCCGAGTTCGCTCATCTGACATCGGCCGGCACGGCGTTCCAGCCGCGCGCCCCTCCTGCGTCCTGACTCCAACGCTTGATCACACCCAGCCTCGCCGCACACCGGCAAGTGCCTGGGAGAAGTTGAAGTCGAATTCCGTCGCGTCGCGACGGCAGGCCGCCTCCGATCAGCAGAGCATCATCCGGACGGCGCCTTAAGTGGAATCAGGACCATGTCATTTCAATTGCGACGCGCGCAGCGCCTTGGCGGAGCAAGCCTGCTCCTGCTCGGCGCCGCCGCTACATCCGCGTTCGCCCAGGACTCGGCACAACGACCGGCACAACAGCCGGCACAAGACAAATCGTCGACCGAGCTCCCCGCCATCACCGTAACGACGCCGAGCCCGATCGTACGCAGAGCAGTGGTGCCGACCCGCAACGCAGGCCGCGGCACGCGGACCGCGCGGGTGCGCAGCCGCGAGCAGGCAGCTGAAGCGGCACCGGCAGCTCCCGTGCCCGCCGCGCCCCAGCAAGGCGTGCTGCCTGTTGTGACCGATCAGTTCGCGACCGTCACCGTGGTGCCGAACGAGGAGATTCGGCGCAACGGCGGCGGCACGCTCGGCGATCTCCTGTTCTCGAAGCCCGGCATCACCGGCTCTGAATACGCACCCGGCGCATCCAGCCGCCCGATCATTCGCGGGCTCGACACCAACCGGGTCGGCATTATCGAGAACGGAACGGGCAGCAACGGCGCGTCCGATCTCGGCGAGGATCACTTCGTGCCGATTGATCCGCTGGCAGCCACCCAGGTCGAGGTCATCCGCGGACCGGCGACGCTGCGCTACGGCTCCACCGCGATCGGTGGCGTGGTCAGCGCAACCAACAATCGAATTCCGGATGCCTTGCCGTCCTGCACGGCGCCCTTTCCGACTTACGGACTCCCGACCAAGGCGCCGCTGGCAAACGTGGGATCGCCGGGCTGCATCACCGCGGAAACGCGGACGGCCGTAACTTCGGTCGATCGCGGGACCGAAGGTGCCGTGCTGCTCGATGCCGGCGGCGGCAACTTTGCCTTCCACGTCGATGCCTTTGGCCGCAAGGCCGGCGACTACAACATCCCGAGCTACCCGTTCTTGACGGACCCGACGCTGCCGTTCAACGGACGCCAGCCGAATTCGGCATCGCAGGCCTACGGCGGATCTGTCGGCGGCTCCTACATCTTCGACGGCGGCTACGTGGGCGCGGCGATCACGCAGCACAACGCGCTCTATCACATTCCCGGTATCGAGGGCAGCGAGTTCCTGACGCGGATCGACGGACGACAAACAAAGTTCACGACAAAAGGCGAGTATCGGCCGGATGCGGCGGCGATCGATGCGATCCGGTTCTGGGCCAGCGCCACCGACTATAAGCACGATGAGGTCGGGCTCGCCGACTCTGCCGACCTCGGCTCCCTCGGCGTGAGACAAACCTTCACCAACAAGGAACAGGAAGGCCGCGTCGAGGTGCAGCTTGCGCCGTTCGACGTCCGCTTTGCTGCGCTGACCACCGCTGTGGGCGTTCAGGCGTCGCATCAGAAGCTGACCGCGCCGAGTCCGGACGATCCAGGCAGCCCGATCAACGGACTGTTCGATCCGAACAAGAACACAAAGGTCGCCGGGTACATCTTCAATGAGTTCAAGTTCAGCGAAGCCACCAAGGCTCAGATCGCCGGACGCGTCGAGAGCGCAAGGTTGAGCGGCACGGCGCCGGCCTTCGTCCCCGATGTGTTCGACCTCGCCGTCGATCCGGCCGCGATCGGCCCCGCAACAGCGGTCAACCGCAACTTCACGCCGCTGAGCGGGAGCATCGGCCTGATCCACAGCCTTCCTTGGGATCTGGTCGCCAGCATCACCGGCCAATATGTCGAACGCGCGCCGAAACCGGCGGAATTGTTTTCGCGCGGCGGCCACGATGCCACCACCACTTTCGACATAGGCAATCCCAATCTCGGCATCGAGACCGCCAAGTCGGTCGAGGCGGGACTGCGACGTGCGGTAGGACCGCTTCGCTTCGAAATCACCGGCTACTACACCAAGTTCAACGGTTTCATCTACCGGCGCCTGACCGGCAACACGTGTGAGGACGGCGTTTGCCAGCTTGGCGCTGGCCTCGAACTGAATCAGGCGGTCTATTCGCAGCGCGACGCGACATTCCGGGGCGGCGAATTCCAGTTCCAGTACGACGTGATGCCGGTCTGGAACGGGATCTGGGGCATCGAGGGTCAATACGACATCGTGCGCGCGACCTTCGACGACGGCACTAACGTGCCACGCATTCCGCCCCAGCGGCTGGGCGGTGGTGTGTACTATCGCGACGCCGAATGGTTTGCCCGGATCAACCTGCTGCACGCGTTCGCGCAAAACGACATCGCACCGATCGCGGAGACGCCGACGCCCGGCTACAACCTGCTAAGGGCCGAGGTCAGCTACAAAACGCAGCTCGATCAACGTTGGTTCGGCGCGCGCGAGATGCATGTCGGGCTCGTCGGCAACAACCTGTTGAACGAGAATATCCGCAATGCCGTCTCCTTCAATAAGGACCAGGTTCTGTTGCCCGGCATCGGCGTCAGGGCGTTCGCGAACTTCAAGTTCTAGGTAACGACACGCGCCGTCATTGCGAGGAGCCCTTGCGACGAAGCAATCCAGACCGCCTCCGCGGAAAGACTCAGGATTGCTTCGCTGCGCTCGCAATGACGGAGTATGACGCGCGCAGCCGCGCGTCTTCTCGACGGTCTCTTAGCCGGATGAGATACGAGCAGTGTCGTAGCCCGGATGGAGCGTAGCGTAATCCGGGGTTCTCTCGTTGCGGAAGACCTTCCCGGATTGCGCTGCGCTCCATCCGGGCTACGGCGTTTCCAACGACGCGCGCCGCTCCTATGTCCGCGCTTTGCTCCAGTCCGGGCCGACCGCGCCCGACACGCCCTCGAAGGCGCCGTCGACGAGCTCGAACACCAGGATGCGCGCGGCATCGACCGGGCCGGGCATGGTGACGCGGCCCTTGGCGACCTGCTTGAAGCCGACGCGGCCGTAATAGGGCTCGTCGCCGACCAGCAGCACGAGGCGGTGGCCTTTTTCCCTGGCGTCCTTCAGCGCGCGCTCCATCAACTGACGGCCGATGCCGCGATCGCGGAACGGCGGCTCGACGGTAAGCGGCCCGAGCAGCAGCGCCGGCGTTTGGCCGATCAGAATCGGCAATTGCCTGACGGAGCCGACCAGGAGCGTGCCGATACGGGCCGTGAAGGACAATTCGAGCAGATGGTCGACGTGCTCGCGGATCCGGTAGGCGCTCAGCACGAAGCGGCCGGGGCCGAAGGTGCGTTCGTGCAGCCGCTCGATCGCCTGAGCGTCGCCGGCGGCTTCGGGAAGAATGGTCAGTGAGAGATCGTTCATGTCAATTCGCGGAGTAGCACTTGCGCCTGCGAAGGTCCATGGGCGGCGGCGGTGCCCCGTTCACCTCCCGGCGGGCGAAACTGCAGGCCTGGCTCAACCTGCGTCCCGTTTCGACGCCGGCTGGGATAGATAGGCCAGCATCTTCATCTCCCGCCGTCCTCGCGTCACCGTATCGAGCACGAGCCCTGACGACACCGACAGCAAGGCCATGATCATCAGGCCCATCGACAGCACGGCAGTGGGCAGGCGCGGCACGAGGCCGGTTTCGATGAAGGTGATCACGATCGGAATCGCGAAGATGATCGACGCCAGCGCCAGCAGGATTCCGATCACCGTGAAGAAGCGCAACGGCCGCTCGCTGCGATAGAGCTTCAGCATGGTGCCGAGGATGCGAAAGCCGTCGCGCCAGGTGTTGAGCTTGGAGAACGAGCCTTCGGGGCGCGCATAATAGGGCGTCTCGACCTCGGCAACCGGCAGCGACAATTCCAGCGCATAGACCGCAAGCTCGGTCTCGATCTCGAAGCCGTCGGAGAGGACGGGAAAGGATTTGACGAAGCGGCGCGAGAACACCCGGTAGCCGGACAGGAGGTCCTTGAAAGCGTGGCCGAAGGTGTCGGACAGGAAGCCGGTCAGCATGCGGTTGCCGGTGCGGTGGCCGAGCCGGTAGGCAGCCTGGACCTGATCGACGCGAAGCCCGACCACCATGTCGAGATGCTCGTCGAGCAGCTTGTCGATCATGATGGGTGCGCTCGGCGCATCGTAGGTGGCATCGCCATCGACCAGCACATAGACGTCGGCCTCGACGTCCGCGAACATGCGGCGCACGACGTGGCCCTTGCCCTGTCGGCGCTCGCTGCGCACGATCGCACCGGCTTCGCGCGCGACCGCGGCGGTCCGGTCGCGCGAATTGTTGTCGTAGACGTAGATCTCCGCCGCGGGCAGCGCCTTGCGGAAATCGGCAACGACGGTCGCGACCGCGGCCTCCTCGTTGTAGCAGGGCACCAGCACCGCGATACGAAGTTGCGTTGTGGTCATCAGGGCAGCACTCCGAGGCTTGTCGGCTCGCGCCCGAGCGGCGTGGCCTGCCGTGCGCGTCGAGCGGGTTACTAGCACAAGCCGCCCTCAGCGCCACGTCGCAATCACGGGCCTGCCATCGAGCACTTCGGCGATCCGCAGCCGCGTGCCGGGCGTGGTGCCCTCGGGCAATGCGGCATTGTCGAAGAACCCGCATTCGACGATCTCGCGGTTGGGCTCAGGGACGCGGTCCTGCCTGAACTGCCTGACCACGTAGACCGCGACGTGGTCGCGGCGGGAGACGTGGCTATTGAGGAAGACGCCGTGCAGGATCGCCTCGCCGGTCAGATCGATGTCACCCTCCTCCTTGAGCTCGCGCCGCAACGCCTCTTCCATGGTCTCGCCGAAATCGACGCCGCCGCCAGGCAAATACCAGCCGCTTACGTAGCTATGCCTGACCAGGAAGACACGATTGTCGGCATCCAGCACCACGGCACGGACGCCGAGCGTCATGCCGCGGACGAGCAGGAAATAGCCGTGCAAGAACCGCCGCAGCAGCGGCTCGGCTTTCCGTCGGGCTCGGTTCAGACGTTCTCCCATCAGGCTCCTTGACGCCCCCTGTTTCAGGCCCTGCTTGCGCGGGGCGCGCGACCTTGCCATTACAGCGGAGCAATAGCGAGGCATTCGCGCGCCATGACTCCCTTCACGCTGGCTCCCTTCACGCTCGCCCACCTGTCCGATCCGCATCTGGCGCCTTTGCCGAAGCCGCGGCTGATCGAGCTCGCGGGCAAGCGCGCGTTCGGCTATGTCAACTGGACGCGCAACCGCCACAAGTACCAGCGCCGCGAGGTTCTCGACGCGCTCGTCGCCGACATGAAGGCGCAGGCGCCCGACCACATCGCAGTGACAGGCGATCTCGTCAACCTGGCGCTTGAGGCGGAGTTCGCACCGGCGCTGGCCTGGCTCGAAAGCGTCGGCCCGCCCGACCGCGTGACCGCGATCCCCGGCAATCACGACGCCTATGTCAGCGCGACGCGTCATCGCTTCGGCGAGACGTTCCTGCACTACATCGCCGCGGACACACCCGGCGGCGCAGCCTTCCCAGCGGTGCGCCGGCGCGGGCCGCTTGCCCTGATCAGCCTGTCCACGGCGGTGCCGACCCTGCCGCTGATGGCGACCGGCACGCTGGGGCGCGATCAGCTCGCCGCGCTTGCGGAGGTGCTCGAGCGGCTCGCCGCGGAAGACGTCTTCCGCGTGCTGCTGGTGCATCATCCGCTGAAGTCCAGCGCGCGGGCGAAGCGGATGACGGACGCGCCGGAATTGTTGGGACTGTTGAAGCGCCACGGCGTCGAGCTGGTCCTGCACGGGCACGACCACATTCATTCGACGATGTGGTTCGAGGGTCCGAACGGCAACATTCCCGCGCTCGGCGTGCCGTCGGCCTCCGCGCTGGCGCACGGACGTTATCCGGCGGCGGCGTATAATCTGTTCACCATCGAGAAGGACAATGCCGGCTGGCGCTGCGAGCAGACGGTGCGAAGCCTCGGGGCGGGGTTTCAGGTCGGGCAGATCAAGCATGTGCGGTTGATCTAGACCCCGGTCGTCATTGCGAGCGCAGCGAAGCAATCCAGGAATCTCTCCGCGGAGGCAATCTGGATTGCTTCGTCGCAAGGGCTCCTCGCAATGACGAAGGAGAGAGCCTCACCAGCTCCGCAAGACCGCAAGCACT
Source organism: Bradyrhizobium sp. BRP23 (assembly GCF_020194135.1). NCBI lineage: Bacteria > Pseudomonadati > Pseudomonadota > Alphaproteobacteria > Hyphomicrobiales > Nitrobacteraceae > Bradyrhizobium > Bradyrhizobium sp. BRP23. The sequence continues at coordinate 36,657 of NZ_JADYVW010000023.1, read as the reverse complement.
GCCACCCCGAACAACGCGGCGGCGCCGAGCACGAAGCCGAACACGAACGGCCACAGGCGCGAGCGGCGCGGCGGCGCGGCGGCCGGGGCCTGCGGTTCGGGCGCGACCACCATCGCCCGCTCGCGCTCTACCATGCGGCGCGCGACATAGTCGGTGACGGCCTCGACGATCACGGCGGTGTCGTGCGATTCGGCGAGCACGATGCGGCCGAAGCGGGTGTCCTGGACGAAGCGGTACATCCGCTTGTCGCGGCCCATCACGATATGGGCGACGACGTCGATCCACAGCCGCGGCGTATCGCCCTGGCTGATGCCGCGGTCGAACAGGTCGATCTGATCAGGCACCTGCGCGAACAGGGGATCGAGCGCGTCGTTGAGGATCTCGAGCCGTGCCACCTCGGCGTCGCGCAAATCGACGACGACGCCGGTGCGGTCGGCCGCCTCGATCCGCGCGCGCAGCAGCGCATCGCGCAGCCGCACCGGGCCCGGCTGGCCGGGATGGGTCCCGCTGGTCTCGGGCTCTGACATTGTCGGCCTCGTCCTCGACTTATCCCCATTAACCTATCAGCAACCAAACCCTCCGCAAAGACCTACAATTCCAGAGACTTACGGCGCCCACAGCCGTTTCACCTGTGCCAAAAACAGACGATCCCACCCAGGCAGGGCCTGGATGGGACCATCCGTCCTTGGACGTCTTCTTAAGTCGGGGCGATCAGGCCGAGACCCGCGAGGGCTCTTCCACGATCGAGAAGCGGACGCCGGCCTTGTGACGGCTTTCTTCCGAGACTTCCTTCCAGCACTCTTCGGCTTCCTTGCGGGTCTTGAACGGACCTTTGACCTGGGCCGAGCCTTCCACGAGCTTGTGGAAGTTCATCGAACCGAACTCGCCGCCGATCACCCAGAAATTGCTGCCTTTGGTCATTGTCAGTCTCCTGTTGAGGTGCGTGACCGGCCTGGACTCCAACCTGGCTTCCAGACCGGTCCGATCCGCCGTTAGCCGAACTGGTTCATCGTGTTGTGGACGCCGCCCGCCTTCAGCGCAGCTTCGCCCGCGAAGTACTCCTTGTGGTCGTCGCCGATGTCGGAGCCGGCCATGTTCTGGTGCTTCACGCAGGCGATGCCCTGACGGATCTCGGCGCGCTGGACGTTCTTGACGTAGCCCAGCATGCCCTGCTCGCCGAAATACTCGCGGGCGAGATTGTCGGTCGAGAGCGCGGCCGTGTGATAGGTCGGCAGCGTGATCAGGTGGTGGAAGATGCCGGCGCGCTTGGCCGAATCCGCCTGGAAGGTACGGATGCGCTCGTCGGCTTCCTTCGCCAGCGGCGTGTCGTCGTACTCCGCCTTCATCAGCTCGGCACGGTTGTACTTGCTGACGTCCTGGCCCGCTTCCTTCATCGCGTCGTAGACCTGCCAACGGAAGTTGAGGGTCCAGTTGAACGACGGCGAGTTGTTGTAGGCGAGCTTGGCGTTCGGCACCACCTTGCGGATGCGGTCGACCATGCTGGCGATCTGCTCGATATGCGGCTTCTCGGTCTCGATCCAGAGCAGGTCGGCGCCGTTCTGCAGCGAGGTGATGCAATCGAGCACGCAGCGGTCTGCACCGGTGCCGGGGCGGAACTGGTAGAGGTTGGAGGGCAGCCGCTTCGGACGCATCAGCTTGCCGTTGCGGTTGATGATGACGTCGCCGTTCTTGGCGTTCTCCGCGGTGATTTCCTCGCAATCGAGGAAGCTGTTGTACTGGTCGCCGATGTCGCCGGGCTTGTGGCTGACGGCGATCTGCTGCGTCAGGCCGGCGCCGAGCGAGTCGGTGCGGGTCACGACGATGCCGTCTTCGACGCCGAGCTCGAGGAAGGCGTGGCGGCAGGCGCGGATCTTCGCCAGGAAGACGTCATGCGGCACCGTGACCTTGCCGTCCTGGTGGCCGCACTGCTTCTCGTCGGAGACCTGATTCTCGATCTGCAGCGCGCAGGCGCCCGCCTCGATCATCTTCTTGGCGAGCAGATAGGTCGCCTCCGCGTTGCCGAAGCCGGCATCGATGTCGGCGATGACGGGGACGACATGGGTCTGGAAGTTGTCGATCTTCTCGATCAGCTCCTTCTCGCGAGTCTTGTCGCCTTCCTTGCGCGCCTTGTCGAGCAGACGGAAGATGTCGTTGAGCTCGCGCGAATCGGCCTGACGCAGGAAGGTGTAGAGCTCCTCGATCAGCGCCGGCACCGCGGTCTTCTCGTGCATGGACTGGTCGGGCAGCGGACCGAATTCGGAGCGCAGCGCCGCGATCATCCAGCCGGAGAGATAGAGGTAGGTGCGGTCGGTCTTGCCGCCGAAATGCTTCTTGACCGAGATCAGCTTCTGCTGGGCGATGAAGCCGTGCCAGCAGCCCAGCGACTGGGTGTACTTGGTGGGATCCTTGTCATAGGCGGCCATGTCGGCGCGCATCACGGCCGCGGTGTAGCGGGCGATGTCGAGGCCGGTCTTGAAACGGTTCTGCAGGCGCATGCGCGCGACGGCCTCGGCCGAAACGCCGTTCCAGGTCGGCTGGGTCTCGAGGAGCGCCTGAGCCGCCTTGACCTCGTCCTGATACGAGGACGGACCCTGGAGGGTGCTGATACCGCGGGGCTGGTAGTTCATGTGCCTGATCCTTTCGCTGACGATGGCGACGCAGCCATCGACATTCTTGACAATGCATTGCGAGATGCGTGTCAGAAGCTAAACGCGAAAAGGAAAAGTTCGTACAGATGGCTTGTTTTTTATTGGTGATGTCATGTAACATCTGAACGTGTACTACATGTCACTTTGTAAAATTTGTAAATAATAGGTCAACTACTCTGACCTTGATTGAGTCTGGAGATCTGAGACATGCCCGCCAATTCCGGCAAGAAACTCTTCGTCGGCCCGCGCTTCCGGCGAATCCGGCAGCAATTGGGGCTGTCGCAGACCCAGATCGCCGAGGGGCTCGGGATCTCGCCCAGCTATGTCAACCTGATCGAGCGCAACCAGCGCCCGGTCACGGCGCAGATCCTGCTGCGGCTGGCCGAGACCTATGACCTTGACCTGCGCGATCTCGCCACCGCGGACGAGGACCGCTTCTTCGCCGAGCTGAACGAGATCTTCTCCGATCCCCTGTTCCGGCAGATCGACGTGCCCAAGCAGGAGCTGCGCGACCTCGCCGAGCTCTGCCCCGGCGTCACCCATGCGCTGCAGCGGCTCTACGCGGCCTATACCGAGGCGCGTCAGGGCGAGACGCTGGCCGCGGCGCAGATGGCCGACCGCGACGTCGGCACGCGCTTTGAAGCCAATCCGGTCGAGCGCGTGCGCGAGCTGATCGAGGCCAACCGCAACTATTTTCCGGAGCTGGAGCAGGCGGCGGAAAATCTGCGCGACGAGTTGAACGAGCCCGCCGAAGGGCTGTATGCCGCGCTGATAACGCGCTTGCGCGAGAAGCACTCGATCCAGACCCGCATCATGCCGGTCGACGTGATGCGCGAGACGCTCCGCCGATTCGACCGCCACCGCCGGCAGCTGCTGATCTCGGAGCTGGTCGATCCGCCCGGCCGCGCATTCCAGCTCGCCTTCCAGCTGGGCTTAGCGGAATGCGCGCAGGCGCTGGAGACCATCATCGGCCGGGCCGGCCCGCTGGACGATGCGCCGCGGCGGCTGTTCCGGATCACGCTCGGCAATTACTTCGCGGCCGCCGTGATGATGCCCTACCCGGCGTTCCTCGCGGCCGCCGAAGCGCTGAACTACGACATCCACGTGCTGGCACAGCGCTTCAATTCCGGCTTCGAGCAGGTCTGCCACCGCCTCACCACGCTGCAGCGACCGAATGCGCGCGGCATTCCGTTCTTCCTCTTGCGCGTCGACAATGCCGGCAACGTCTCCAAGCGTTTCTCCTCCGGCACCTTCCCGTTCTCGAAATTCGGCGGCACGTGTCCGCTCTGGAATGTGCATTCGACCTTCGACACGCCGGATCGCCTGCTCAAGCAGGTGATCGAGCTGCCCGACGGCACGCGCTATTTCTCGATCGCGCAGATGGTGCGCCGCCCCGTGGCGCCGCATCCGCTGCCGCAGCCGCGCTTTGCCATCGGCCTCGGCTGCGAGATCCGCCACGCCGCCCGCCTGACCTACGCCACCGGCATGGACCTGGAGAAGGCCGAGGGCACCCCGATCGGCGTCAACTGTCGCCTCTGCGAGCGCGAGAACTGCGCCCAGCGCGCCGAGCCACCGATCACACGCACGTTGATCCTGGACGAGACGACGCGGCGGGTGTCGAGCTTTGCGTTCTCGAATGCAAGGGAGTTGTGAGGCACACACTCTCTCTTCCGTCATGGCCGGGCTTGACCCGGCCATCCACGCGCTTCCGCGTACGCAGAAAGACGTGGATGCCAGGGTCAAGCCCGGGCATGCCGACCAAGTGTGTGGTCGCCGCTCCGGTCATCAATAGCGCGCGCCCTCACGCCAGCGTATGCACGATCACCGGTCCCGCCATGGCGCGGGCGTCGCCGGCGAGCAGCGGGCCGAGATCCTTCTCGATCCAGGCGATGGCGCGCTTGTTCGCTTCCTCGGCCTGCTCGAACTTGTCGAAGATCGAGATCGCGGTGACCGTGTCGTCGCCGCCATAGACGACGTAATAGGCGCGGAAACCGTCGACGTCGCTGATGATGGGAACGGCGCCGTCCTTGATGCGGCGCGTCAGCTCTTCCGCGCTCCCGCTTTTCGCCTTGGCCTGACGGATGGCGGCATACATGGCATCCTCCCCTTCCGGCTATGATGTGAGGGCCTCGAGCCCGGGCGGATGTTACGCCGAAGCGCGCAGCCGATCCACGCTTGGTTAACCCGACCCTAATCCGCCCGCGCGATCTGCAACCAACGGTTAAGCACGCCTCAACATCGGTGCCTTAGTCTCGCCGCACTCACTTTTCGCAAACAAGGGCGGCTTAATCTGCCGGGCGAAGTGACATCAGGGGGTTCACCATGCGCATTGCGTTGCTGCTGACCGCGACCATTGTCGGCGCGCTATTCGCCAGTCCAACCATCGCCGGGTCGCTCGATGCCGGCGCGGCGCAGCCGCTGCCGCCGGGCTTCCAGAGCTACCGCGGCTACATGTTCGACATCTCCGAGAACCGCGACCGCAAGGATGTCGACAAGCTCACCGAGAACCTGAAGAGCCAGATCGACGTCGTCGAAGGCGTCGGCCTCTCCCCGCGCGTGCTGCGCTTCTTCCACACCGTTCCGATCGTCGCGAGCGAACTCGCCTGCCTCGACGAAGGCGCCGCCACCGCCTGCTACGGCCGGGTCACGCCGGACATGCAGCGCACCGCGCCCCGGACCCTGACGGTCTGGGACCCCGCCAAGCAGCGCTGGACCAATCCTAATGCCGTCGACCTCGCGGTCGATTCGGGCCTCGGCGTGATCATGCTGCGGCCGGACATGATGCGCTACGAGAAGGAGGCCGTGCTGCTGCACGAGATGCTGCACGCCTTCCACGCGCGGCTGCTGCCGGACGGCTACGCCAACAAGGGCGTGATCACCTACTACGCCCTCGCCAAGTCCAAGGACCTCTTGCCCAAGGAATCCTATGCGATGAAGAATCCCATGGAATTCTTTGCGGTGACCGCCAGCATCTTCCTGGCCGGCAAGAGCGAATTCCACGATCCGAAGTCGCGCGAGGCGCTCAAGGAGAAGATGCCGGACTATTACAAATATCTCGTCGGCGTGTTCGGCTTCGACCCCGAGCCGGCGGCCTCGAACGGCCCGGTCGCCTCGCTGAAATGAACGGACGGCGCCAAGCCAAGCCAAAGAGCCGCGCGAACAGCGCGGCTTTTTTGTTTCGCAGACCGGAAGCTGCGGATGACGCACAGCCGGGAATTGCCAAGCCGGGGTCCGATCTGCATAGTCCCGCCCGCATCGATACCGTTTTTCGAAGGGGATGAGAGACCATGGCGGAAGCCGACCTGGATGTCGTGATCCGGCAACTGGCCAGACAGCTGCATACGGGCCTGATGACCCGTGCCAAGGAGCGGCGGGATCGCTTCAACAGCCTTGCGGCCAAGGCCAAGGGCAAGGAGACCGGCGAGCGCTTCAAGATGATGGCCAAGGCCACCATGGAGCAGGCGACCGCGGCCGCCAAGCGCCTGCAGATGTCCGCCGATAACGTCGCCGACAGCTACGCGCGGTCGATGCGCCTCGCCGCCAGCACGCCTGTTACGGTGAAAGCGGAGAAGAAGGCAAAGGACGAGAAGCCGGCGAAGAAGGCCGCAAAGAAAGCCAAAGCGAAAAAGAAGACGTAGTCGTTGCACCCAGGGCTATCGCATATGACTTGCGGCGGCGGCCTGCGCACGCGCCTCGTCCTTCGAGACGGCGCTGACGCGCCTCCTCAGGATGAGGCTAATCAGCATCGGTGCTCGTTGAAACTGCTGCCGCGCATTCCGCCCTCATCCTGAGGAGCCCGCCAAAGCGGGCGTCTCGAAGGATGGCCGCAAGGAAAAACTCCCAAATGCGATAGCCCTGCCGTTGAACCGATCGCCGCTACGGGATTGGCGATCTGGAGGCTCGCCGGCCTGTCTCCCAATTATCTCCGGCTTGATCGGATCGCCGCGTTGCGCGTTTGCGACGCGCTCCCTCGCGGCCGCCGCAATCGGGCCGGCCGCGACCTCAACGATTCCTCCGCCCCAGGCATGGGCTGGTCGAACAGTCGAGCGACATCCCTCACATGTATTGCCTCACACTTTGGAGAAAGCGCTCTTTCTCGCCAGGCGCGTAACCTTGGGATGCCCCATAATAGGGTTCATTGAAGTGATTATAGGGTACCGCCCGGTACTGGACCGGCGGCCTCGGTGGCGCGTAGGTCTGGCGATGATGCCGCCGAGCGTTTCCTCTCGCTGGAGGACCGGCGTAGTAGGGATTGAGGACGCACATCTGGCCGTTTGCCGACGCCCTGCATTGGTCCATCGTCGTGAAGCTGCACCGGTAGTATGGCGTCATTCCGCGAGAAATGACGTTCAAGCAAACGGGATAAGCGGGGTCATATCTTTGGGCCCGGGCATCTCCCGCTGTCAGGGCGATACTCACGGTCAGAATCGTCAAAGCCCATTTGTACATTGGAAGCTCCTCCAGGGGCGCACGACATGGATGCACTCTGGACCCTGCCAGTATTGATCCAACTCAATACTTGTTGAACTGGTTTATACGCGCAGCAGGCAGCCGCGACAGTCTCGCTTTCCGCATCTCTCACCGATCTCGCCGCTATGCGGCAAGCGACCTGTCCTACAGAAGCATCGTAGGGTGGGCAAAGCGAAGCGTGCCCACGCGTCTGTTGTCGTATTGAGAAGATCGTGGGCACGGCGCGAAGTGCGCCTTTGCCCACCCTACGCTTTCCGGGCTTCGCGGAGAGACTTCCCTCATCTTCGCGGCGCGGCCACCAGTGTCGGCTCGGCGCTGGCGAGTTCCGCGAGCTTGGCGCGCGCGGCCTCTCGCGCGCGACCGTCCTTGCCGGCGGGCAGCGCCAGCGCGGCCTCGAAATCGGCGCGGGCGTCGTCCGTTTGGCCGCGGGCGAGGAACGCAAGGCCGCGGTCGAGACGGGCCTGCGCATCGGTGGGGTCGAGGCGGACCGCCGTGCTGTAGCTCAGGATGGCGCGGTCGAGATCGCCCATTGCGGCGAGCGCGAGACCGCGCTGGTGATAAGGTGCCGCGCGCTTGGGATCGTGCGCGATCGCCTCGTCGTAATCCGCAATGGCAAGCTCGAAGTCGCCGTTCTGCCGGCGCGCCAGCGCCCGGTCGCGATAGAGCGAAGCGCGGTTGGGATTGAGGTGGATGGCCTCGTCGAAATCGGCGATCGCCCGCTTGAAGTCGCCGTGACGCAGCGCGATCCGTCCACGTCCCGCATAGGCGAAGGCGATCAGCGAGCCGCGCAGCGGCGAGAAGCCGATCACGGCCGAGCAGATGTCGGGATCATCCTCGTCGCCGCAATTGACGACCATGTGCGTGGACAAGCCGACGAGCACGCAAAGGACGATCAGCAATGGTACGGCAATTCTGGTCATCTTCGACGGTGGCCGGCAGCGCGCCAGCCACCCATCCCCTTTCGAAGGAATGGTCACGCCGAGGAGTTAACACTGGTTGGGGACCCCCCTGTGTGCGCCAGATCACAAAGCCAGACGCAATCCTTGCCGGCTCCGTCAGCCCCAGGGACTACGACGTGAGGAGGAGCGGCCCCACGGCCCGCGCGGTGGATAGTTCTCGTTGGCGCCGACCGACGGCGCCGCGCGCGCGCCGAGCTCGGCCGCCAGTTGCTGGAGCGCGGCGACGCGGTTCTGCGTCGAGGGGTGGGTGGCGAACAGGTTGTCCACCCCGTGGCCCGACAGCGGATTGATGATGAACATGTGCGCGGTCGCTGGGTTTCGCTCGGCCTCGTAGTTCGGGACCTGGTGCGCAGCGCCCTCGATCTTCACCAGCGCAGAGGCCAGCCACATAGGTTGCCCCACGATGCGCGCACCGAGATTGTCGGCGGCATATTCGCGGGTCCGGCTGATCGCCATCTGCACCAGCATGGCACCGAGCGGAGCGAGGATCATCAAGAGGATCGAGCCGACGATGCCCGGACCGCTGTTGTTGTCGCGATTGCCACCGAAGAACATGCCGAACTGCGCCAGCATCGAGATCGCACCGGCGATGGTCGCGGTGATCGTCATCAGCAGCGTGTCGTGATGCTTGATATGCGCGAGCTCGTGCGCAATCACGCCGGCGAGCTCCTCGCGGCTGAGCTGGTTCATCAGACCGGTGGTGACGGCGACCGCGGCGTTTTCCGGATTGCGGCCGGTGGCGAACGCGTTGGGCTGGATCTCATCCATCACGAACACGCGCGGCATCGGCAGGCCGGCACGGCCCGCAAGCTCGGCGACGAGGCCGACCAGCTCCGGCGCGGTCGAACGATCGACCTCATGGGCGCCGTACATCGACAGCACCATGCGGTCGGAGTTCCAGTAGGTGAAGAGGTTGGTTGCGGCGGCAATGACGAGCGCGATCATGGCGCCCGAGGCGCCTCCGATCAGATAGCCGACGCCCATGAACAGGGCGGTCAGGCCAGCGAGCAGCATTGCGGTACGAAAATAGTTCATGGCCGTCTCCTAGGGCGGCCGCGGGCGAACCTCTGGCCGGCACCTTCGAAGTATGAATGCGGCCGCCGGCTGCAAGGTTCGTGCGTCGTGGAGCCGCAGACGCCAGCGGCACCAGCCAGCCTTTCCGCCGCCACTAAAGCTTGACCGGGATTTGCGCAAAAACACACGCGGAGGCTTAGCAACCTGGAAAGCGCAATTTCCGCATAACTCGCGGTAACCGGGCACGCGGCATTGGCCTTGTGCATTGACCGGGTTCCCGTTGGCCTCCCGTCAGCAAGGTGACCGCCATGGTAGACCGCTCGAGCGCCGCCTCCGTCGCCCCCTCATCCGCCCCCCCTCCTCACGACGCCAGAACTGATGCGAAGGGTTTGCAAGACTCCCTGCACGAGCACCTCTTCACCAATGACGAGTCCGACCATGCTTCCACGACGCAGAGCGGGCAAGAATCGGGGCGCCGCTGGCCGTATCTGCGGCGCGGCGCCAAGGTCGCGATCGGGCTCGCCATCGTCGCCGTGTTCGGCTGGCTGCCGCTGCGGGCGATCTGGGAAAATTCGAGCGTCGAAGCCGTGCTGAATTCCCGCCTCGTCACCTTGCGGACTCCGATCGGTGGCCGCGTCGCAGCCGCCCAGCGCGTCACTGACCAGGCCAAGCTCGAAGCCGGGACCGTCGTCCTGCGCGTCTTCAACTCGCGCGGCGATCGCACCCGGCTCGACGATCTCCGGCGGCAGAAATCGCGCCTGGAGAATGAACGGCCGAGCCTTGCGGCGAAGCTCGCTTCGGCGCAGGCGGCACAAAAGGATCTGGCGCGGCAGGCCGCGCTATTTCGCGACGGACGCGTGCTCCAGCTCGAGGCCCGCATCGCGGAGATCCAGACCTCGATCGAGGCTGCGGCGGCGCGGCGGGACGAGGCCAGTGCCGCCGTCGAGCGCGCCTCCTCGCTGGCAAAATCGGGCAATGTCTCGACCGTCGAACTGGCACGTCTGACGCGCGAGCTCTCGGTGTCGCAACAGACCGAGCTCGGTGCGCGCAAGCGGCTGGACGCGGCCAAGGTCGAGCTCGCCGCGGCACGGAACGGATCCTTCCTCGGCGACAGCTACAACGACCGGCCAAGCTCGGTTCAGCGCGAGGAAGAGATGCGCCAGCGTGCCGGCGACCTCGAGGCCGATCTCGCGCGCACCGACACGGAGATCGCCTGGCTCGCCAACGAGATCATCGTCGAGGAGGTCCGGTTCGCGGATCTCACCGAAGCCAACATTACGACACCCGTCGCAGGCCGCGTCTGGGAAATGATGACATCGCCGGGCGAGGACGTGCAGGCAGGCCAGCCGTTGCTCAAAGTGCTCGATTGCAGCGGCGCCGTGATCACCGCCAATGTCACCGAGAACGTCTACAACCGCCTGCAGCTCGGCGACCACGCGACGTTCGAGCCCAATGACGGCGGCGAGCCGATCTCCGGCACCGTGGTCAACCTGACCGGCGCTGCCGGCGCGCCGGCCAATCTCGCCATCAATCCGGATGCGCTGAGCAAGGAGCCCTATCGTGTGACCGTGGCCTCGCGCGATGCCGCAGCTCGCGCCTGCACGGTCGGCCGCACCGGCCGCGTGGTGTTTGCACGGCACGAGACCGCACCGTGACGGCGGCGCTGACGCCCGGCCTGATCGCGCTCGGCGCCTTCATGGCTATCGTACCGCTGCTGAGGCGCGACAGCACGATGGCACGCTCGTTCCTGGCCATTGTCTCGGTGACCTTGCTGCTGCGCTATCTCTATTGGCGGATCATGTCGACGCTTCCGCCGCCGCGCCTGACCGTCGATGCCGTGATCGGCTACCCCTTCATGCTGCTGGAGGCGGCCTCGCTCGTCGCGGTCGCGTTGTCGCTGCTGTTCCTGAGCCGGACGCGCGACCGCACCGGCGCAGCGAAGGTCGACGGCCGCACCACCGATCCGGGCGCACCGCTGATCGACGTCTTCATCTGCACCTACAACGAGGAACGAGGGATCCTCGAGCGTACGATCATCGGCGCGACGGGCATGGACTACGGCAATTACCGCGTCTGGGTGCTCGACGACGGAAGACGGCCCTGGCTGCGGCGGCTGTCCGGCGAGCTCGGCTGCCACTATCTGACGCGGCCCGACAACCAGCACGCCAAAGCAGGCAACATCAATCACGCACTGAGGCATGTCGGGGCGCTGCCGGAGCGGCCGCAGTTCGTCGCCATTCTCGATGCGGACTTCGTGCCGCGGCCCGATTTCCTTGCGCGCACCGTCTCGCTCATGGACGATGCGTCGGTCGGCGTGGTCCAGACCCCGCAGCACTTCATCAATCCCGACCCGATCCAGACCAACCTCGCCGCGACCGACGTCTGGCCCGACGAGCAGCGCTTCTTCTTCGACATCCTGCTGCCGGCCAAGGACGCCTGGGGCGTCGCGTTCTGCTGCGGCACCTCCTCCCTCATCCGCTATTCCGGACTGATGCGGATCGGCGGCTTTCCGACCGATTCGGTGACGGAAGACTATCTCGTCACGCTGCGCCTCAAGGAACGCGGACTCAATACGATCTATCTCAACGAGCGCCTGACGATCGGGCTCGCGCCGGAAGGGCTGAAGGAATACATCACCCAACGCGCCCGCTGGTGCCTCGGCTTGATGCAGATCGTGCGCGGCCGCAGCGGACCGCTCTCGCGGGACTCGAAGCTGCCCTTCATCGACCGCCTCTCGCTGGCCGACGCCTTCATGAGCTGGTCCGCGGTCTACACCTCGAAAGTGGCGGGCCTTGTGGTGCCCTGGCTGTTCCTGCTGTTAGGCATCCAGGCGGTGCGGGCCGATCTGAGCGAGCTGTTGCGGGTCTTTCTGCCCTTCTATGTCTGGAACGGCCTCAGCATGGCCTGGCTTTCGCGTGGCCGCTCGCTCGCAATGATGACGGATGTCTCCCAACTGATTGCCGCGCCTGCCGTGCTCAAGGCGGTGGCGACCGGCCTGCTGAAGCCGAAGGGACACAAGTTCAAGGTCACCGCGAAAGGCGGCGACCGCGACCGACGCTTCGTCGAATGGCCGCTGCTGCGCATCTACGGCTGTGCACTTTTCATCACGCTCGCATCCATCGCTTATGCCTTCATCCTGCAGCAGCGCGGCGAGAACATCGCCTATGGCGGACTGGCGCTGGCCTGGAGCTTCTACAACGCGTTCATCCTCACCGTGGTCTGCTTCGTCTGCATCGAGCAGCCGCGCAAGCGCAAGGCGGAGCGCTTCAATCGCAACGAGCCGGTGCTGCTGCGCCAGGACGGCAGGTCGCATCTGGCGCGGCTCGCCGATATCTCCATCACCGGTGCGCGGCTAATCGATCCCGATCCGCCGGCGCCTGGGAGCACGATCGAGTGCCAGATCTACGGCCGCTCGATTGCGGCCATCGTGGTGCGGCGGACCATTGATGGATTTGCCGTGCGGTTCGCGGAAGGCATGGACACGCGCGTGCATGCAATCAGGGCGTTCTATGCCGGCGAATATGTTCGGGCCTATCGGGGCGTCAGGGCGCTCCCGGTCGGTAAGGCGCTGCTGATGCGGCTGTTCGGCTAGCGCCACGCACTGTTAGCGGCAAGGTCGGCTTCCTCGCCGCTAGGGGGCGGGATGCACCTCTCTCGAGCTATCCGACTCGACGCCTGTGGCCACTCGAGCGCTCTGGATATCGATCATCAATTGCTTCGCCATCTCCTGCAGGCGGTCACGATCCCGGTCGGTGAACTCACGCGGCTGAGTATCGATGACACAAAGGCAGCCTACAACATGACCGGATGAAGTCCGGAGCGGGACCCCCGCGTAGAAGCGAATGCCTCGCTCCAGCACATGCGGATCGTCGGCGAAGCGCGGGTCTTCGGTCACATCCTCCGAAACCAGCATATCGCCTGCAGCGATCACATGCGCGTCGAGGGAGCCCTCGTGATTGCTCGGCAGACCTGCTTGAACTTCTTGGGCGCGGGCTTCAGCGGCGGTTAGCTGAATATGATCGACCAATGTCACCAGCGCGATCGGAACGTTGAACGCTTGCGCGACCTTTCTGGACGCCTCATCCAGGTCCTGGCGTTTCGAGGCGTCCAAGCCAAGTCCGCGCAGCGCGGCGAGCTGCGCACGTTCGGCGTCGGCCGTGAGCTGGGGCGTATCGCCGAGAGCTGCCGCGCGACCGACCCATGCTTCAACCTGCTCGACGCATGCTTGGAGAGAGGCGAATGCCGCGTCGGCCGCCATCTGGGTCTTGAGCTCTCCCGTCTGTTCCGTTCCGGCGATCAAATTCCAGCAGCAGGCGGCAAGCTTCACCTGTGGAGCCCGACGGCGCAGGCGACGAAAGACATAGCGGGCGTAGACCTGCGGCTGCGGGTGAAAGTAGGACAGACACACCACGTCGACCCCCTGGAGATCGAGTTGCTCCAATGCTCCCCGACTGACCGCGATCGGCGGCAAGACCTTGGCGCCGATGGTGCGCTCCTCGAGCACCTGCGCGAGCATCTCCGCCGCTGCATGATCGAGCTCCGTGCGTCCAGCGAGACAGAGGACGCATGGTCGCTGCGCGGTGTGATTTCCCTCGTCCACTGCATTCGCCTTTTCGCGGATGTGGTCATCAACCTCCCGGACAACCGAGATAGCCGTATCCGCAACGAGACGCCGGTAATTGGTGTCGATGCTGCTGCGCTGACGATCATTCTCCGCCAGGCGCAGCGCCGGAATTCCGACGTTGTCGTACAGCTCGCGCGAGGAACACTCGTCGACATAGTTCTCGGCGAACTCAACCGCCTCCTCCAGATTGCCGGCCAATAGGCGCTGGTAGAGTTGCTCCTCCGGCGCGAGCACAGGGTCGCTGCCGAGCAGAACGCCCAAGAACTCCAACTGCGGGACGTAGCGCCCCATGACGACAAGGCAGACGGTCAAAGGTGTCGCCAGAAACAGCCCGACGGGTCCCCACAGCATCGTCCAGAAGATCGCGGCGATGATAATTGCGAGGGACGACAGCCCGGTGCTGGATCCGTAAAGCCAAGGCTCGACAACATTGTTGCTGACGAGTTCAGCCGTAACGAACAAACCGACGACCCAGAACAGCATCGTCCAGCCGGGATCGACGGCGATGGCCAGGGCAACGGGAAATATAGCAGCCAGGAAAGGACCGAGGTAGGGAATGAATCGAAGTACCGCTGCGAGCAAGCCCCAAAGAATCGCGTTCGGCACGCCAACAAAGTAGAGTGCAACACCGATCGGCACGCCGTAAGTCAGATTGACAACAAGCTGCATCAGCAGATAGCGGCTGACCCGCGAGGCAGCATCGTTGATGGCCTGAGTACTCTTCTGAAGGTCACCGGCTCCGGCTAACTTGATGAATCGGTCGCGCAGGTCTTCGCGCTCGAGCAGCACGAAGATCACGAAAATGACGACCAGCCCGGAAGTCGCAAGCGGCGCCAGCAATGGACCTATGACCGATCGAATGAGCTCCAGCGGTCTCGGCTGTGGCGGCTCCACCCGCACGGTGACAGGCTCCCGACTCTCACTGCCGGTGCCAAGCCGGGAGGATGCAGCCGCCGACTTTTTCTCATCTCCCGAGATCTCTCTGCCGAGATCCTGCATCGTCGTGGTAACGGCGTCGACGACCCCGCCGCCCGGCGCAGAGCTTTGCAACGAGCGGATCTTCTCGGTGATGGTGGTCTGATAATTGGGAAGGTTGCTGGCGAGTTGGACCAGTTGGCGCCCAACGACCAAGGCGACCCCTGCGACGACGATGAAGGCAATGGAAACGGCAATTAGCACCGCTGCAATGCGGGGCACTTTCCAACGTCTCAGCCAATTGACCAAGGGCGTGAGAACGAAGCTCAGCAGGATGGCAAGGGCAAAGGGAACGAAGATTTCCCGGCCGAGATACAGGGCTCCGATGGCTAGGACGATGCCGCCGGCCGTGAGCATGGGCGAGGTTGCGGCTCGCACGGCCGGTGTTCGTTGCGTCGACGCCGGAGGCAACTCGGCCACAGATCGAGCCTTTCCGTAACGGTTTCGACAGGTCAACCCCGATTCGGCGGGATTGATCCAACCGAGCCGATGGCTTGATTTCTGAATACATGCCCCTGCGCACCAAGGCGGGCGACCTATCGTCCTCCAGATCAGGTGCAGGGTGGGGATGGCCTGGGGCGGCCGCTTCCCCTAAACTTCGGCCGAATCCACGCCTGCCCTTCCCCGCCGGAACCCCCATGGTCCAGACCCGATTTCCGATCGCGGCCCTCGCGCTTATCGCATGCACGGCCACGGCATCCGCCCAAATGCTTCCGCCTCCTGCCAAGCCCGCAGTGCCGAAGGCCGCCTCGCCGCGCGCCGCCTCGTGCCACAATGGCGCGAGCTTCGATCGCTTCCTGACCGAGGTGAAGCAACAGGCGGTGGCCGCCGGCGTGTCGCAGCGCACGATCGCGGAGGCATCGCCCTATCTCGTCTACGACCAGGGCATCGTCAACCGCGACCGCGGCCAGCGCGTGTTCGGACAGCTCTTCACCGAATTCGCCGGCCGCATGGCCGCGGCCTATCGCATGCAGAACGGGCAGCAGCACATCAAGCAATACGCCGCGGCGTTTGCGCGCGCGGAAAAGGAATACGGCGTGCCGCCCGCGGTGATCGCCGCGTTCTGGGGCCTTGAGAGCGATTTCGGCGCCAACATGGGCAATTTGCCGACGCTGAAATCGCTGGTGTCGCTCGCCTATGATTGCCGCCGTTCGGAGATGTTCGTGAACGAGACCATCGCGGCGCTGAAGATCATCGACCGCGGCGATCTGCATCCCGACGAGATGATCGGCTCCTGGGCCGGCGAGCTCGGCCAGACCCAATTCCTGCCCGTGCACTACGTCAACTACGCGGTCGACTTTGACGGCGACGGACGGCGCGATCTGTTGCGCTCGCCGGCCGACGTGATCGGCTCGACCGCGAACTACATCGCAAACGGATTGAAGTGGCGGCGCGGCGAGCCGTGGCTGGAGGAGATCAAGGTGCCGCCGAACCTGCCGTGGGAAAAGACCGATCTCACGATACGCGAGCCGCGCTCGACATGGGCGCAACTCGGCGTCACCTATCCCGACGGCCGGCCCTTGCCGAACGACAATCTCGCAGCCTCCGTGCTGCTGCCGATGGGACGCTTCGGGCCGGCCTTCATGGCCTATCCGAATTTCGCGGCTTACACCGAGTGGAACAACTCGCTGATCTACGCGACCACCGCGGGCTATCTCGCCTCGCGCATCGCCGGGGCCGCGCCGATGCGCAAGCCGGCTGCGCCGGTCGCGCAGCTGCCGTTCAACGAGCTCAAGGAATTGCAGCAGCTGCTGGTGCGCGCCGGCTTCAACGTCGGCAAGGTCGACGGTGTGCTGGGGCAGCAGAGCCGCGCCGCGGTGAAGGCGACGCAGATCAAGTACGGCCTGCCGGCGGATTCCTGGCCGACCGCCGAGCTGCTTGCGCGCATGCGCGGCGGCACGGCGCAGGCGCCGCCACAGACGACGGTGCGCTGAATAACTATCCGTGGTCATTCCCCGCGAAGGCGGGGAATCCAGTACGCCGCGGCCTGACGGTTCAATCACAACTGCCTCGGAGTACTGGATCGCCCGGTCAAGCCGGGCGATGACAGCGAGGGTGTGGCGGCGATGACGGCGAAGACGGTGGCGCGATGGAATTTTCGCATCGCACAAGTGGCTTTCCGCGATTGCAATTTTCCATGAGGCTCCCATGTGAGTGGCTCAGGTTTTCTCCTGAGATTTCCCACCCTTTGAAGCGAGCATCACATGTCCTTCTACGACGCCGTCGTCCCCGCTTATTTGCAGATGCTGAACAGCGTGACCGGGCTGCTCACCAAAGCTGAGGCGCATTGCGCGGCCAGGAAGATCGATCCCAGCGTCCTGCTCGGCTCGCGCCTCTTCCCGGACATGCTGCCGCTGTCGCGGCAGATACAGCTGGTCAGCGACTATCCGACCAGAGGCTGTGCGCGGCTGACGCATAGCGAGGTCCCCTCGACGCCCGACACCGAAACGAGCTTTGCGGAGTTGAAGCAGCGGCTGGCGAAAACGATCGACTATGTCAAATCCTTCAAGCCCGAGCAGTTTGAGGGCGCCGACGCCAAGGACGTCACCTTTCCGATCGGCCCCGGCAAGACCATCACCATGACGGGACAGCAATTCCTGAGCTCGTTCTCGCTGCCGAACCTCTATTTCCACGCCGCGATCGCCCACGGCATCTTGCGTCACAACGGCGTTGAGATCGGCAAGCGCGATTTCCTCGGCGCGAACTGATTTCTGAAATCGCACGGCCGCGACAGTGGGATTTCACTGTCGCAGCCGACATTGCACACGAATTATGCTACGCGCGCCCTGCCGCGCAGCTCGTCTGCACTTTGCGTATGGCTCATCCCTTGCGCCCGATGCCGCGATGCACAATTGTTCGAGACCTCTCATCGCCTGGAAGCATTCCCATGAGCCGTTCGACCAAATTGTTTGAGACCTACAAGCTCGGTCCCATCACGCTGGCCAACCGTCTGGTCATGGCGCCGCTGACGCGCAACCGCGCCGTACCCGGCACCTTCGTGCCCGGTCCGCTCGCCGCCGATTATTACGCCCAGCGTGCATCCGCGGGCCTGCTGATCACCGAGGCGAGCCAGGTCTCGCAACAAGGTCAGGGCTACCAGGACACGCCCGGCATCTATAGCAAGGAGCAGGTCGCCGGCTGGCGCAAGGTCACCGACAAGGTGCATGAACGCGGCGGCAAGATCTTCATCCAGCTCTGGCATGTCGGCCGCATCTCGCATGTCGATCTGCAGGCGAATGGCGCAGCCCCGGTGGCACCGAGCGCGATCCGAGCCAAGGGCAAGACCTTCGTCAACGGCGGCTTCGCCGACGTCTCCGAGCCGCGCGCGCTCGAGCTCTCCGAGATTCCCGGGATCATCGACGACTTCAAGCGCGCCACGAAGAACGCGCTGGAATCCGGCTTCGACGGCGTCGAAATCCACGGCGCCAACGGCTATCTGCTCGAGCAGTTCGCCAAGGACGGCGCCAACAAGCGCACTGATGCCTATGGCGGCTCGATCGAGAACCGCGCGAAGCTGATGCTGGAGGTCTCCAAGGCCGTCGTCGCCGAGGCCGGCGCCGGGCGCACCGGCATCCGCATCTCGCCGGTGACGCCGGCCAACGACATCTCGGATTCCAACCCGCAGGCCCTGTACGATCACATCGTCGACGGCCTCAGCGCGTTGAAGCTGGTCTATCTCCACGTGGTCGAGGGCGCCACCGGCGGGCCGCGCGACATCGCGCCGTTCGACTATGCATCGTTGCGCAACCGCTTCTCGGGCGCCTACGTCGCCAACAATGGCTACGATTTCGACCTCGCCAGCAAAGTGCTGGAGGCGAACGCCGCCGACCTCATCGCCTTCGGCAAGCCGTTCATCTCCAACCCCGACCTGGTCGAACGCTTGAAGGCGGGTGCGGCGCTGAACGACTGGGACAAGAACACCTTCTACGGCGGTGGTGCGAAGGGCTACACGGATTACCCGACGCTGGCGGCCGAGCCGGCGGAGTAGGTTCTTCTCCACACATGACGCTGGTCATGCCCCGCGAAGGCGGGGCATCCAGTACGCCGCGGCTTCTCGGTTCAACCACGACCGTCTCTGGAATAATGGATTGCCCGCCTTCGTGGGCAATGACACCGAGGGTGTGAAAAACCCTCGCACCACAACGACAAAAGAAAAAGGCCGGGATCGCTCCCGGCCTTTCGTGTTTGATATCGCTCTAAGCGCCGCTTACTTCACTTCCGCGCGCTTGGGCGGAGTGGCGGGCCACGACTTGATCAGGGTGTCGTAGTCCACCGTCTCGCCCTTCGGCTTCTCGTTGGCGAGCTTGCGCTGTGGCGCGATGGTGCCGTCCTTCTGGGCCTTGGCGAACCAGTACTCGGCCGACTCCTTCTTGTGCAGCTTCGGACCGCAGGCGCCCTGCACGCCGGACTTCTCCAGACGCTCCAGCACGGAGTCCTGGGCCGCCGCGAGAGCATCCATCGCCTGCTGCGGCGTCTTCGCACCGGACGACGCATCGCCGATGTTCTGCCACCACAGCTGCGCGAGCTTCGGATAGTCGGGCACGTTGTTGCCGGTCGGGGTCCACTGCACGCGCGCGGGCGAGCGGTAGAACTCGATCAGGCCGCCGAGCTTCGGCGCACGCTCGGTGAACGACTTGTCCCAGATGTCGGATTCACGGATGAAGGTGAGACCGACATGGCTCTTCTTCAAGCTCACCGACTTGGAGACGATGAACTGGAGATAGAGCCAGGCTGCCTTGCGGCGATCCGGCGGAGTCGACTTCAGCAGCGTGGCGGAGCCAGCGTCCTGGTAGCCGAGCTTCATGCCTTCCTTCCAGTAGGAGCCGTGCGGCGACGGAGCCATACGCCACTTCGGCGTACCGTCCGCATTCACCACCGGCAGACCCGGCTTCACCATGTCGGCAGTGAAGGCGGTGTACCAGAACATCTGCTGGGCGATGTTGCCCTGCGACGGCACGGGGCCGGACTCGGAGAAGGTCATGCCCTGCGCCTGCGGCGGGGCGTACTTCTTCATCCAGTCGAGATACTTCGTGATCGAGTAGACTGCGGCCGGACCATTGGTGTCGCCGCCACGCTCCACCGAAGAGCCGACCGGGCGGCAGCCCTCCATCCGGATGCCCCATTCGTCGACCGGCAGACCGTTCGGAATGCCCTTGTCACCGTTGCCGGCCATCGACAGCCAGGCGTCGGTGAAGCGCCATCCGAGCGAGGGGTCCTTCTTGCCATAGTCCATATGGCCGTAGACCTTGACGCCGTTGATCTCCTTGATGTCGTTGGTGAAGAACTCGGCGATGTCTTCATAAGCCGACCAGTTCACGGGCACGCCGAGCTCGTAGCCATACTTGGCCTTGAACTTGGCCTTGTAGTCGGCATTGGTGAACCAGTCGTAGCGGAACCAGTAGAGGTTCGCGAACTGCTGGTCGGGCAGCTGGTAGAGCTTGCCGTCCGGCCCGGTGCCGAACGACTTGCCGATGAAGTCGTTGACGTCGAGCATGGGGTTGGTGACGTCCTTGCCCTCGCCGGTCATGTAGTCGGAGAGCGCAATGGTCTGGCCGTAGCGGAAATGCGTGCCGATCAGGTCGGAGTCGTTGATCCAGCCGTCATAGACGTTCTTGCCCGACTGCATCTGGGTCTGCAGCTTCTCGACGACGTCACCTTCCTGGATGAGATCGTGCTTGAGCTTGATGCCGGTCAGCTCGGAGAATGCCTTGGCGAGCGTCTGCGCCTCGTATTCATGAGTCGTGATCGTCTCGGAGACGACGTTGATCTCCATGCCCTTGAAGGGCTCGGCGGCCTTGGCGAACCACTCCAGCTCCTTCTTCTGGTCTTCCTTCGACAGCGTCGAAGGCGTGAATTCCGCGATCCACTTCTGGATCACGGCCTCGTCGGCGGCGCGAACCGGCGCCGAGACGGCGAACGACACCGCGATGATCGCAGCGGCGCTGGACATGGTCAGAAAACTATTCTTGGTCAATGGACCTTTCCTTCTCCTAAACTGTCGCATGTTGTTCCTCCGTTGCAGCGACAAACTTTTATACAGGCCCGGGTTGGTCCCGGATCTGGCCGTCCCTTCGCAAGCTTCAGACCGTGCGGAAAATGAGCGCGGCCGTGACCAGCGAAATTCCTGATGCGAGCCACAGGCTCGAGATTTCAAACCCCTCCTCGCCGATAGGCAGCGTAGCGATCGCGTCGGTGCCGACGAGGCCGATCCACGCGAGGTGGATGACGGCGGCCGCAATCAGCGAGATGAACAGGCGGTCGCCGCGCGTGGTCGGGATGCGCAGCACGCCGACACGCTCGGCCTCGGGATAGACCGCGGCGAGCCAGGTCATCACGAGAAGCGTGCAGGCGAGCGCGGCGAAGAAGATCGCGGTCGGCAGCGTCCAGGCCATCCATGCGATGGATTCCATTGATGCCTCCTCAGACGCGGCCGAGCGCGAAACCGCGCGCGATGTAGTTGCGGACGAACCAGATCACCAGCGCGCCCGGAATAATGGTGAGCACCCCGGCGGCGGCGAGCAGGCCCCAATCCATGCCGGCCGCCGACACCGTACGCGTCATGATCGCTGCGATCGGCTTGGCATGCACCGACGTCAGCGTGCGCGCGAGCAAGAGCTCGACCCAGGAGAACATGAAGCAGAAGAAGGCGGCGACGCCGATGCCGCTCGCGATCAGCGGCACCAGGATCTTGATGAAGAAGCGCGGGAAGGAATAGCCGTCGAGGAACGCGGTCTCGTCGATCTCGCGCGGCACGCCGGAGACGAAGCCTTCGAGGATCCACACCGCGAGCGGCACGTTGAAGATGCAGTGCGCGAGCGCGACGGCCCAGGGGGTGTCGAACAGGCCGATCGCCGAATAGAGATTGAAGAACGGCAGCGCATAGACCGCCGCCGGCGCCATGCGGTTCGACAACAGCCAGAAGAATAAATGCTTGTCACCGAGGAAACGGTAGCGCGAGAAGGCGTAAGCCGCCGGCAGCGCCACGGCGATCGAGATGATGGTGTTGAGGACGACGTATTCGAGCGAATTGATGTAGCCCGAATACCAGCTCTCGTCGGTGAAGATGCGCTTGTAGTGCTGCAGCGTCGGAGTGTGCGGCCACAGCGTCATCGTCGAGACGATCTCGCTGTTGGTCTTGAAGCTCATGTTGACGAGCCAGTAGATCGGCAGCAGCAGGAAGATCAGGAACAGCCCCATGATGAGGCGACGGCCGGGGATCGAATGCATCAGGCCACTCCTTCCCTTGGCTCGAGTGCGGGCACGGGCTTGAGCGCGGCCGCGGGCTTGGGCTCCGCCGCCGGCTCGCTCGAAGCCTGGACTTTGCGTTCGACACCGGCATTGGTCATGACGGTGTAGAAGATCCAGCAGACGATCAGGATGATGAGGTTGTAGACCAGCGACAGCGCCGCGGCCTTGCCGAGGTCGAACTGGCCGAGCGCAATCTTGACCAGCTCGATCGACACGAAGGTGGTGGAATTGCCGGGCCCGCCACCGGTGACGACGAACGGCTCGGTGTAGATCATGAAGCTGTCCATGAAGCGCAGCAGCACCGCGATCAAGAGCACGCGGTTCATCTTCGGCAGCTGGATCGCCTTGAACACGGCCCAGCGCGAGGCGCCGTCGATCTGCGCGGCCTGGTAATAGGCTTCGGGAATCGACTTCAGGCCGGCATAGCACAGCAGCGCGACGAGGCTGGTCCAGTGCCAGACGTCCATCACGATGACCGTGAACCAGGCATCGACGTCGTTGGAGACGTAATTGTAATCGAAGCCCATGGCATTGAGGACGTAGCCGAGCAGGCCGATGTCGGGACGCCCGAAGATCTGCCAGATGGTGCCGACCACGTTCCAGGGGATCAGCAGCGGCAGCGCGAGAATGACGAGGCAGGCTGCGACGGTCCAGCCCTCGCGCGGCATCGACAACGCGACGACGATGCCGAGCGGCACCTCGATGGCCAGGATGACGAGCGAGAAGAACAGGTTGCGGCCGAGCGAGGCGAGGAAGCGGCCGCCGAGGTCGGTGGAGGGATCGAGCAGCTCCTTGAACCAGCCCACGCCGTTCCAGAAGAACTGGTTGTTGCCGAAGGTGTCCTGCATCGAATAGTTCACCACCGTCATCAGCGGCAGCACCGCCGAGAAGGCGACGACCAGGAACACCGGCAGCACCAGGAACCAGGCTTTTTGGTTGACGGTCTTGTCCATCAGGCGGCTCCCTCCACCAGAAGGCTGTCGGCATAGACGTGGACGTGCGACGGATCGAATTTCAGCCCGGCGGTACCGTCCGCGCTGGTGAAGCCGCCAGGAGCGCGCGCCGCGAGCTTGGCGTCGACGACGCGCACGCGCGCGAAGCGGATGCGGCCGAGATCGTCGATGCGCTCGATCCTGGCGGTGAGCAGGCCAGGTGCGGGCGCGACCACCTCGACGAATTCGGGACGGACGCCGATCTCGATCTTCGCCCCTGCAGGCAGGTTGTCGTAGCTGCGGTTCAGCGCGATGACGTGGCCGTCGATCCTGGCCTCGCGCCCCCTCACCTCGGCCGGCAGGATGTTCATGCCGGGCGAACCGATGAAATAGCCGACGAACGTATGCGCCGGCCTGTCGAACAGCTCGGCCGGCGTGCCGCTCTGCACGACGCGGCCGTCATGCATGACGACCACGGTGTCGGCGAAGGTCAGCGCCTCGGTCTGGTCATGGGTGACATAGATCATCGTGAGGTCGAGCTCGCGATGCAGCGCCTTCAGCTTGGAGCGGAGCTGCCATTTCAGCTCGGGATCGATCACCGTCAGCGGCTCGTCGAACAGCACGGCGGCAACGTCGTTGCGCACGAGACCGCGGCCGAGCGAGATCTTCTGCTTGGCGTCGGCGGTCAGGCGCGTGGCCTTGCGGTTCAGATAGGGCTCGAGATCGAGCAGGCGACCGATCTCGGCGACGCGCCTGTCAATGTCGGCCTTCGGCACGCCGCGATTCTTCAGCGGAAACGCCAGATTCTCCCCCACCGTCATGGTGTCGTAGATCACCGGAAACTGGAACACCTGCGCGATGTTGCGCTTCTGGGTTGACAGCGGTGTGATGTCCTTGCCGTCGAACAGGATCTTCCCCCGCGACGGCGTGATGATGCCGGAGATGACGTTCAGAAGCGTGGTCTTGCCGCAGCCGGAGGGGCCGAGCAGCGCATAGGCGCCGCCCTGCCGCCAGGTCATGGTGACAGGCTTGAGCGCAAAGCTCTCCTGCGGCGCATCGTTGCCGCCGTAGGAATGGGCGAGATCGACGAGGTCAATGCGGGCCATGGCGCATCTCCCTCCTAAGAGCCCGGTGCCGCGACCAGACGGTCGGCAGCATCGAAGACGAAGACATCATTGGGATCGAGCACGGCATCGAGCATCTGGCCCGGCTCGAACTCGTGCACGCCGTGCAGCACCGCCACCCAATTCGATCCGTCGCGGGTCAGATGCACGAAGCTCTCCGAACCCGTGATCTCGGTCACCGTGACAGTGGCGTGGAAGGCGTGACGGTCGGCCTCGCCATTGGCAAGCCCGAGCTGATGGGCACGAAAGCCGACGCGATAGAAGCCGTCGGGCAGACCGGCATAAAGCCCGGACGCGGGCGCTGCACTCCCGCCCGCATATTGGACCATGCCGTTCCCCTTCTCGAGGCCCACGAGATTCAGCGGCGGATCCGAAAACACCTGCGCAACGCGTAAGGTCTGCGGCCGGCGATAGACATTGGTGGTCTCACCCATCTGCAGCGCCTGGCCCTCCCACATGCACACCGTGTTGCCGCCGAGCAGCAGCGCCTCGGTCGGCTCGGTTGTGGCATAGACGAAGATCGCGCCGGAGGCCTCGAAGATGCGCGGCAGCTCCGCCCGCAGCTCCTCGCGCAGCTTGTAGTCGAGATTGGCGAGCGGCTCGTCGAGCAGCACGAGGTCGGCACCCTTGACCAGCGCGCGTGCGATCGCGGTGCGCTGCTGCTGGCCGCCGGAGAGCTGGAGCGGCGTGCGCTTCAGGAACGGCTCGAGCCGCAGCAGCTTTGCGGCCTCGGCGACGCGCGCCTCGATCTCGTCGCGCGGCTTGCCCTGCACGCGCAGGGGCGAGGCGATGTTCTCGTAGACCGTGAGCGAGGGGTAGTTGATGAACTGCTGGTACACCATCGCGACCGAGCGCTGGCGCACGTCGGCGCCGGTGACGTCCTTGCCGTTGACGAACACCTTGCCCGTGGTCGGCTTGTCGAGGCCGGCGAGCAACCGCATGATCGAGGTCTTGCCTGACAGCGTCGGCCCGAGCAGCACGTTGAGCGTACCGCTCTCGAGCCTCAGCGAGACGTCACGGATGTGCGGCACGCCTTCCACGGTCCGGGTCACGTGATCGAGTGTCACGGTCATGAGCGTCCTCCCGTTTCCAGCAGGGGACTTTGCGCCACGGCATGGCTCCTGATCCAGTCGTCGAGGGTCGCGATCTCGTCGGCAGATAGTCGCAGGCCGAGCTTGGAACGGCGCCAGACCACGTCGTCGGCGGTGACGGCCCATTCATTGGCCATGAGATAGCGGACCTCGCGCTCGGTTAGCGTGGCGCCAAAGGCCTGGCCGAGATCCGCAGCCGATTTTGCATCGCCGAGCAGCTTGATGGCACGGGTGCCATAGGCGCGCGCCAGGCGCCGCGCATGCTCATGGCTGAGGAAGGGATAGCCGCGCTGCAGCTCGGCGATCAGGCCGTCGATGTCGGATACGTTCATGTCACCGCCCGGCAGCGGCCATTTGCCGGTCCAGCCCTCGCGCGCTTTCGCACTGCGCAAGTAAGGCGCAAGGCGCTCCAGGGCCTCTTCGGCGAGCCTGCGATAGGTCGTGATCTTGCCGCCATAGATCGACAGCAGCGGCACGCCGCCGGGCGTGTCGAGCTCGAACACGTAGTCGCGCGTCGCGGCCTTGGCCTCGCTGGCGCCATCGTCATAGAGCGGACGCACGCCGGAATAGGTCCAGACCACGTCGGCGGGCGCGACGGGCTTGGCCAGATATTCGCTGGCCGCCTTGCAAAGATACTCGATCTCTTCAGTCGTCGCCTTCACCTTGGCAGGATCGCCGTCATAGTCGCGGTCGGTGGTGCCGATCAGCGTGAAGTCGTCCTGGTACGGGATCACGAAGATGATGCGGCCATCGGCATTCTGGAACATGTAGGCGCGGTCGTGGTCGTAGAGCTTCTTCACGACGATGTGCGAGCCCTGCACCAGGCGCACCTTGGCTTTCGCATTCACGCCGGCGCCGCGGCCGAGCACGTCCTCGACCCAGGGTCCGCCAGCATTGATCAGCGCCTTGGCCTGGATCTGCGAGCGCGCGCCGGTCAGCGTATCGACCATGCTGACGGTCCAGACGCCGTCCGACTGGCGAATCTCGGTGGCGCGGGTTCGGGTGCGGATCTCGGCGCCCTTGTCGGCGGCATCGCGCGCATTGAGCACGACGAGGCGGGCGTCGTCGACGAAGCAGTCCGAATATTCGAAGGCGCGGCTGTAGCGGTTCGGGATCAGCGGCTTGCCGACCTCATCGCGCTTGAGATCGACCGAGCGGGTCGCCGGCAACAGGTGACGGCCGCCGATGTGATCATAGAGGAAGAGGCCGAGGCGCAGCAGCCAGGCCGGGCGCAGGCCGGCGTGATGCGGCAGAACGAATCGCAGGGGCCGGATGATGTGGGGCGCGATGCCCCAGAGGATCTCGCGCTCGATCAGGGCCTCGCGGACCAGCCGAAACTCGTAATATTCGAGATAGCGCAGGCCGCCATGCACGAGCTTGGTCGACCACGACGATGTCCCGCTCGCCAGATCGTTCATTTCGCACAGGAAAACGGTATTGCCGCGGCCGACCGCGTCACGCGCAATGCCGCAGCCGTTAACACCGCCTCCGATGATGGCGAGATCGAAAATACGCTCCAACAGACGCATCCCCCGGCGACCGCCCGTTCCATCAAGCGGCTACTTTCGCTTTTGATTAGATCACACCGAAAAACGAAAGCAAGATGAAAGAGAGGCGAAAGGAAGCGAAAGCGGAAGTTTCTTGGTGAGCAAGAGGAGTTCATGTTGGGCAGCGCCACGGCGATTTGGGAGGCACCAGCACCTTGATTGGTCAGCGTCGAGCGATTATAGTCATACTAGTCAAAATGGTTAATCCCTATGGTCAATCGTAACGTTGAACCCGACGCGCTTCCAACGAATGACAGCTGGACGTTGGCCAATGCCAAGGCGCGACTGTCCGAGGTGCTCGACCGCGCTCAGACCGGCCCGCAGGTCATCACCCGTCACGGCAAGCCGAATGCCGTCATCGTTTCCGTCGAGGAATGGGCGCGCAAGACAGCGCGCAAGGGCACCCTGGCCGAATTCCTGCTGGCCTCGCCATTACGCGGCGTTGACCTTGAACTCGACCGGCTGCACGACACGCCACGCGACGAAGTGCCATGAACCTTTTGCTGGACACCAACGTGCTTTCGGAAGTTCAGCGGCCCGCGCCTTCGCCAAAAGTTGTGGCATGGCTGGATAGGATCGATGAGGACCGTGCGTTCATCAGCGTCGCCTCGATCGCCGAGCTTCGCCGTGGCATCGCATTGCTTGAGGATGGTCGCCGACGCACCGCGCTGGCCGTCTGGCTTGCCCACGATTTGCCTGCGCGGTTTGCCGAGCGCGTCCTGCCGATCGACCAAACAGTGGCCGAGCGTTGGGGTGACCTCATGGCGCAGAGCCGCAAGAGCGGCGTCGCATTGTCCGTCATGGACGGCTTCTTTGCGGCGACTGCGCTGGTCAACGATCTCACACTCGTCACACGCAACGTGAAGGATTTTGCGGCCTTCGGCGTTCCGCTGCTCAACCCCTGGGACGACGCTTAGCCTCTATCTCAGCCGCACCACTGGTGCGGCTTCCGGTGCGGCATCCTGCACCTCGGCCGACGCATCGTCGACCTCCGCGCCCTTCGGCATCGCCTCGACCACCTCGATGCCCTTGCTGTGGCAGATGGTGGCGAGGCGCTCGGGCAGCTCCTGGTCAGTGACGAAGGTCTGGATCTGGGTGATGTGGGCGATGCGCACCGGCGCGCTGCGGCGAAGTTTTGTGGAATCGGCGACCAGCATGACGCTGCGGGCATTGGCGATGATGGCCTGCGCCACCTGCACCTCGCGGTAGTCGAAGTCGAGCAGCGCGCCCTCCTCGTCGATCGCCGAGGCGCCGATGATGGCATAGTCGACCTTGAACTGTCCGATCAGCTGCGTCGCGGTCGAGCCGACCACGGCGCCATCGGCGCGCCGCACCGTGCCGCCGGCGACCACCACCTCGATGCGCGGATGGCGGTAGAGCAGCATGGCGACATTGAGGTTGTTGGTGATGACGAGCAGATCCTCATGCGAGGTCAGCGCGCTCGCCACCTCCTCCGTCGTGGTGCCGATGTTGATGAAGAGCGAGCAGCCGTTCGGGATCAGCGAGGCGGCGGCAGCGCCAATCGCCTTCTTCTCGTCGGCGGCGACGAAGCGGCGCGCCTCATAGGCGAGGTTTTCCACGCCCGAGGCGATGATGGCGCCGCCATGGATGCGGGTCAGCGAACGCCGCTCACAGAGATCGTTGAGATCCTTGCGGATGGTCTGCGCCGACACCTCGAAGCGGCGCGCCAGCTCCTCGACCATGACGCGGCCGGAGGCGCGCGCGATGTTGAGGATTTCGGCTTGGCGATGGGTCAATCCGGTCACGGCAAAGGCCTCAAATCAGAATGATGCATGGTGCGGCGGTTCGCGCCTGCGGTCAATGCGGACGCCGATCACGGTTGACGGATGAAGGTCCTCACAATGCCATTTCTTACCACCCCATGGCACTTGCAAGACGTGCGAGCAGCGTCGGGTCGTCGAACGCGCTGGCGGAGGCGACCGCGCCTGCTCCAACCAGGTCAGCATGGCTGAGGCTGGTGCGGATGCCGACAGTCGGAATGCCGGCGGCCGTTGCGGACTGCACGCCGGTGCGGGAGTCCTCGAATGCGATCGAGGCTCGCGGGCTCGCGCCGACGAAACGCAGCCCTTCCTGATAGGGCAGCGGATGCGGCTTGCCGTGCGGCAGCTCGGCGCCGATCACCAGCGCCTTGAAACGATGCGTGATGCCGAGTCCTGAGAGCAGCAGCTCGGCGTTGAGACGCGGCGCGTTGGTCACGGCGACCATGGGGATGCCGGCGCCATCGGCGCGGTCGAGCAGCGCCATCAGGCCCGGCAGCGGCGCGATCTGCCCGGCCACCAGCGTGCGGAAGACCTCCTCCTTCTCTTCGAGGATGAGAGCGCGCCGCTCCGGCGCCTCGTGGGGCAGAAAGCGCTCGCCGATCGCGACATTGGCGAAGCCCTGCAGCTCGAGGGAGAAACGTGCGTGATCGAAGACGTGTCCGTGCGGGCCGAGCACCTGGTTGAAAGCCTTCAAGTGCAACGGATCGGTGTCGGCGAGCGTGCCGTCGATGTCGAACAACAGCGCCCGGCCCATTCCATCGTGTTTGGTCTCGATCATTTCCGTACTTTCCCAAATGCGCGGCGCATCGATGCGGAAGGCGTATCAATACGGCCTCGATCGCGCAATGACGCATCCACATGAGGCAGGTGACACTCGACAAAGTCGCGTGCGACTGCAACACTGATTGCAAGATCAAAAAGGAGGAAACGATGACGATCAACCGACGGGATCTGGCTCTCTCGACGCTCGCCGTGTCCGCGCTTGCGTTCGCCACGCCGGCGCTCGCCGCTTCGGCAGACGAGGACGCCGTGGCGAAGAGGGTCGAGGCCTTCCGCCTCGCCCAGATCGCGGCCGATCCCAAGGCGCTCGGCGCGCTCTGCGCGGAGGAACTGAGCTACAGCCATTCCAGCGGCAAGGTCGAAGACAAGGCGGCGTTCATCGCCAACGCCACCGACGGCAAATCGAAGTTTCTGTCCATCGAATACAAGGATCCCACCATCAAGGTCGTCGGCCCCGCAGCGATCGTGCGTTTCCACTGGCTGGGCGAGCAGGAGATGGCGGCCGATGGGAAAAAAGTATCGACCAACCTTCACATCCTGATGAACTGGCAGAAGCAAGGCGACGAGTGGAAGCTGTTGTCGCGGGCGGCGACGAAGTTGTGATCACGTCTTTCCCCTCTCCCCTTGCGGGAGAGGGTGGCTTCGCAAAGCGAAGTCGGGTGAGGGGTATCTATCCGCGGATCTAACTCTCTATTGAATTCGCGGAGCCAACCCCTTATCCGGCGCTTCGCGCCACCTTCTCCCGCATCCGCCTTCGCCAAGGCTTCGGCGGACATGAGGGGAGAAGGAAGAAGGCAGCAACATCAAGGGCGGCAAAAAATTCCGACCACGCCTCGCGCGCCGGAATGACAGTTACGCCGCCTCCTTCACCTCGCCATTCATCAGCCTGCGCGCGGCGCGCTCGGCTTCGCGGGCGTTGCGGAAGAGCTGGCCTTCGAGACGGTTGAAGCGGTGCGATGAGGCGAAGAAGCAGTAGCCTCCAGAAGAACGAACGACGATACCTGCGGTCTGCGAATCGACTTCGATGATGTAGCTGTCCGGCATAGTCCGTGGCTTCCTCAGTGCGGGCAAACAACGGCGCTCCCGCCCAAAGGTTCCCAAGGGCATTGCGGCGTTTCCACCCCGAATCGACACGCAATTGAGTACGCCGGGACCTCATCCGTTTTATGACTGGTTCTTGACTGGTTCTTGGCGAAGCCGCGACGATGTGACTTGCTCGTGCCGCGTTCTGCGGCGCTGCAAGGCCTCGCAATATGGGACAGTGCGTCGCGCGCGATTACGTCGCGATCGGCGGATCGTTTCGCTGGATCGCCTGGGGACGGCCGTGGTCGTCGATCGAGACGTAGGTGAAATGACCGTCGGTGACGAGGAACGGATGCAACTCCTTGCGCCGCAATGCCCAGGCCTCGAGATGCACGGTCAGCGAGGTGCGCCCGACGCGCACGAGATTGGCGTAGACCGAGACGAGATCGCCGACATAGACCGCTTTGCGAAAATTCATCGCCTCGATCGCGACCGTCACGGTGCGCGACCGCGCGACCTTCGAGGCGAACACGCCGCCGCCGACGTCCATCTGGCTGAGCAGCCAGCCGCCGAAGATGTCGCCATTGGCATTGGTGTCGGCCGGCATCGCCAGCGTGCGGATGCAGAGATCCCCGCTCGGTCCGGCCGCTTGTTCGCTCATATGGCTCTCACTTGAAATTGTCCCAGCCCGGATCGGGCGCGAAGCGCGCGCCGAATCGTTCCGCCAGCGCGCGCAGAGTGGATACGATGTTCTCCACGCCGCGCGTGCGCGCGTAATTCAGCGGGCCACCGCGGAAGGGTGCATAACCGGTGCCGAAGATCATGGCGCCATCGACCGCGTCGGCATCGTCGACAATGCCCTCGCGAAGCGCCGCGACGCAGACATTGGACATCGGCAACACCAGGCGGTCGATCATCTGGTCGGTGACCCGCGGTCCGGTCTCCGGCAACGCTACTTTCTCCGCCTTGCCGTCCTTCCAAGTGTAAAAGCCCTTGCCGGTCTTGCGGCCGAGCTCGCCCTTGGCGACCTTCTCGCGCAGCCAGGCCGGCGTCGGCGGCAGGAGATCGCCGAACTTGGTGCGCAGCATATCGCCGACGTCGAGGCAGATATCGAGCCCGACCTGATCGGCCAGCTCGATCGGGCCCATCGGCATGCCGAACTGCTCGGCCGCTTCATCGATCAGGCGCTGGTCGATCTTCTCGTCCAGCATCACCATCGCTTCCAGCATGTAGGGCGTCAGCGCGCGGTTGACGAGGAAGCCGGGCGAGCTCTTCACAGGCAATGGCAGGCGGTCGATCGCGCCGACGAAGGCGAGCGCCTCTTTCAGCACCTGTGCATCGTTGCCGTCATGGCTGACAACCTCGACCAATTGCAGCCGCGACACCGGGTTGAAGAAATGCAGGCCGACCAGCCGCTCCGGCCGCGCCAGCGTGGTGCGCAGATCCTGCAGCGGGATGCTGGACGTGTTCGTCGCAAGGATGGCTCCGGGCTTCATCCGCGGCTCGAGTCCGGCATAGACCTTCTGTTTCAGCTCCAGCTTTTCCGGCACCGCCTCGATGATGAGATCGGCGTTGCGGACGCCCTCGCCGTCCATGTCGGGAATGAGGCGGTCGAGCGCGTCGCGCTCGTCGGTGGGCTTGCGGATGATCTTGCCGTAGAGGTCGGCCGCGCGTTTGACCGCGCCTGCGATCGGCTCCGGCTTCATGTCGGCTAGCGACACGCGAACGCCCTGCCCCGCACACCAGGCCGCGATGTCGCCGCCCATCGCGCCGGCGCCGATGACGTGGACATGCTTCACCGTGTTGCCGGCGCCTGCCGCCTTCTTCATCTGCTCGCGCAGGAAGAAGACCCGGATCAGATTCTGCGCGGTCGGCGTCACCATCAGCTTGGCGAACGAGGCCTGTTCCGCCTTCAGCATCGCGGATTTGCTGCCGCCATGCGCTTCCCAGAGATCGATCAGCGCATAGGGCGCCGGATAATGCTCGCGCGATGCGGCCTTCGCGGCCTCCGCTCGCATGCGCTTGGCCAACAGGCCGCGCACCGGCCCGAGATTGGCGGCACGCATCAGCAGACCAGGCTTGGCCCGCTTCAGACGGCCGAACAGCGCATCCTTCACCGCGCCCTGGACATGCCGCTCCTGCGTCACGGTGTCGACGAGGCCGAGCGATCTGGCTCGGCGCGCATCGATGGTGCGCCCGGTCAGCATCAGCGCCATCGACTGCGTCGGATTGACGAGCGCAGTGAAACGCGCGGTGCCGCCAAGGCCGGGATGCAGGCCGAGCATCACCTCCGGGAAGCCGAAACGCGCCCCATCGATGGCGATGCGCGCCTGGCAGGCCAGCGCCACCTCGAGCCCGCCGCCGAGGCAGAAACCGTGGATGACCGCGACCGTCGGCAGCCTCAAGGCTTCCAGATGGTCGACCACCGCATGCGCGGCGCGGATGCGCGTCTCCACCATGCCGGGATCGTTGGCACCGCGGAATTCATTGACGTCGGCGCCGGCAATGAAGCCGGACGGCTTTGCCGAGCGGATGACGAGACCGGCGGGGCGCTCGGTCTCGATCGCCGCGAGCACGGCGTCGAACTCCTCCATCACCTCGGAGGACAGCGTGTTGGCGCTGGCATCAGCGCGGTCGAACAGCAGCCAGGCGACGCCGTCTTCATCTCGCGTCAGCTTGAAGTGCTTGTAGGGACCATCCGGCGCAGGGCGCGGCCCGAGCTCCAGCACGCGGTCGGCGAGCACGGTCATGATCTTGGAATCCATGGTCATACCGCCTCGATCAGCATGGCGCCGCCGAGCCCGCCGCCGATGCATTCGGTGGCAATTCCGCGCCGCGTGCCGAGCCGCTTCATCGCGTTGACGAGATGCAGCACGATGCGGTTGCCGGAGGTGCCGACGGGGTGGCCGAGCGAGATCGCGCCGCCGTCGACGTTCAGCCGCTCGCGGTCGATCTCGCCGGCCGCGCCGTCGAGCCGCAATATTTCGCGGCAGAACTTGTCGTCATTCCAGGCGGCGAGACAGCCGAGCACCTGCGTTGCGAAGGCCTCGTTCAGCTCCCAGGTCTCGACGTCCTTGAGGGTGAGGTCGTTGCGCTTCAGCAGCGGCGTCACCGACATCACCGGACCGAGCCCCATGATGCTGGGGTCGAGCGCGGCCCAATGGCTGTCGACGATCGCAGCTTTCGGCGTCAGCTTGTGCTTTGCAACGGCAGCGTCAGAGGCGAGGATCACCCAGGAGGCACCGTCGGTGATCTGGGAGGAATTGCCGGCGGTAACCTGGCCCCACGGGCGCTCGAACACCGGCCGGAGCTTGGCGAGCGTCTCCGCCGTGGAGTCCGGACGCACGCCATCGTCGTGGTCGAAGAACTTGCCGTCGCGGGAAAACGCGGTTTCGACCTCGCCCTTCAGATAACCCGCGCTTTGCGCATGCGCGAGCCGGCGATGGCTGTCGGCCGCGTAGGCATCCGACTGCGCGCGCGTGATGCCGAAGAGATGGCCGACGACCTCGGCTGTCTGGCCCATGTTCAGCTCGGTGACGGGATCGGTCAGGCCGCGCTCGAGGCCGATGATCGGCTTGAGATCGCGCGGCCTCAGCTTGAACGCCGAGGCGAGCTTCGCGGCCATGCCCTTTGCGGTGGCAAGGCCGGCGAACCAGCGCACGCCGGAATTCGGCCAGACCAGCGGCGCGTGGCTGAGCGCCTCGGTGCCGCCGGCCAAAACCATGTCGGCATGGCCTTCGCGGATATAGCGGTAGGCGGTGTCGATCGACTGCATGCCCGAGCCGCAATTGATCTGCACGGTGAAGGCGACCATGTCCTCGCCCATGCCGAGCCGGAGCGCGGCGACGCGGGCCGGGTTCATCTCGTCCGCGATCACGTTGACGCAGCCGAGGATGACCTGGTCGAAGCTATCGGGCGAGAACGGCTGGCGCGCCAGCAGCGGTCGGCCGCATTGCACGGCGAGATCGACCGGCGTGAACGGCCCTGGCCCCGAACGCGCCTTCAGGAACGGCGTCCGGCTGCCGTCGACGATGAATACCGGTCGTGCCATCAGCTCGCCGCCCTCTGCTCACCGAGTTCCTGGAAGAACTGATGCACATTGACGGTTTTCCTGTAAATCGGCGACAGCGCCTCCGGCGCAAAATCGTCGACCTCTATCACTTTTGTGACGGCTTCGCGGGCAGCGGCGAGTTGCTCGCCCTCGGCTTGCGTGATTACGCCCTTGGTCACCGCCTCCTTCCAATCGCGGATATGCGCAGCACGCATGCGCCTGGCGATCGCATCCGTCGCCGCGACCAGCTTGAACGCGCGCTCCAGCCGGGCAAAGCCGCCGTCGTCGTCGACATGGGCCAGATCCGGCGTGAGGCGCGCGCGCGCCGCCGACGGCTCCAGCACGATGGCAGCGCATTGGTGCACGATGCGGTCGGACGGGCCGAGCACGCGGGCGCCGAACGGCTGCACCACGAGCCTGAGGAAGCCGGCGACGAAGCGGTTCGGCAGATTGGCCAGGATTTCGGCGAGCCGGTTCTCGATGGTTTTGAACCCGGTCGCCATGCACCATTCCAGCGCGGCAAAATCCTCCTTCTGCCGCCCCTCGTCCTGCCAGCGCTTCAGCGCGGCCGAGAGCAGATAGAGCTCGGACAGGATGTCGCCGAAGCGGGCCGACAGCATTTCCTTGCGCTTGAGCGCGCCGCCGAGCGTCAGCAGCGCCATGTCGGCACAGAGCGCGAAGGCCGCCGAGTAGCGCGAGAGCTGGCGATAGAAGGGCGTGGCATCGCCCGCATCGGGCACTGGGGCGAATGCGCCAAAGGTCCAGCTGCGACCCATGGCGCGGAAGAGTGTCCTGAAGCTGTGGCCGACATGCCTCCAGAACGCCTTGTCGAACGCGCCGAGGCCGCGCTCGCGATCGCTATCGGCGAGCGCGTTCATCTCGTCGAGCAGGTAAGGATGGGCGCGGATGGCTCCTTGTCCGAACACGATGAGATTGCGGGTCAGGATGTTGGCGCCTTCCACAGTGATGCCGACGGGCACGGCGCGGTGGAGATTGCCCAGATAATTTTGCGGACCGTCGATCACGGCCTTGCCGCCATGAATGTCCATGGCATCGTCGACCGCGGTGCGCATCCGCTCAGTCGCGTGCAGCTTCATGATGCCGGAGATGACGGCGGGATGGATGCCGGCGTTCAGTGCCGCGCAGGTGAGCCGGCGCGCGGCGTCGAGCTGGTAGGCGGTCGCGACGATGCGGGCGAGCGGCTCCTCGACGCCTTCGAACTTGGAGATCGAGATGCCGAACTGCTCGCGGATGCGCGCATAGGCGCCGGTGGTGCGCGCGGCATAGGCGGCCCCGGCCGCCGACAGCGACGGCAGCGAGATGCCGCGGCCGGCGGCGAGCGCCGTCATCAGCATCTTCCAGCCCTGCCCCAGCCGCTCCTTGCCGCCGATGACGTAGTCGAGCGGGATGAAGACGTCCCGGCCCCAATTCGGGCCGTTCTGAAAGACCTGCATCGAGGGCAGATGACGCTGCCCGATCTCGACGCCGGGCAGGTTCGTCGGGATCAGCGCCACGGTGATGCCGAGCTCTTCCCGGCTGCCCACGAGATGATCGGGATCATAGGCCTTGAAGGCGAGACCGAGCAACGTCGCGACGGGACCGAGCGTAATGTAGCGCTTGTGCCAGTTGAGGCGGAGGCCGGCCACCTCGCGACCCTCGAATTCGCCCCTGCAGATGATGCCGGTGTCGACCATCGAGGCGGCGTCGGAGCCGGCTTCCGGGCTGGTGAGGCCGAAGCAGGGAATCTCGCGGCCGTCGGCGAGGCGCGGCAGCCAGCGCTGCTGCTGCTCTGTGGTGCCGAAGCGCATCAGGAGCTCGCCCGGGCCGAGCGAGTTCGGCACCATCACGGTGACCGCGGCCGCGATCGAGCGGGTCGAGATCTTGCGCACCACTTCCGAATGCGCGTAGGGCGAGAAGCCGAGGCCGCCGTACTCCTTCGGAATGATCATGCCGAAGAATTTCTCGCGCTTGACGAAGTGCCAGACGTCCGGCGGCAGGTCGCGCGATTCCCAAAAGATCTTCCACTCATCGAGCATGGCGCAGAGCTCGTCGACTGGGCCATTGAGGAAGGCCCGCTCCTCATCCGTCAGCGTCGCCTGCGGGACCTTCAGCAGCTTCGACCAGTCGGGGTTGCCGGTGAAGAGATCGGCATCCCACCAGACGTCCCCCGCCTCCAGCGCCTCGCGCTCGGTGTCGGACATCGCCGGCAGCACGCCGCGCGCCCATGAGAAGATCGGCTTTGTGATGGTGTCGCGGCGGAAGCTCATGGCGGACCTCATGCATCGGCGCGGTTAACAGGCATTTTAGCGGAAATCGGCTGGCGGAGGCGAACATCTCGCCTGCAACATTGACGCGGCCGGGGCGGCCGCCCGAGCCATAACGGCGGGGGC
>NZ_JADYVW010000022.1:0-89418 GCF_020194135.1 Bradyrhizobium sp. BRP23 | reverse complement strand
CTTGCAGCCGGGGCGGGCGCAGCCGACGGGGCCGGCGAGGGACTTGCCGATGCGGCCGGCGCCGGGCTCGCGGTCTGCGCCAGAGCGCCTGACAGCCCATGCGACAAGGCCGCAGCCGGGATCAGCGCGGCCAAAGCGAGGCGACGAAAAGTGTTCATTTTATTCTCCCCGAGGCCCGCTTCGTCGGGGCCTCAATTCATCAAGGCCTTACCCACCAAGGCCTTAACCCGTCCGCGCGTCCCGGTTCGCGCGAACCGCGCCGTTCTAACACGCGAGCGCCGAATTCGTCCCATGACAGATGCGTCATGGCAGGCAACTTGCCCGATGTCCCGACCCGGGTGGCAAATCACTGGCCAAGCGGCCGAGGATCGCCATATAAGGCAGGCGAAATTCGGGAATTTTCATGAGCGCGCTGGCCAACCACGCATTTGCCAAGATGAACGGCATCGGCAACGAGATCGTCGTTGTCGACTTGCGCGATTCGGCGGCCAAGGTCACGCCGGACGATGCCCGCGCCGTCGCGTCCGCGAACGGCGGCGTGGCTTACGACCAGCTCATGGTGCTGCAGAGGCCGCGGCTCGACGGCACCGAGGCCTTCATCAGCATCTACAACAATGACGGCTCGGAGGCCGGTGCCTGCGGCAACGGCATGCGCTGCGTCGTGCGCCGCATCTTCGAGAAGACCGGGCAGACCAGTGCGACCTTCGAGACGGCCGCCGGCCTGCTCAATGCCTGGCAGGGTCCGGCGCCCGACCTCTACACAGTGGATATGGGCGCGCCGAAATTCGGCTGGCAGGACATTCCGCTGGCGGAAGAGTTTCGCGACACCCGCTACATCGAATTGCAGATCGGGCCGATCGACAATCCCATTCTGCATTCGCCCTCAGTGGTGAGCATGGGCAATCCGCACGCGGTGTTCTGGGTCGACGACGTCAACGCCTACGATCTCGGCCGCTTCGGTCCGCTCTTGGAAAACCATCCGATCTTTCCCGAGCGCGCCAACATCACGCTGGCCCATATCGTCGATCGCGAGCACATCACGATCCGCACCTGGGAGCGCGGTGCCGGCCTGACCAAGGCGTGCGGGTCGGCGGCCTGCGCCACGGCGGTCGCCGCCGCGCGGCTGAAGCGCGCCGAGCGCAAGGTCGAGATCACATTGCCCGGCGGCAAGCTCGGCATCGAATGGCGCGAGCGCGACGACCACGTGCTGATGACGGGCACCGCGACCTTCGAATATGAGGGCAGC
The DNA here is from genome assembly GCF_020194135.1 of Bradyrhizobium sp. BRP23. Classification (NCBI taxonomy): domain Bacteria; kingdom Pseudomonadati; phylum Pseudomonadota; class Alphaproteobacteria; order Hyphomicrobiales; family Nitrobacteraceae; genus Bradyrhizobium; species Bradyrhizobium sp. BRP23. Next base: position 88,172 of record NZ_JADYVW010000022.1, on the reverse strand, counting down.
TTCGATCCGGCGCTGTTCGCGCCGGTCGCCTGATGGCCGTCGACATCGTCACCTTCGGCTGCCGCCTCAACGCCTTCGAGGCCGAGGTGATCCGCAGCAAGGCGGAAGTCGCAGGGCTTTCCGACACCATCGTCATCAACAGCTGCGCCGTCACCAACGAGGCGGTGGCGCAGGCGCGCCAGTCGATCCGCAAGTTGAAGCGCGAGCGCCCCGAGGCGCGCATCGTCGTCACCGGCTGCGCGGCGCAGACGCAGGCTGCGATGTTTGCGGGCATGGCCGAGGTCGATCGCGTCGTCGGCAATGACGACAAGATGCGCGGCGAAGCGTGGCGGGAGACGCGCCACGCTTTCGATCTTGGCGCCAGCGAGAAGATCGCCGTCAGCGACATCATGGCGGTGAAGGAGATGGCGCCGCACCTCGTCGATGGCTATGCGAGCGGCCTGCCGCGCGTCTTCGTGCAGGTGCAGAACGGCTGCGATCATCGCTGCACCTTCTGCATCATCCCGTTCGGCCGCGGCAATTCGCGCTCGGTGCCGATGGGGGCGGCGGTCGAGCAGGTGCGCGCCCTGGTCGAACGCGGCCATGCCGAGATCGTGCTGACCGGCGTCGATCTCACCAGCTATGGTGCGGACCTGCCCGGCGCGCCCAAGCTCGGCATGCTGACCAAGCAGATCCTGCGCCATGTGCCCGAGCTCAAGCGCCTGCGCATCTCCTCGATCGATTCGATCGAGGCCGATGACGACCTGCTCGATGCCATCGCCGACGATTCGCGCCTGATGCCGCATCTGCATCTGTCGCTGCAGTCGGGCGACGACATGATCCTGAAGCGCATGAAGCGGCGGCATTCGCGGCAGGATGCGATTGGCTTCTGCGAGCAGGTGCGCCGCCTGCGCTCCGATGTCGTCTTCGGCGCCGACATCATCGCGGGCTTCCCGACCGAGACCGAGGACATGTTCTCGCGCTCGCTCGATCTCGTCGAGCAATGCGGCCTGACCTTCCTGCACGTCTTCCCTTATTCGCCGCGGCCCGGCACGCCCGCCGCGCGGATGCCGCAGGTGGCGGGGCCGGTCATTAAAGAGCGTGCGAAGCGGCTGCGCGCGGTAGGAGAGGCGGCGCTGCAGCAACGGCTGCAAGCCGAGATCGGCGCCATGCGCGATGTGCTGATCGAGAGCGAGGGGCAGGGCCGCACGGAGCATTATCTGCCGGTGGCGATTGCGGGCGAGCGGGTGGGAAGCATCGTGCGGCTGAAGATTGCTGGCATTGATGGTGAGCGGCTCACGACGTAAGCAGCTGCTCTCTTCCTTCTCCCCTTGTGGGAGAAGGTGGCGCGAAGCGCCGGATGAGGGGTTTGTATCCGCGCAATCGCATTGAGAGGTCATGCGCGGAGAGAGGCCCCTCACCCGTCTCGCCGCTCTCACGGCGAGCCACCCTCTCCCGCAAGGGGAGAGGGAAAACTACGACGCCCTGACCTGCCAGAATCGCAGCGTGCGCTTGGCGTTCTCCGCCGTCATTCTCGCAAAATGCCCCTGTGTCCTCGCGATGTCCGCGGGCGTCATCGCGCCTGTCGCGAAACGGCATTCGAGCACGGCCATGGTGGTCTCCCAGCTGAGCTGTGCGGCCTTGCACGGCACCAGCAGGCCGTCCTCGCGGAGACTCTGCATCAGCGGTCGGATCACCTCGACCGTCGATCCCGACAACGCCGCCAGCGCCGCCACCGTCTCCTCATAGCGCCGCTGTGTGGCGAAGCCGAGCAACGTCGCCTCGTCGAGCTGGCCGGTGGCCTTGAGGCCGGCGATGGCGCGCTTGGCACCTTCGAAATCGCGCGCCGCCGACATTTCGCGTTCGGCGCCGATGGCGACGGCGGCGATCGCGCTCTGGATCTCCTCGAACAGATGCGGCGGGGCGCGCGACAACAGGCGGGTGCGCACGGCGTCCGTCGCCGAGCGCAGCAATTGGCGGCGCAGCTCCGAGGGCAAGTCGACGCGGACGCCGACACTGACTGCGAGCTCCGGGTCGCTTTCGGCCTGGCCGACGATGATGGCGAACCCTTTTCCGGAGACGCGCGCGCCGGGATTGGCCGCAAGCCGCCGGCTGACGCTGGGGTAGCGGCGCGCCAGCAGCGCGTCGGTGACGATCTCCTTCAGCCACCAGCGGCCGGCGACCGCGAGCAGATGCGGCTCGCCCTTAGCTGATGCGATCTTCACCAGCTCGCCGTCGTCGAGGCGCGCGGATTCCTGCAGCACGGGGCCGGCGATGCGGATCTCGTCATTGTTGGCGAGGCGGCGGATCACCGACGGCGGCGCCTGCGCGATCGGCGCCAGCTGCGCGCTGATCTCGGCCAGCGCCACGCGCGCTGCCACATCGGCGATGGCGCGCAGCTCGATGGTGCCGATCAGGCGCTCGAGCACGTCGTCGAACAGCGCGATCTGCTCGTCGTCGAAATTGCCGGCGGAGGAGAGGAACAGCTCGGTGACGCGCCGGGCCGTCGCCAGGCCCTTTTCCGGCGAGCCGATCCGCAGTGCGGATTCGACCTCGTCGATGATCGATAGCCCGGAATTGGTCATCGCGCGCGGCTCGTCCTGAGCGGTTACGGAAGCTTGTTCTAAGCAACCGTTATCATTAGAGGCGAGCGCTGAAGGTTTCGTAAACCATGGCACGGTAGCCGAGCACAGCCGCTTCTCGACCGACCACCGCTCCTCATCCCGAGGAGCCCGCGAAGCGGGCGTCTCGAAGGATGGATACGACCGCGATGCGCCTGCGGGGCCTCTATGGTTCGAGACGGCGCTGACGCGCCTCCTCACCATGAGGGTCTAAGAGGTTACTCCCCGTTCCACCCGCAGGCCCGGAGCTTCTCGTGCATATGCGGCGGGGCCGGCGCCACCACGCGGACCGGCTCCTTGTTCCGGGAGATCGGCACCACGATCTCGCGCGAATGCAGGTGCAGGCGCGGCTCGCCGAAGCGCGGACCGTTGCCGTAGATGTTGTCGCCGAAGATCGGCCAGCCGCTCGCGGCCGCATGCACCCGCAATTGATGGGTCCGGCCGGTCACCGGTTCCATGGCAAGCCAGGTGAAACCGTCGGCCCGGCCCAACACTTTCCAGTTGGTAATCGCCTTCTGCCCTTCCGGATCCGGTTTCTGCCACCAGCCGCGTTCGGCATTGAGCCGGCCGAGCGGCATGTCGATGGTGCCTTCGTCGTCGGCAGGGCCGCCTTCGACCACGGTCCAGTAGGTTTTGCCGATCTTGCCGTGCTTGAACAAAAGGCCCAGCGATGCCGTCGCCTTGCGGTGGCGGCCGAGCACGAGGCAGCCCGAGGTGTCCTTGTCCAGCCGGTGGGCCAGCACCGGCGGTCGCGGCAGGCCGAAACGCAGCGCGTCGAAGCAATCCTCCAGATTGGGGCCACCCTTGGGGCCGCGATGCACCGGCAGGCCGGCCGGCTTGTCGATGACCAGCATCAGGCCGTCGCGATGGAGCACGCGGCCTAAGATCTCATCGGCGGTCAATTGGGGAACATCGAGCAATCGCAGGACTTTCGGTCAAGGCTTTCGTTTACGGGCCGGAACGGCTAACACGCCACTATGAACGATACCACCTCCGAGACCCCCAAGCTGAGCTGGTGGCGCCGCCTGTCCAACGGGCTGAAGCGCACCTCGTCCTCGCTCGGGACCGCGGTCGCCGACCTCGTCACCAAGCGCAAGCTCGACCGCGCCATGCTCGACGACATCGAGGACGTGCTGCTGCGCGCCGACCTCGGCACGTCAGTCGCGGTGCGCATTGCCGATGCCGTCGGCACCGGCCGCTACGACAAGGCGATCTCGGCGGACGAGGTCAAGGACGTCGTCGCCACCGAGGTCGAGAAGGTGCTGTCGCCGGTGGCAAAGCCGCTGGTGATCGATGCGGCAAAAAAGCCGTTCGTCATTCTCGTGGTCGGCGTCAACGGTTCCGGCAAGACCACCACGATCGGCAAGCTGTCGCAGAAATTCGCCTCCGAAGGCCGCAAGGTGATGCTGGCCGCCGGCGACACGTTTCGCGCCGCCGCCATCGAGCAGCTCAAGGTCTGGGGCGAGCGGACGAAGACGCCCGTCATCGCAGGCGCGCAGGGCTCGGATTCCGCAAGCCTTGCCTTCAACGCGCTCACCGCGGCGAAGGAGCAGAATGTCGACGTGCTGCTGATCGACACCGCCGGCCGCCTGCAGAACAAGGCCGAGCTGATGAACGAGCTCGAGAAGGTCGTGCGCGTGATCCGCAAGGTGGATGACACTGCGCCGCATGCCGTGCTGCTGGTGCTGGATGCGACCGTCGGCCAGAATGCGCTGTCGCAGGTCGAGGCCTTCCATCGCACCGCCGGGGTCACCGGCCTCGTGATGACCAAGCTCGACGGCACCGCGCGCGGCGGCATCCTGGTGGCGCTCGCGGAGAAGTTCAAGCTGCCGGTGCACTTCATCGGCGTCGGCGAAGGCGTCGACGATCTCGCGCCCTTCACCGCGCGCGACTTCGCCCGCGCCATCGCCGGAATCGAATAGCGTCATCCTTCGAGACGCCGCTTGCGCGGCTCCTCAGGATGAGGTCGTGCCACACATGAGGTCCTCATCCTGAGGAGACCGCGAAGCGGTCGTCTCGAAGGATGGGAGATACGGAAGAGAGAATGGACAAGACCCAGCCGCATCCGCTGTTCAAGCTCGCGACCGAGCTCGGTCCGCTGCTCGTGTTTTTCTTCGTCAACGCGAAGTTCAATCTGTTCGCGGCGACCGGCGCCTTCATGGTGGCCATCGCGGTCGCGATGGCCGCCTCTTACATCGTGACGCGCCACATCCCGATCATGGCGATCGTCACGGGGGTGATCGTGCTGGTGTTCGGCACGCTGACCCTGGTGCTGCACGACGAGACCTTCATCAAGGTCAAGCCGACCATCATCTACGGCCTGTTCGCCGCGATCCTCGGCGGCGGCCTGTTGTTCGGCCGTTCCTTCATCGCCGTGATGTTCGACCAGGTGTTCAACCTGACGCCGCAGGGCTGGCGCATCCTCACCTTGCGCTGGGCGCTGTTCTTCGCCGGAATGGCGGTGCTGAACGAGATCGTCTGGCGCACCCAGAGCACGGATTTCTGGGTGAACTTCAAGGTGTTCGGCGTCACTCCGATCACGATGATCTTCGCCATCGCCCAGATGCCGCTGACCAAGCGCTATCATCTCGCGCCGGTCTCGCTGGAGAGAAGCGAGGCCGAGGCGGGGGATGTGAGCAAGGGTTAGGCGAAGGACAGGCGAAGCGTCGCTCCACATACCGCTGTCATGCCCCGGCTTGACCGGGGCATCCAGTACGCCGCAGCTTCTCCGTATACGACTGGCGTCTCTGGAATACTGGATCGCCCGATCAAGTCGGGCGATGACAGTTGAGCGTGTGGTACGAGCGCGGCATCAGCTTCCTGCCTTCAGCGCCTTCTCCAGCTCCGGCATCAGCACGGCCTTGAGATTTTGCGGCGTGATCGGCCCGACCAGCTTGTAGACGATGGTGCCCTCGCGCCCGACGACGAAGGTCTCCGGCACGCCGTAAACGCCCCATTCGATCGAGGCGCGGCCGTTGGCGTCGACGCCGACATGGCCGAACGGGTTGCCGTAGCGGCCGAGGAAGCGCCGCGCATTGTCGGCGGCGTCCTTGTAGTTGATGCCGACCAGCTGGAAGCGCTTGTCTTTTGCCATTTCGGTCAAAAGCGGCGCTTCGTCATGGCAGGGCACGCACCAGGACGCCCAGACGTTGACGAGGCTGACCTTGCCCTTGAACGCAGCCGGATCGAGTCCCGGCACCTGCGTGCCATTCTCTTGCAATCCCTGGAGCGGCGGCAGCACGGTTTGCGGTGCGGGCCGGCCGATCAGCGCGGACGGAATCCGCGAGGGATCGCCACTCCCGAGCCGGAACCAGAACAAAAGCGCTAGGCCGATGAAGACGATCAGCGGCAGCATCACCAGGAAGGTGCGGCGCTGCGGCGAAGCGGAGGCAGGCTGATCGCTCATCGCGGCTCCGTCGCGCTGCGGCCCGACCGGCGGGTGATGCCGCGCTGCTCCAGCTCGCGCAGGCGCTGCGTCTGGCTGCGATAATCGAGCATGACCCAGCCGATCAGGATCGCGACCACGAGGGCGACAGCTGCGTAAGACGCCACGATGAAAGAGGCATAAGGACCGAGCGACATCGTCATGCAGCCCCAGCTTCGTTGGACGCGTTGTCTTCACGCGAACCGGCGGCCACTTCGCTCGAAAACGCGATCCGGCTGGCCTGCATCATCTGCAGCGAGCGGACACGGCGGCGCAAAATCTCGTTGCGCATCGCGGCCAGGTGCAGCGTGACGAACAGCAGCGTGAAGGCGACCGCCATCACCAGCAGCGGAATCAGGAACGACTTGTCCAGCGCCGAGCCGCCCATGCGCATCACCGAGGCGGGCTGGTGCAGCGTGTTCCACCAATCGACCGAGAACTTGATGATCGGCAGGTTGATGGCGCCGACCAGGGTCAGCACCGCGGCGGCGCGCGCCGCACGCGAGGGATCGTCGACCGCGCGCCACAGCGCCATCAGGCCGAGATACATCAGGAACAGGATCAGCACCGAGGTCAGCCGCGCGTCCCACTCCCAATAGGTGCCCCACATCGGCCGGCCCCAGAGCGAGCCCGTGAGCAGCGCGAGGAAGGTGAAGGCGGCGCCGATCGGAGCTGCGGCCTTGGCGGCGACGTCGGCGAGCGGATGCCGCCACACCAGCGTGCCCAACGATGCGATGCTCATCACGCCCCACACGAACATCGACAGCCAGGCATTGGGCACGTGGATGAACATGATCTTGACGGTCGCGCCCTGCTGATAGTCATCGGGCGCGAGCGCAGCTTGATAGAGACCGATCGTGAGCAGGATGATTGTCGCGGCCGCCAGCCACGGCAACACCCGCGCTGTCAGCGCGAGGAACCGCGTGGGGTTGGCGAGGTCGATCAGCGTCATGGTATCCTGATAATCACCGGGGGCCGCTCAGGCAATCAGCACGAAAGCCCGTCGCGAAAGTTGATCGGGGTCAAGGTCGGCCCGGTCCATTTCAATCGAGACCATGCCGCAGGCTCGCTGCGGCCGCGAACGGGCCGATCACGAGGCTGACCAGCGACAGCGCGCACAGGATCGAGAACGGCGCGCCGAAAGTCATCGGGCCGACGATCACCGCCTGCGAGGCCGCAACGCCGAAAATCAGCACGGGAATCGACAGCGGCAGCACCAGCACCGCCATCAACAGCCCGCCGCGATGCAGCGTCACCGCCAGCGCCGCGCCGATCATGCCGGTGAAGGTCAGCGCCGGAGTGCCCGCCAGCAGCGTCAGCGCCACCGCGGCCGTGGCGATCATGTCGAGGTTGAGCAACAGGCCGAGCACGGGGGTTGCGACAATCAGCGGCAGGCCGGCGGCGAGCCAATGCGCCAGCGCCTTGGCGGCGCAGGCGAGTTCCAGCGGCGTCCGGCTCATCGTGATCAGGTCGAGCGAGCCGTCCTCATGGTCGGCCATGAACAGCCGGTCGAGGGTCAGCAGGCTGGCTAGGAGGGCGCCGAGCCAGAGGATCGCAGGTCCCAGCCGCGACAGCAGCGCCAGATCCGGCCCGACCGCGAACGGCATCAGCACCACCACGGTCAGGAAGAACAAGACCCCGATCAGCGCTCCGCCGCCGACGCGAAGCGCAATCCTGATGTCCCGGCGGATGAGGGCGGTGAGGGCGGTCATGAGAGGCTTCCAGCTTCTGGGAACGCATCCGACAGCCACAGGCACACTGCGCTCCCTTCCCCCTTGTGGGGGGAGGGAATGAAGAGAGCCGAGCCCGGCCGCTTGGAAAACTGAGGGTGCCTGAACTTCACGCCCCACCCCCGATCCGCAGCTCCCGCGATTCGATCCCGAGCGGGGCATGCGTCGCCGCGACGATCATGCCGCCGCCGGCCAGATGCTCGCGCATCAGGCCGGCGAACATGTCCTGACCGGCGACATCAAGCGCATTGGTCGGCTCGTCCAGGAGCCAGACCGGGCGGCGGACCGTCAGCAGCCGCGCCAGCGAGAGCCGGCGGCGCTGTCCCGCGGACAGGAATCCGGCGGGCAGATGGATGGCGTGGTCGAGCCCCACCTTGGCAAGGCTCTCGACGGCATCGAAAAGCTCGCCGCCGAGAAAATCAGCCCAAAACGTCAGGTTTTCGGCCACGCTCAGCGCCGGCTTCAGGGCATCGCGATGGCCGAGATAGTGGCACTGCTCCGCCAAAGTCAGCTCACTATGGCCCCCCTCCAGCGCGATCGTCCCGCCGGCCGGAACGAGCAGGCCCGCGATCAGCCGCAGCAGCGAGGTCTTGCCCGATCCATTGCGGCCGACCACAGCCACGGCCTCGCCCGACCCGGCCGCGAAATCGAGCCCGGCGAACACCTCGCGCCCGCCCCGCACGCATCTCAGCCCGTGACCTGACAGCCGCATGTCGCCTTGGTTCAGTCCGCTCACAGCCGGGCCTCAGGAAATCTTGGGGTAGCGCATGGGAATTTTTGGCTCGCGAATTGCTGCGGCACGATAGTGGCTGTGGCGGCGCGGTTAGAAAGCTTCTATAAGCCCGGAACTACTTGATGCAGCAACTCAACCTGCCCCTGCAAGCGGCCCAGCCTGATACGCTGACGGTGTTAAAATACCCTGCCGGGTATAACTAGCAATTGGGATCTCCTACATGACCTCGCTCGACAGCTTCAAATGCAAAAAGACTCTCAAGGTCGGCGCCAAGACCTATGTCTATTACAGCCTGCCCACCGCCGAGAAGAATGGTCTGAAGGGAATTTCGAAACTTCCCTACTCGATGAAGGTCCTGCTCGAGAATTTGCTGCGCAACGAGGACGGCCGCTCGGTCAAGAAGGAAGACATCGTCGCGGTGTCGAAATGGCTGCGCAAGAAGTCGCTGGAGCATGAGATCGCCTTCCGCCCGGCGCGGGTGCTGATGCAGGACTTCACCGGCGTGCCCGCGGTGGTCGACCTCGCCGCGATGCGCAACGCGATGCAGAAGCTCGGCGGCGAGCCTGAGAAGATCAACCCCTTGGTGCCCGTCGATCTCGTCATCGACCATTCCGTGATCGTGAACTTCTTCGGCGACAACAAGGCTTTCGGCAAGAACGTCACCGAGGAATACAAGCAGAACCAGGAGCGCTACGAGTTCCTGAAGTGGGGCCAGAAGGCCTTCTCGAACTTCTCCGTCGTGCCGCCCGGCACCGGCATCTGCCACCAGGTCAATCTCGAATATCTGGCCCAGACGGTCTGGACCAAGAAGGAGAAGATGACCGTCGGCAAGAAGACCGGCACCTTCGAGGTGGCCTATCCCGATTCGCTGGTCGGCACCGATTCGCACACCACCATGGTCAACGGCCTTGCCGTGCTCGGCTGGGGCGTCGGCGGCATCGAGGCGGAAGCCTGCATGCTCGGCCAGCCGCTGTCGATGCTGCTGCCCAACGTCGTTGGCTTCAAGCTGAAGGGCGCGCTGAAGGAAGGCGTCACCGCGACCGACCTCGTGCTCACCGTGACGCAGATGCTGCGCAAGCTCGGCGTGGTCGGCAAGTTCGTCGAGTTCTTCGGCCCCGGCCTCGACCACCTCTCGGTCGCCGACAAGGCGACGATCGCCAACATGGCGCCCGAATACGGCGCGACCTGCGGCTTCTTCCCGGTCGATGCCGCCGCGCTCGATTATCTCAAGACCTCCGGCCGTGCCTCGGCCCGCGTCGCGCTGGTGCAGGCCTATGCCAAGGCGCAGGGCCTGTTCCGCACGGCCAAGTCGCCCGACCCCGTGTTCACGGAAACGCTGACCCTCGACCTCGGCGACGTCGTGCCGTCGATGGCCGGCCCGAAGCGTCCCGAAGGCCGCATCGCGCTGCCGACCGTGGCGGACGGCTTCTCGCTCGCGCTTGCCAGCGAGTACAAGAAGGCCGAGGAGCCGGCCAAGCGTTTCCCCGTCGACGGCAAGAACTTCGACATCGGCCATGGCGACGTCGTGATCGCTGCGATCACCTCCTGCACCAACACCTCGAACCCGAGCGTCCTCATCGGCGCCGGCTTGCTCGCGCGCAATGCGGCTGCGAAGGGCCTCAAGGCCAAGCCGTGGGTGAAGACCTCGCTCGCCCCGGGCAGCCAGGTGGTCGCGGAATATCTCGCCAATTCCGGTCTGCAGCCCGATCTCGACAAGGTCGGATTCAACCTGGTCGGCTTCGGCTGCACCACCTGCATCGGCAATTCCGGTCCGCTGCCCGAGGAGATCTCGAAGTCGATCAACGACAACGGCGTCGTCGCGGCCGCCGTGCTCTCCGGCAACCGCAACTTCGAAGGCCGCGTTTCGCCGGATGTGCAGGCGAACTACCTGGCCTCGCCGCCGCTGGTGGTCGCCTACGCGCTCGCGGGCAGCGTCACCAAGAACCTCGCCACCGAGCCGCTCGGCGAGGGCAAGGACGGCAAGCCGGTGTACCTGAAGGACATCTGGCCGACGACCAAGGAGATCAACGCCTTCATGAAGAAGTTCGTGACCGCGTCGATCTTCAAGAAGAAGTATGCCGACGTGTTCAAGGGCGACACCAACTGGCGCAAGATCAAGACAGTCGAGAGTGAGACCTATCGCTGGAACATGTCTTCGACCTATGTGCAGAACCCGCCCTACTTCGAAGGCATGAAGAAGGAGCCGGAGCCGGTCACCGACATCGTCGAGGCGCGCATCCTCGCCATGTTCGGCGACAAGATCACCACCGACCACATCTCGCCGGCCGGCTCGATCAAGCTCACCTCGCCCGCCGGCAAATATCTCAGCGAGCACCAGGTGCGTCCGGCCGACTTCAACCAGTACGGCACGCGTCGCGGCAATCATGAAGTGATGATGCGCGGCACCTTCGCCAACATCCGCATCAAGAACTTCATGCTGAAGGGCGCGGACGGAAACATCCCCGAGGGCGGCCTGACCAAGCACTGGCCCGACGGCGAGCAGATGTCGATCTACGACGCCGCGATGAAGTACCAGGAAGAGAAGGTGCCGCTGGTGGTGTTCGCGGGTGCCGAGTACGGCAATGGCTCCTCGCGCGACTGGGCCGCCAAGGGCACGCGCCTGCTCGGCGTGCGCGCCGTGATCTGCCAGAGCTTCGAGCGCATCCACCGCTCCAACCTGGTCGGCATGGGCGTGCTGCCGCTGACCTTCGAGGAAGGCACCTCCTGGCAGTCGCTTGGGCTGAAGGGCGACGAGAAGGTGACCATCCGCGGCCTCGTCGGCGACCTCAAGCCGCGCCAGAAGCTGACCGCGGAGATCGTCTCCGGCGACGGTTCGCTGCAGCGCGTTTCGCTGCTCTGCCGCATCGATACGCTGGACGAGCTCGACTACTACCGCAACGGCGGCATCCTGCACTACGTGCTGCGCAAGCTCGCGGCGTAAACGCGGATTTGTGAATGATGGCTCACTGCGAAGTGAGTAGAAGCCTTAACGAAGGCGGCCTATCAAAGGCCGCCTTCGCGCGTTTGCGGTACGCTTCAGACGGGCCCGCCCGGCGGAAAACCTCCCTTTGGACGGTGGCCCGGATGGATGAATGTACCGCGCCCCGTAAGACTACGGTGACCATCCGGCGATAAGATTTCCCTCTGAGAGCAACGGTGTGCGGCGTTCGACATGACGACAATGACGGCTTCCCATCTGATTCCACGTTGGTCCGGCGCCCTCTGGTCGGGAGCTCTCGGCATATGTGCGATCATCGCCGTCATTCGTCCTGCCGAGGCTGAACCCCGCGCCGTCGTCGAATTGTTCACCTCGCAGGGCTGCTCCTCCTGCCCGCCCGCCGACCAGATCATCGGCGATCTCTCCAAGGACCCCTCCGTCATCGCGCTGAGCATGCCGATCGATTATTGGGACTATCTCGGCTGGAAGGACACACTGGCGGATTCGCGCTTCTCTGCACGGCAGCGTGCCTATTCGCGCATGCGCGGCGACCGCGAGGTCTACACGCCGCAGGTCGTGGTCAACGGCTCCACCCATGTCATCGGCAGCGATCGCACCGGCATCGAGAACGCGATCGGCAAGACCGACAAGGGCACTGGCGTGATGAGCGTGCCGGTGACGATGTCGCTCTCGGGCAAGCAGATCAACGTGTCGGTCGCCGCAAGCAAGGAGCCCACGGTCTCTAAGGGCGAGGTCTGGATCTGCTCGATCGCAAAGTCGGTGCCGATCGCGATCACCCGCGGCGAGAACAAGGGACAGCAGGTCACCTATCACAACGTGGTGCGCAGCCTGCTCAAGGTCGGCGACTGGACCGGCCGTCCGGAGAGCTGGACGGTGCCGATCGAGAACCTCACGCGCGACGGCGTCGACGGCGCGGTGGTCTACGTCCAGGACGGCAGCCGCGAGAGGCCGGGCCCGATGCTGGGTGCGGCCTACACGTCGCTGCATTGAAGCAGGCAGAACGTCTCAGCAATTGATGCTCGTCATTCCGGGGCGCGCCTCTTGGCGCGAACCCGGAATCCATTTCTCAGCTTGTGTGATGGTAAATGGATTCCGGGCTCGCGCTTCGCGCGCCCCGGAATGACGGCAGACCGGAAACATCTCGGCACAAACAAAAAAGGACCAACTTGCGTTGGCCCTCCTTGTCGTGCGTACAGACCCGATCCTGTTCGACCCCGGGGGGCTGGGGGCTGAGGAATCCGGAACCGAAAGGACCGGGTCAACGCACGTCACCCTTTTCGCAGTGCAGGGCGGCAGGCGGTTGGCGGAAAAGCGGCGATACTATGATTCCTGCTAACGATCCCGTGACGGTTTGCCGCGACGGAGTTCCACCCTTGCGTGTGTCCTGATGCGACGCCGATTCGATGGGTCGAGCCCCTTGCGATGCGGAACGGTTGGCGCAATCATGCAATTGTCACGAACGCGGTTCCGGGACGATCTTGGCGGACGCGGGTAGCCGTGCGATGAGGAGGCGCTTCCCATGAGTCTGACGTCGGAGGATGCCGATCCGAGCGAGCAGCGCGCGGCGGCGCGTCCTGCCGCGGCGCATGCGCAGCCGAACCGGGTGACGTTCAACCGGCTCGAGCTGCACCGGATTCTCAATCTCTACGGCCGCATGGTCGCCGACGGCGAATGGCGCGACTATGCCATCGACTTCCTGAAGGACCGCGCCGTGTTCTCGGTCTATCGCCGCGCCTCGGAAGTGCCGATCTATCGCATCGAGAAGGACCCGCGCCTGGCGCGCAAGCAGGGCATGTACAGCGTGATCTCGGCGACCGGCCTGATCCTGCGTCGCGGCCACGAGCTCGAGCGGGTGCTGCTGGTGATCGATCGCAAATTGGCGGTGGTGTAGACGAACCATCGATCGTCATTCCGGGGCGCGACGAAGTCGCGAGCTATGGTGCGCAATTGCGCACCCGAGAATCCATCCCTCCACCGCCCCTGCCGTCCAATGGATTCCGGGTTCGATGCTGCGCATCGCCCCGGAATGACGGATGAACTACTTCCCCGGCACCGTGCTTGCGCCCTCGCCGAGGTCGCGCTGCATCATCACGGTGTCCAGCCAGCGGCCGAATTTCAGCCCGACACTGGGATGCGTGCCGATCATCTTGAAGCCGCACCTTGTGTGCACGCCGATCGACCCGGCATTGGCGGAATCGCCGATGACAGCGATCATCTGGCGAAAGCCGCGCGCTTCGCATTCGACGATCAGCCGTTCCAGCAGCATTGAGCCGACGCCGCGGCGGTGGAAGGACGGATCGAGATAGATCGAGTTCTCCACCGTGAAGCGATAGGCGGGCCGCGGCCGGTAGGCGCCGGCATAGGCATAGCCGGCCACGCGGCCGTCCAGCATGGCGACGAAATAGGGATAGCCGCCGTCGATCAGCGCGCGATAGCGGCGCGTCATTTCCGAGAGGTCGGGCGGCTCCAGCTCGAACGTCGCCGTGCCCTCGCGGACGGCCTGCTGGTAGATGGCGGTGACGGCGGGGAGGTCGGCCTCGGTGGTGGGCCTGATATCGGGTGCGGACATGGGGGAAGGATAGAGCGTTCCCTGAGGGGCCGGAAGAGGCTGCGCTGCCTCCACACCCGTCATTGCGAGCGCAGCGAAGCAATCCAGAAATGCATCTGCGGAGGGGCTCTGGATTGCGTCGTCGCATCGGCGCAAAATTGCTGCGCAATTTTGTCGCGAGCTCCTCGCAATGACGGGGAGAGGCCGTACCCTCAAAACAAAAACCCCGGCCTTTCGGCCGGGGTTCGTGTCCGTTCTCTCGTCTCAGAGCTTACTCGCGCTGGCCGAGGAGCTGCAGCAGCAGCGTGAACAGGTTGATGAAGTTCAGGTACAGCGACAGTGCGCCGGTGATGGCCGAACGCTCTGCGACGTCACCGCCGGCCGAGGCATAGCCGTAGATGTAGTCGTTCTTCAGCCGCTGGGTATCCCAAGCAGTCAGGCCCGAGAACACCAGCACGCCGACCACCGACACGATGAACTGCAGCATCGAGCTGGCCAGGAACAGGTTCACCAGGCTGGCGAGAACGATGCCGATCAGGCCCATGAACAGGAATGAGCCCATGCCGGTCAGGTCACGCTTGGTGGTGTAGCCGTAGAGGCTCAGCGCACCGAAGGTCGCCGCGGTGATGAAGAACACCCGCACGATCGAGGTGTGCGTGAACACCAGGAAGATCGACGACAGCGAGATGCCCATCAGCGCCGCGAACACCCAGAACAGGATCTGGGCGGTCGAGGGCGCCAGACGATTGATGCCCGCCGAGATCACGAACACCATCGCGAGCGGCGCCAGGATGAACAGCCACTTCAGGGGGCTGACGAACATGGCGTAGCCGAACGGCGTCAGGAACACCTTGCCGACGCGGACGGCGTCCGCCGTCGGAACGTCGGTCACGGCGGCCATGTAGACGCCGAGCGCGGCAAGGCCGGTGATGGCCAGGCCAATGCTCATGTAGTTGTAGATGCGCAGCATATAGGCGCGCAGGCCGGCATCGACCGTCGCGGCGTCAACACGCCCGGCGGCCCTGCCGAAAGGAGAAGCGTAGTTACGGTCTAGGTCCGACATGGTCGAATTCCCGTTGGTTGGTCCGGTCCGGCACGAGGGTCGCCATGCCGCCGGTTCGTCAAATTCTATCTCGGAGACCGCTGCCAGCCGACTGAATTTTGGCTCACAATCGGGACTCCGAACCCATCCGATATGTGGGAAACTAACACATTCGCCGCAACCTTCCACGCGCGGCTGAATGTCGCCCTCGGCGTCAATCCTGACGCGAAGCTGACGGGGTAGCGTGGTTAATCGCGGAAACCGGGCCGATTCCGGGCAGCTCGATCCGCCGCTACATTTTGTCACAAATTTCGCAACACCGTCGCCGGCTTTTTGTTCAATGCCAGCAGCGTGCCGGCAAGCCCGAGCCCGACGGTCACGACCAGCGCGGCGGCGACCACGCCGGCGGCGCTGCCGGCCTGCCAGACGAAGCTCAGCGTCATCAGCCGCGTCACGATCAGCCAGGCCGCGATGCTGCCCGCGATCACCCCGAACACCGCGGTGGCAAGGCCGATCAGCAGGTATTCGAGGGCATAGGCGCCGAGCAGCCGCAGCCGCGTCGCGCCGAGGGTCTTGAGGATTACCGCATCATAGACGCGGTGGCGGTGGCCGGCGGCGAGCGCCCCGCCCAGCACCAGGATCGCCGAGATCAGCGTCACGGCGCTGGCGCCGCGGATCGCCAGGGCCAGATTGGTCACCACAGAGCCGACCGTCTCCATCACCTCGCGCACGCGCACGCTCGTCACCATCGGATAGGCGTCGGCGACCTCCTTGATGATCTTGCCGTCGCCCGCCGCCTTTCCGCCCGCTTCTGTCAGCGTCGCGATATGGGTGTGCGGCGCGCCCTTGAAGGCGTTGGGCGAGAACACCAGGACGAAATTGATGCCGAGACCCTGCCAGTCGATCGTGCGCAAATTGCTGATCTTGGCCGGAATGTCGCGGCCGAGCACGTTGACCACGACCTCGTCGCCGAGCTTGAGGCCGAGCCCGTCGGCAATCTTCTTCTCCAACGAGACCAGCGGCGGGCCGGAATAATCGGCGCGCCACCATTCGCCCTCGACCACCTTGGAGCCCTTCGGCAGCTCGGCGGTGTAGGTCAGGCCGCGATCGCTCTGCAGCACCCATTCGGAATCCGTGGTCGGCTTGAGCTCCTCGGCGCGCACCCCGCGCGCGGCGACGATGCGTCCGCGCAGCATCGGCACGTCCTCGATCCTGGCGCCGGGGGCGATCTGGCGCAGATAGCCATCGAACTGCTCGGCCTGCGCGCTCGGAATGTCGATGAAGAAGAACGATGGCGCCTGGTCGGGGAGCGCCGCCAGGAACTGCCGGCGCAGATTGCCGTCGATCTGGGTGATGGTGACGAGCACGGCGAGCCCGAGCCCCAGCGACAGCACGACGGACGGCGTCAGCGCGCCCGGCCGGTGGATGTTGGCGATCGCAAGCCGCAGCATCGGCAGCCGCGTCCGTGGCAGCCGTCGTGCGATCGTCATCAGCAGGGCGGCGATGCCGCGCAGCAAGGCGAACACGACCACTGAGGAGGCCACGAACACCGCGGCGATGCGCCTGTCGAACGACAGGCCGATCACGACCCCGATGAGGAGTGCGATCACGACGGCCATGAACACGAGATAGCTCGCGCGTGGCCGGTGCCATTCGGAGCTGATGGTGTCGCGGAACAGCGCGGCCACGGGCACGTCGTGCACGCGCGCGAGCGGCCACAGGCCGAAGGCGAGCGCGGTGAGGAGGCCGTAGAGGAAGGACAGCGCGAGCTCGTCGGTGTGCACGGCCGGCACCACCGGCAGCGGCAACAGCTTGCCGAACAGGCCAACGATCGCAAAGGGCATCGCGGCGCCGAGCGCCAGGCCGATCACGGACCCGATCGCGGCCAGCAGGACCACTTGCGCCAGGTAGATGCCGAACACGTCCCGGCCGGTGGCCCCGACGGCCTTGAAGGCGGCGATCACCTCGAGCTTGCGGTCGATGTGACTCTTGACGGCATTGGCGACGCCGACGCCGCCGACCAGCAGCGCGGCAAGGCCGACCAGCGTCAGGAACTGCGTGAAGCGGTTGATGTTGCGCTCGAGCTGCGGCGAGGCGTTGGAGCGGCTGCGGATCTCCCAGCCGGCCTGCGGCGCGGCGCTGCGCGCATCCGCGATGAAGGCTTCGGTGGCGCGCTCGTTGTTAGCAGCCTCCGGCAGCTTGACCCGGTAGACCCAGCGCACCAGGCTGCCGGGCTGGATCAGGCCGGTGGCGCGCAAGGCCGCCTCGCTGATCAGAAAGCGCGGCCCGAAGCCGATGCCGCCGGCGAGCTTGTCGGGCTCGGCCTCGACGGTGGAGCGGATCTGGAACGTTGCGGACCCGATCGTGACGCGGTCGCCGGTCTTGAGCGAGAGCCGCGCCAGCAGCGTCGGATCGGCGGCGGCACCGAACGCGCCGTCACGCTCGGCGAGCAGATCGGCCATCGGCAGCTTTGGTGCCAGCGTCAGCTGTCCCAGCATCGGATAGGTGTTATCGACCGCCTTCATCTCGACCAGCGCCAGCTTGCCGTCAGCCGAACGCGCCATGCCGCGCAAGGTCGCAGCCGCCGACAGCGTGCCGCGCGAGCGCAGGAACGCGACCTCTTCCGGCTTGGCCTCGCGCTGGAACAGCACGAAAGAGACGTCGCCGCCGAGCAGCGTGCGGCCTTCGCGCGCCAGACCGTCGCTCAGGCTCGCCGACACCGAGCCGACGCCGGCGATCGCCATCACGCCGAGCGCGATGCAGGCGATGAAGACGTAGAAGCCGCGCAGGCCGCCGCGCAATTCGCGCAAGGCGTAGCGCAGCGACAGCGCGACGGCGTTCGGCTTCGGGAACGATTCGGCCACGGCGCTCATGCGGGCGCAGACTGCGTGTCGATGCGCCCGAAACGCAGGCGGATGACGCGATCGCAGCGATGCGCGAGCGAGGAATCGTGCGTCACCAGCACCAAGGTCATGCCGCGCTCGGCATGCTTGCTGAACAGCAGATCGACGATCTGCTTACCGGTGGTCTCGTCGAGATTGCCGGTCGGCTCGTCGGCGACCAGGATCGCGGGATCGGGTGCCAGCGCGCGGGCGAGCGCGACGCGCTGCTGCTCGCCGCCGGAGAGCTGGGTCGGATAATGATGCAGGCGGTCACCGAGCCCGACCGATTGCAGCTCCTCTGCCGCGCGCTTGGCGGCATCGGGGTTGCCGGCGAGCTCGAGCGGCACAGCAACGTTCTCCAGCGCCGTCATGGTCGGGATCAGGTGAAAGGACTGGAAGACGATGCCGACCTGGCGGCCGCGGAAGCGCGCCAGCGCGTCCTCGTCGAGGGCATTGAAAGGCGTGCCATTCACCACCACCTCTCCGCTATCAGGACGTTCCAGCCCCGCCATCACCATCAGCAGCGTGGATTTGCCCGAGCCTGACGGGCCGATCAGGCCGATCGTCTCGCTCCGGCCGACCCGCAGGCTGATATCCTTGAGGATGTGAACGCGTGCCGCGCCCGCGCCCAATGAGAGGTTGACGTTGGAGATGGCGATGGTGTCCGCGGTAGCGGCGAGCGAAGAGGGGTCGATGCGAGTGTCCATGGTCCGGTCATATGGCAAGTCCGCACGCGGGGTCGAGAGGCGTTACGGATTGTTCATGCACATAGCCGTGTTGATGCTCGCCGTCATGACGATGGCGAACCCCGCTTGGGCGGGTGCGGCAAAACCGGTCAAGCTGGTCGTCCTCGGCGATTCCCTGAGCGCGGGCCTTGGCCTTCCGGCCCAGGAGGCGTTCCCCCAAAAGCTTCAAAAAGCCTTGCGGGCCAAAGGCATAGAGGTCGACATGACCAATGCCGGGGTGTCCGGCGACACCACCTCGGGTGGCCGCGACCGGCTCGACTGGTCGGTGCCCGATGGAACTGACGGTGTCATCGTCGAGCTCGGCGCCAATGACGCGCTGCGCGGCATCGATCCCGAGGTGGCGCGCGCCGCGCTGACCGACATCGTCCAGCGGCTCAAGGCGCGCAAGATTGCGGTCTTGCTCTGCGGCATGCTTGCGCCGCCGAATTACGGCGCCGAATACGCCGCGCGCTTCAATTCGATTTATCCGGATCTGGCGAAGACATTCGACGTGCCGCTCTATCCGTTCTTCCTCGAAGGCGTCGCGGCCGAGGCCAAGCTCAACCAGGCCGACGGCATTCATCCGACCGCTGATGGCGTCGACATCATCGTCGGCAGGATCATGCCCATGGTGGAGGCATTCATTGGCACGATCGCTGAGCAACGGCGTTGAAAACCAGGCAGCGCTAACCGTAATTCCCAGGGTTTTACCGGGGTGAGGCGCGGTGTGCTTCGCAGAGTCACACAACTGCGATAGGAATCAGGGTACCGGTGATTCGTCGCCGGCTCTAATTTGGATATGGTTCTCGCTGTTCGAGCACCGTACCCAAGCATCGGGAGTGCGAAACGATGCCGCGTTTGTTCACGGGTCTGGAAATTCCGGCCGAAATTGGCCAGTCGCTTTCCAACTTGAGAGGTGGCCTCCCCGGCGCCCGCTGGATCGATCCCGAAAATTATCACGTCACCCTGCGCTTCATCGGCGACATTGACGGGGCTTCCGCCAACGAGATCGCTTCGATGCTGTTTCGCGTCGACCGCAAGCCGTTCGAGGTGAAGGTGCAGGGGCTCACCAGCTTCGGCGGCCGCAAGCCCCGCGCGGTGGTCGCCACGATTGCGCCGAGCAAGCCGCTGATGGAATTGCAGGCCGAGCTCGAGCGCATGATGCAGCGGATCGGCCTCGACCCGGAGGGACGCAAGTTCATTCCGCACGTCACGCTCGCGAGGCTGCACGATGCCTCCGACCGCGACGTCGCCGATTATCTCTCGCTGCGCGGCTATTTCCCGAGCAAGGCGTTCATGGCCGAACGCTTCGTGCTGTTCTCCTCGCGCGCGTCCACCGGCGGCGGCCCGTATGTGGTCGAGGATGCCTACGAGCTGTGTGAGTAATTTCTTTCTTAACCTCTCCCCGCTTGCGGGGAGAGGTCGGATCGCTCTCGCGATCCGGGTGAGGGGACAGGTCTTTCGATGGATCTCATACGCGGATAGAGCCCCTCACCCCGACCCTCCCAGCGCGAGCGAAGCTCGTCGCGCCCCCGTAAGAACGGGGCGAGGGAGAAGAAACGCGCATACCTCTGACCCCATTTCACGGCTTGCAATTTCCGTCCGTCTCTGGCGGTAAAGAGCCATGCTCTCCACCCCAAATCCCACATTCCGCGAGGCCTATCAGGCCGGGATCGCGTCCGGCGCGATCGAGCCGGATCCCGCGCAGGCCGAGGTCGCCGAGGCCTATGCGGCGCTGGACCTGCGGCTTTCGACCTACAAGCCCACCCGCAAGCAGGGCCTGCTCAGCCGCCTGTTCAGCTCTGGTGACAAGGACGAGGCGCCGCGCGGGCTTTACATCCACGGCGAGGTCGGCCGCGGCAAGACCATGCTGATGGACCTGTTCTTCCAGCACTCATCGGTCGAGCATAAGCGCCGCGCGCATTTCCACGAGTTCATGGCGGACGTGCACGAGCGCATCTACGATTATCGCCAGAGCATCGCGCGCGGCGAGATCGCCGACAGCGACGTCATCGCTCTGACGGCCAATGCGATCTTCGAGGAGAGCTGGCTGCTCTGCTTCGACGAATTCCATGTCACCGACATCGCGGACGCGATGATCCTGGGCCGCCTGTTCGCCAAATTATTCGAGCTCGGCACCGTCGTGGTCGCGACCTCCAACGTCGCGCCCGACGATCTCTATAAGGGCGGTCTCAACCGCTCGCTGTTCCTGCCCTTCATCAAGCAGATCACCGACCACATGGACGTCGCGCGGCTCGATGCGCGCACCGACTTCCGCCTGGAGAAGCTGCAGGGCGTGCCAATGTGGCTGACACCGGCCGATGGCGATGCGGATGCCGCGCTCGACCGGGCCTGGAAGCGGATGACGGGCGGCGCCAAATGCCGCTCGCGTGACATTTCGATCAAGGGCCGCATTCTGCACGTGCCGTGCTCGGCCCATGGCGTGGCGCGGTTCTCCTTCGCCGACCTCTGCGAGCAGCCGCTCGGTGCATCCGACTACCTCAGGCTGGCGCACGACTATCACACCCTCCTGGTCGACCATATTCCAGTGATGGACCTCTCCCAGCGCAACGCGGCCAAGCGCTTCATCACCCTGATCGATACGCTCTATGACAACGCCGTGAAGCTGATGGCCTCGGCCGACGCCAATCCGATCTCGCTCTACCTCGCGACCGATGGCACCGAGGCCATGGAGTTCAACCGGACCGCCTCGCGCCTGATCGAAATGAGCTCGGAATCCTATCTGGCGCTGCCTCACGGCCGCAAGGATTCCACCGCCAGCGGCTCGACCAAGGGCTTGGTCGAGACTTAAGTCCTATCCCCGCCGTCATTCCGGGGCGTCGCAAAGCGACGAGCCCGGAATCCATACTCCGGATGGTGGTTATGGATTCCGGGCTCGCGCTTCGCGCGCCCCGGAATGACGGCCGGGGTATGCTGGCTGCTATCTCGGCAAGCCCGACAATTGGGCATTGGGCGACTTGAACGGGGGAGACGAAAGGGATAACCACCCGTCTCAGTTTCCCCTCCTTACGTGTCTAAAGGACAGGTTCACATGGCGCGCGACAAGATTGCTTTGATTGGCTCCGGCCAGATCGGCGGAACGCTGGCTCACCTCATCGGCCTGAAAGAACTGGGCGACGTCGTGATGTTCGACATCGCCGAGGGCGTGCCGCAGGGCAAGGCGCTCGACATCGCGCAGTCCTCGCCGGTCGACGGCTTCGACGCCCACTACACCGGCGCGAACTCCTATGAGGCGCTCGACAACGCCAAGGTCTGCATCGTCACCGCCGGCGTGCCGCGCAAGCCCGGCATGAGCCGCGACGACCTCCTCTCCATCAACCTCAAGGTCATGGAGCAGGTCGGCGCCGGCATCAAGAAGTACGCCCCCGACGCCTTCGTCATCTGCATCACCAACCCGCTCGATGCCATGGTCTGGGCGCTGCAGAAGGCTTCGGGGCTGCCGCACAAGAAGGTCGTCGGCATGGCCGGCGTGCTGGATTCGGCCCGCTTCCGCTACTTCCTCGCCGACGAGTTCAACGTCTCGGTCGAGGACGTCACCGCCTTCGTGCTCGGCGGCCACGGCGACACCATGGTGCCGCTGGTGAAGTACTCCACCGTCGCCGGCATCCCGCTGCCCGACCTCGTCAAGATGGGCTGGACCTCACAGGCGCGCCTCGACGAGATCGTCGACCGCACCCGCAACGGCGGCGCCGAGATCGTCAACCTGCTCAAGACCGGCTCGGCCTTCTACGCCCCTGCCGCCTCCGCGATCGCGATGGCCGAGAGCTATCTGAAGGACAAGAAGCGCGTGCTGCCCTGCGCCGCCTATCTCAACGGCGAGTACAGCGTGAAGGACATGTATGTCGGCGTGCCCGTCGTGATCGGCGCCAAGGGCGTCGAGCGCGTGGTCGAGATCGAACTCGCCGGCAAGGACCGCGAGGCGTTTGACAAGTCGGTCGGTGCCGTGCAGGGCTTGGTCGATGCCTGCAAGAAGATCGCACCCGATCTTCTCGGCCGCTAAGGCAAAGCAATACCCGCCGAAGATCGAAACCCGGTCTTCGGCGGTTTCACTTCCGGACCCCGGCTGACCGGGGTGGGGTTCCGGTCTCGGCAGATCTCGATTGTCAAAGAATCCGGGTTGCAGTTCCTGTGGTATATGGTATGCCAGCCACAAGACTGAGGTGGGCCCATGAGGTCACCGCCCGCGGGTTCAGGGAGCGACCATATGAATATCCATGAATATCAGGCCAAAGCGCTGCTGCATGAATTCGGCGTTCCGATTTCGCGCGGCGTAGCGGTTCTCAAGGCCTCGGACTCCGACGCCGCCGCAAGACAGCTTCCCGGCCCGGTCTGGGTGGTGAAGAGCCAGATCCATGCCGGCGGGCGCGGCAAGGGCAAGTTCAAGGAGGCATCCGCCGGCGACAAAGGCGGCGTCCGCATCGCCAAGTCGGTGGAAGAGGTCAACGAATTCGCCAAGCAGATGCTGGGCGCGACGCTGGTCACCGTGCAGACGGGACCTGCCGGCAAGCAGGTCAACCGCCTCTACATCGAGGACGGCTCCGACATCGACAAGGAATTCTACCTCTCGATCCTGGTCGACCGCGAGACCTCGCGCGTCTCCTTCGTGGTGTCGACCGAAGGCGGCGTCAACATCGAGGACGTCGCGCACAACACGCCGGAGAAGATCGTGACCTTCTCGGTCGATCCGGCGACCGGCATCATGGGCCATCACGGCCGCACGGTCGCGAAGGCGCTGAATCTGTCCGGCGACCTCGCCAAGCAGGCCGAGAAGCTCACCGCGCAGCTCTACGCGGCCTTCGTCGCCAAGGACATGTCGATGCTGGAGATCAATCCGCTGGTCGTGACCAAGCAGGGCGAGCTCCGCGTGCTCGATGCCAAGGTGTCCTTCGACGACAACGCCCTGTTCCGCCATCCCGAGATCGCGGTGTCGTTGCGCGATCTGACCGAGGAAGACGCCAAGGAAATCGAGGCGTCGAAATACGATCTCAACTACGTCACGCTCGACGGCAATATCGGCTGCATGGTCAACGGCGCCGGTCTCGCCATGGCGACGATGGACATCATCAAGCTCTACGGCATGGCGCCGGCCAACTTCCTCGACGTCGGCGGCAGCGCCAGCAAGGAGAAGGTCGCGGCCGCGTTCAAGATCATCACCGCCGATCCCAACGTGAAGGGCATCCTGGTCAACATCTTCGGCGGCATCATGAAGTGCGACGTGATCGCCGAGGGCGTCACGGCTGCGGTTCGCGAGGTCGGCCTCAGCGTGCCGCTGGTGGTCCGTCTCGAAGGCACCAACGTCGAGCTCGGCAAGAAGATCATCCGTGAATCCGGACTGAACGTGGTGCCCGCCGACAATCTCGACGACGCCGCGCAGAAGATCGTGAAGGCCGTCAAGGGAGGCTAGCGCCATGGCCCAGGACCATCTCGCCGCATCATCTCCGCTCCCCGAGCATGCGCGCCTCGCCGCGTTCGCCGGCGAATGGGATGGTGAGGAGATGGTCTTCCCGTCGCGCTGGACGGCGGGCGGGCCGGCGACCTCGCGCACCGTCGCGCGCATGGATCTAAACGGGTTCTATCTGATCCAGGACTCGATCCAGATGCGCGACGGCAAGCAGGTCTTCGCCACCCACGGCATCTTCACCTTCGACCGCGACGACCGGACCTACAAATTGTTCTGGTACGACTCGCTCGGCTACACGCCGCCTTCGCCCGCCTCAGGCGGGTGGGCCGGCAAGACCCTGACGCTGGTGCGCGGCTCGCTCCGCGGCAATGCGCGCCACGTCTACGAGATCATCAATGAGGATTCCTACTCGTTGAAGATTCAATTCTCGCCGGACGCGGAAGGCTGGTCCGACGTCCTCACCGGCGTCTACCGCCGCATCCACTGACCCACTCACTCTGTTAGTTTCGCGAAAGCAGACCTCATGTCCATCCTGATCGACAAGAACACCAAGGTCATCTGCCAGGGCTTCACCGGCAAGAACGGCACCTTCCACTCCGAGGCCGCGATTGCCTACGGCACCAAGATGGTCGGCGGCACCTCGCCGGGCAAAGGCGGCTCGACGCATCTGGGCCTGCCGGTGTTCGACACCGTGCGCGAGGCGCGTGAGAAGACCGGTGCCGACGCGTCGGTGATCTACGTGCCGCCGCCGGGCGCAGCCGACGCGATCTGCGAAGCCATCGACGCCGAGGTCCCGCTGATCGTCTGCATCACCGAGGGCATTCCTGTGATCGACATGGTTCGCGTCAAGCGCTCGCTGCTCGGCTCCAAGTCGCGCCTGATCGGGCCGAACTGCCCGGGCGTCATGACCGCCGGCGAGTGCAAGATCGGCATCATGCCCGCCAACATCTTCAGGACCGGCTCGGTCGGCATCGTCTCCCGCTCGGGCACGCTGACCTATGAAGCCGTGTTCCAGACCTCCCAGGAAGGCCTCGGCCAGACCACCGCGGTCGGCATCGGCGGCGACCCGGTCAAGGGCACCGAGTTCATCGACGTGCTGGAGATGCTGCTCGCCGACCCCAAGACCGAATCGATCATCATGATCGGCGAGATCGGCGGTTCCGCCGAGGAGGACGCCGCCCAGTTCCTCAAGGACGAGGCCAAGCGTGGCCGCAAGAAGCCGATGGTCGGCTTCATCGCCGGCGTCACCGCCCCTCCCGGCCGCCGCATGGGTCATGCCGGCGCCATCATCTCCGGCGGCAAGGGCGATGCCGGTTCCAAGACCGAGGCGATGAAATCCGCAGGGATTACAGTGTCCCCGTCGCCCGCCCGCCTCGGCCACACGCTTGCCGAAAAGTTGAAAGGCTAATTCAGTTCTTCGTGCTTTTCCGGGCGAAGTTTCGCAGCAAATAGGGTAAAGGGTGCCTGTCGCGTCGAGCCCTGTCGGGGGAGCTCGGCGCCAGCGCCGTTTGTTATTGCGCGAACCGAAATCGCCAGGAACTCAAGTATGTCTCGCCAAGACGCGAACGCAGCCTTTGCCCTGTCATCCTTTTTGCAGGGCACCAACGCCACCTACATCGACGAAATCTACGCCCGCTACCAGAAGGACCCGTCCTCGGTCGATGCCGAGTGGCAGGAGTTCTTCAAGAGCCTGAACGACGCGCCGGCTGACATCAGCAAGAACGCGGAAGGCCCGTCCTGGGAGCGCGACAACTGGCCGCTGACCCCGAAGGACGATCTGACCTCCGCCCTCGACGGCAACTGGGCCGAGGTCGAGAAGACGGTCAGTGGCAAGATCGCCGCCAAGGCGCAGGCCAAGGGGGCCGACATCTCCTCCGCCGACCTGCTTCAGGCGACGCGCGATTCCGTCCGCGCCCTGATGCTGATCCGCTCCTACCGCATGCGCGGCCACTTCCACGCCAAGCTCGATCCGCTCGGCATCGAAGCCCAGCGCAACCGCGAAGAGCTCGATCCGCGCACCTACGGCTTCAGCGAAGCCGATTTCGACCGCAAGATCTTCCTCGATCACGTGCTCGGCCTCGAATACGGCACTCTGCGCGAGATCACCGCGATCTGCGAGCGCACCTACTGCCAGACGCTCGGCGTCGAGTTCATGCACATCAGCAACGCGGCGCAGAAGGCCTGGATTCAGGAGCGCATCGAGGGACCCGACAAGGAGATCTCGTTCACGCGCGAAGGCCGCAGGGCCATCCTGCAGAAGCTGATCGAAGCCGAGGGTTTCGAAAAGTTCTGCGACACCAAGTTCACCGGCACCAAGCGCTTCGGCCTCGACGGCGGTGAAGCCCTGATCCCCGCGCTCGAGCAGATCATCAAGCGCGGCGGCAATCTCGGCGTGAAGGAAATCGTGCTCGGCATGCCGCATCGCGGCCGCCTCAACGTGCTGACCCAGGTGTTGGGCAAGGCCCATCGCGCACTATTCCACGAGTTCAAGGGCGGCTCGGCCAATCCCGACGCGGTCGAAGGTTCCGGCGACGTCAAGTATCACCTCGGCGCCTCCTCGGACCGCGAGTTCGACGGCAACCGCATCCACCTGTCGCTGACCGCCAACCCCTCGCATCTCGAGATCGTCGATCCCGTCGTGCTCGGCAAGGTCCGCGCCAAGCAGGACCAGCACGGCGATCCCCCTGACATGCGCATCTCCGTGATGCCGCTCCTGATGCACGGCGACGCCGCGTTCGCCGGCCAGGGCGTGGTTGCTGAATGCTTCGGCCTGTCCGACCTGAAGGGCTACCGCACCGGCGGCTCCGTGCACTTCATCGTCAACAACCAGATCGGCTTCACCACCTATCCGCGCTACTCGCGCTCCTCGCCCTATCCGTCGGATGTGGCGAAGATGATCGATGCGCCGATCTTCCACGTCAACGGCGACGATCCGGAAGCCGTCGTGTTCGCGGCCAAGGTCGCGACCGAATTCCGGCAGAAGTTCCACAAGCCCGTCGTCATCGACATGTGGTGCTACCGCCGCTACGGCCACAATGAGGGCGATGAGCCGGCCTTCACCCAGCCGGTGATGTACAAGCGGATCGCCGCCCATCCCTCGACGCTGACGCTCTACTCCAAGCGCCTGATCGCGGAAGGCGTCGTCACCGAGGGCGAGGTCGACAAGCTGAAGGCGGACTGGCGCGCCCGGCTCGATGCCGAGTTCGAGGCCGGCACCTCCTACAAGCCGAACAAGGCCGACTGGCTCGACGGCAAGTGGGCGGGCTTCAAGATCGCCGACCAGGAAGAGGATGCGCGGCGCGGCGTCACCGGCGTCGACATCGCCACGCTGAAGGACATCGGTCGCAAGATCACCAAGGTGCCGGACGGTTTCCGCGTTCACCGCACCATTCAGCGCTTCCTCGATAACCGCGCCAAGGCGATCGAGAGCGGCAACGGCATCGACTGGGCGACCGGCGAGGCGCTGGCGTTCTGCTCGCTGCTCAACGAAAACCACCACGTCCGCCTGTCCGGACAGGATTCGGAACGCGGCACCTTCTCGCAGCGCCATTCGGTCCTGATCGATCAGGAGGACGAGAGCCGCTACACGCCGTTCAACCATCTCGGCCACGAGCAGGGCCATTACGAGGTCATCAACTCGCTGCTGTCGGAAGAAGCCGTGCTCGGTTTCGAATACGGCTATTCGCTCGCCGAGCCGAACACGCTGACGCTGTGGGAAGCCCAGTTCGGCGACTTCGCCAACGGCGCGCAGGTCGTGTTCGACCAGTTCATCTCGTCAGGCGAGCGCAAATGGCTGCGCATGTCCGGTCTGGTCTGCCTGTTGCCGCACGGCTATGAGGGCCAGGGGCCGGAGCACTCCTCGGCGCGCCTCGAGCGTTACTTGCAGATGTGCGCGGAAGACAACATGCAGGTGGTCTACCCGACCACGCCGGCGAACTACTTCCACGTGCTGCGCCGGCAGCTGCATCGCGAGATCCGCAAGCCGCTGATCATGATGACGCCGAAGTCGCTGCTGCGTCACAAGCGGGCGGTGTCGCGTCTCGACGAACTCGCGAAGGGCACGACCTTCCACCGCATCCTCTACGATGACGCCCAGATGCTGCCGAACGAGGCCATCAAGCTCGTCCCCGACGAGAAGATCCGCCGCATCGTGCTGTGCTCCGGCAAGGTCTATTACGACCTCTACGAGGAGCGCGAGAAGCGCGGCATCGACGACATCTACCTGATGCGCGTCGAGCAGCTCTATCCGGTGCCGCTGAAGGCGCTGGTGGCCGAGCTGTCGCGCTTCAAGAAGGCCGAGATGGTGTGGTGCCAGGAAGAGCCCCGCAACATGGGTGCCTGGCACTTCATCGAGCCCTATCTGGAATGGGTGCTGAACCAGGTGAACGGCGCGAGCCGGCGTCCGCGTTATGTCGGCCGCGCCGCTTCCGCCGCGACCGCCACGGGTCTGATGTCCAAGCATCAGGCTCAGCTGAAGGCGTTCCTGGACGAAGCACTGAGCTGACCGAAATTCCAATTGTCATGCCCCGCCTAGTGCGCAATTGCGCACGGGGGCGGGGCATCCAGTACGCCGCGGCGTCCGTTTGATCCACGATCGTCACGGTGTACTGGATCGTCCGGCCTGCGCGGACGATGACGGCCAAAAACGATTAAGGATGAGACCATGACTGAAATTCGTGTGCCGACGCTCGGCGAATCCGTCACCGAGGCCACCATCGGCCGCTGGTTCAAGAAGGCCGGCGACCCCGTCGCCGTCGACGAGCCCTTGGTGGAGCTCGAGACCGACAAGGTCACCATCGAAGTCCCCGCGCCGACCGCCGGCACGCTGAGCGAGATCATCGCTGCCGATGGTGCGACCGTTGCCGTGGGCGCGCTGCTCGGTCAGATCACCGATGGTGCCGGCGCAGCCAAGCCCGCCGCCGCGCCTGCCGCTGCTGCCGCCGCTCCCGCGCCGGCTCCCGCTGCCGCGAAGGCGCCGCCGGCCGATGCGCCGCTCGCGCCGTCGGTG
This sequence comes from Bradyrhizobium sp. BRP23, assembly GCF_020194135.1. Taxonomy (NCBI): domain Bacteria; kingdom Pseudomonadati; phylum Pseudomonadota; class Alphaproteobacteria; order Hyphomicrobiales; family Nitrobacteraceae; genus Bradyrhizobium; species Bradyrhizobium sp. BRP23. The sequence goes on along the minus strand of NZ_JADYVW010000022.1, from coordinate 59,099 downwards.
CGCAAGCTCTCCGCCGAGACCGGCATCGACGCCTCGACCGTGCCGGGCTCCGGCAAGGACGGCCGCGTCACCAAGGGCGACATGCTGGCCGCCATCGAGCGCGCCGCCTCGGCGCCGACGCCGGTCAACCAGCCCGCCGCCGCCGTGCAGGTCCGCAGCCCCTCGCCGGCCGATGACGCCGCCCGCGAAGAGCGCGTCAAGATGACCCGGCTGCGCCAGACCATCGCGCGCCGGCTCAAGGACGTGCAGAACACCGCCGCCATGCTCACGACCTTCAACGAGGTCGACATGACCAACGTCATGGCGCTGCGCGCACACTACAAGGACGCGTTCGAGAAGAAGCACGGCGCCAAGCTCGGCTTCATGGGCTTCTTCACCAAGGCCGTCGTGCAGGCGCTGAAGGACATCCCGGCCGTCAACGCCGAGATCGACGGCAGCGACCTGATCTACAAGAACTACTACCACATCGGCGTCGCCGTCGGCACCGACAAGGGCCTGGTCGTGCCCGTGGTGCGCGACTGCGACCACAAGTCGATCTCCGACATCGAGAAGAGCATCGCCGATTTCGGCCGCCGCGCCCGTGACGGCCAGCTCAAGATCGACGAGATGCAGGGCGGCACCTTCACCATCACCAATGGCGGCATCTACGGCTCGCTGATGTCGACCCCGATCCTGAACGCGCCGCAGTCCGGCATCCTCGGCATGCACAAGATCCAGGAGCGGCCGATGGTCGTCGGCGGCAAGATCGAGGTCCGCCCGATGATGTATCTGGCGCTGTCCTACGATCACCGCGTCATCGACGGCAAGGAAGCCGTCACCTTCCTGGTCCGTGTCAAGGAGAGCCTGGAAGATCCGGCGCGCCTGGTGCTGGACCTCTAAGGGAGGCGACGATGGGGGAGCCGTCGCTCGCGCATGCGCTCATCTCCATGGTGCCGCTCCTGCTGACCACCCTTATCTTTTTCTTCTTTGCGATTCCGATTAGTCGCAGGAAAGGTAAGGGGGTCGGCTTCGCGGCCTTGTGCCTGATCCCGTTTCTCACGCCCTTCATTCTGTTCCATTTGATCAGCTTGACGGACAAGTCCGTGCTTGATCGCTTGGCGGCTCTTGAGGGCAGGACGTCGTAGTGCGCTCGAACTCGTGGGGATTGATGTGACGGATAAAGTCGTTGTCATCACCGGCGGCAGCCGCGGCATCGGGCGGGCGACCGCGCTTGCGGCGGCCGCGCGCGGTTTTCGCGTCGTGGTTGGCTACGCCAGCAACAAGCAGGCGGCCGACGAGGTGGTCGCGCAGATCGCGGCCAGCAACGGCAAGGCCATCGCTGTGAAATGCGATGTCGCCGAGGAAAGCGACATCCTCAATCTGTTCAAGGAGGCCGACAAGTTCGGCACGCTCGGGGCGCTCGTCAACAATGGCGGCATCGTCGGCAAGAGCGGCGTGCGCGTCGACGAGATGTCGGCCGAGCGCATCCAGCGCGTGATGGCCGTCAACGTCACCGGCTCCATCCTCTGCGCGCGCGAGGCGGTGAAGCGGATGTCGACCAAGCACGGCGGCACGGGCGGCGTCATCGTCAACCTGTCGTCCGTCGCAGCGCGGCTCGGCGCACCCAACACCTATGTCGACTATGCCGCGTCCAAGGGCGCGGTCGATTCCTTCACCGTCGGCCTCGGCTATGAGGTCGCGGGCGAGGGCATCCGCGTCGCCGCGATCCGTCCCGGCCTGATCGACACCGAAATCCACGCCGCCGGCGGCGAGCCCGACCGCGCCCATCGCCTGGCCCATCTGGTGCCGATGAAGCGCGTCGGCACCGCCGATGAAATCGCCAATGCCATCGTCTGGCTGATCTCGGACGAGGCCTCCTACGTCACCTCAGCCATTCTCGATGTGTCCGGCGGACGCTGACGCGCCGCGCGGGCGCTGACACATCCTCACCACGCCTAACCTTACGGGACTTTCTCTCATGGCTACCTACGATCTCGTCGTCATCGGCACCGGACCGGGCGGTTATGTCTGCGCGGTACGCGCGAGCCAGCTCGGCATGAAGGTCGCCGTGGTCGAAAAGAACGCGACCCTCGGCGGCACCTGCCTCAATGTCGGCTGCATGCCGTCGAAGGCGCTGCTGCACGCCTCCGAAATGTTCGAGGAAGCCGGCCACTCCTTCGCCAAGATGGGCGTCTCGGTCTCCTCGCCGAAGCTCGATCTGCCCGCGATGATGAACTTCAAGCAGCAGGGCATCGACGGCAACGTCAAGGGCGTCGAGTTCCTGATGAAGAAGAACAAGATCGACGTGCTCAAGGGCGCCGGCAAGATCTTGGGCACCGGCAAGGTCGAGGTCTCCGCCGACGGCAAGTCGCAGGTTGTCGAGACCAAGAACATCGTGATCGCCACCGGCTCCGACATCGCGCGCCTAAAGGGCATCGAGATCGACGAGAAGCGCATCGTGTCCTCGACCGGCGCGCTGTCGCTGGAGAAGGTGCCAGGCAGATTGCTGGTCATTGGCGCCGGCGTGATCGGGCTCGAACTCGGCTCCGTGTGGCGCCGACTCGGATCCGAAGTCATGGTGGTTGAATTCCTCGATCGCATCCTGCCCGGCATGGACGGCGAGATCGCCAAGCAATTCCAGCGCATCCTTGAAAAGCAGGGATTTGCATTCAAGCTGGGCTCGAAGGTGACCGGCGTCGAGATGAACAGCAAGGCATTGCTTGCGAAAATCGAACCGGCTTCCGGCGGTGCCGCCGAGACCATCGAAGCCGACGTCGTGCTCGTCTGCATCGGCCGCGTGCCCTACACCGACGGTCTCGGCCTCAAGGAAGCCGGCGTCGCGCTGGACGCGCGCGGCCGGGTCCAGATCGATCCGCATTTCGCCACCAGCCTGAAGGGCGTCTATGCCATTGGCGACGTCGTGGCAGGCCCCATGCTGGCGCACAAGGCCGAGGACGAAGGCGTCGCGGTTGCCGAGATCATCGCAGGCCAAGCCGGTCACGTGAATTACGACGTCATCCCGGGCGTCGTGTACACCACGCCGGAAGTGTCCTCCGTCGGCAAGACCGAGGAGGAACTCAAGCAGGCGGGCGTGGCTTACACGGTCGGAAAGTTTCCGTTCACCGCCAACGGCCGTTCCAAGGTCAACCAGACCACTGACGGCTTTGTGAAGATACTCGCAGACGCGAAGACCGATCGCGTGCTCGGCGTGCACATTATCGGCCGCGAAGCCGGCGAAATGATCCATGAAGCGTGTGTTCTCATGGAATTCGGCGGCAGTGCGGAAGATCTCGCGCGCACCTGCCACGCCCATCCGACGCGCTCGGAGGCCGTCAAGGAAGCCGCGCTTGCGGTCGGCAAGCGAGCCATCCATATGTAACGACGCGCCCAGCGCCGAACCGGGCGGGAAACACATGCTGCGCCGCCTTCTTCAACCGGTCTGGGTCCTGCTTGCGATCGTCTTCCTGATCGAAGCCTGGCTGTGGGATCATCTCGAGCCGATCGTCGCCAGGATCGTCGCAGCCATCCCGCTGGCGCGCTTCAAGCATTGGCTGACGGAGCGCGTCGATGCGCTCTCGCCGGCCATGACGCTGCTCGTGTTTGCGGTGCCCGTCGTCCCGCTGTTTCCGCTCAAGCTGGTCGGGCTGTGGCTGCTCGCGCATGAATACTGGACCGGCGCATTCTTCACGATCGTGTTCGGAAAGCTCGTCGGCGTCGGCGTCACCGCCTTCGTGTTCGACGTCACGCGCGCCAAGCTGCTGGAGATGCGCTGGTTCGAGCGGATCTACGCCCTGGTGCTGAGGGTGCGCGCCAAGGCCGCGGAGCTGGTCGACCCGATCAAGCGCCGCATCCGCGAGCTGATCGCCGGCAACGGCGAAGGCTGGTCCTACCGCACGCTGCGTATGATCCAGCGCTTCAGGAAGAGCGTGCACCAGGCGCGGTGATCTTCGCCACCACAAGGACCGTCCGTAGCCCGGATGGAGCGCAGCGCAATCCGGGACAGGCGTCCCCGCTCTATCCTCCGTCATTGCGAGCGCAGCGAAGCAATCCAGTATCTTTCCCCGGAGGCAGTCTGGATTGCTTCGTCGCAAGGGCTCCTCGCAATGACGCGGTGAGAACCCGGCCTCAACACCTCAATGCAAATGCAACAGATGCGGCCACCACAGGCCGAGCGCGGTCATGAACAGGCCGGCGATCGTCAGCGCGCCGCCGACATAGGCGAGCGCGATCATGCCGGTGATGATGGTGGCGGACGCCAGCACGATGCCGATCTGGAAGGCGGCCGAGGCCAGCTCGAAATGGTGGTACTTCGCGGTCGCCTCGTCGCGGGCGTGCTCGGCGTGCTTGGCCTTGTCCGCAAGCTGCTCGGTGCCTTCGCCGGTCTCGGGCTCGGAGCGGTAGCGCTGCGCGGTCTTGGTCCAGTCGTCAATCTGCTTCTGCACGGCGGGCTTCTGCGCCTCGGCCGCGGCGGCCAGTGTCAGCTTGCCCTGTTCCGCCGCGGTCACCACCACGGTGCGGCGGATGCTCTTGGCCTGGAAGAATGCCCAGAGATTGGCGGCCTCGACGTTCTTGCTGATCGATTCGGTCTGGGCACCCTTGCCGAGCGTCTCCGAGATCGCCAGGAACAGCGCCAGCACGGCGATCAGAAGAGCGATCTTCTTGTTCGAGCCGGACGCGTGTTCGGCGTGCTCGGCATGCTCCATGCTTTCATGTGCGCCCATATAATGTCCCTCCTGTGCCGGTTCCCACGATTTGACCGAACCGTGGGCGCTGTGCAAGAGGCACGCGAGCTATGACGAGAGTGTGTCAGCGCCGCGGATGGGCGCTGGCATACACCTCGAGCAGCCGCTCGGAATCGATGCCGGTATAGACCTGCGTCGTCGAGAGCGAGGAATGGCCGAGCAACTCCTGGATCGCGCGCAGGTCGCCGCCGCGCGAGAGCAGATGCGTGGCGAAGGAATGCCGCAGCGCGTGCGGCGTGGCGCTGTCGGGCAGCCCGAGCGCGCCGCGCAGCCGCTCCATCGCGAGCTGGATGATGCGCGGGCTCAAGGGGCCGCCGCGCGCGCCGACGAAGATCGGTCCTTCCGCCGGCAGCGGATAGGGGCACATCGCAACATATTCCTGCACCAGCGCGAGCACGTTCTGCAGCACCGGCACCATGCGCGTCTTGTTGCCCTTGCCGGTCACGACCAGCACGTCGCCTTCGCCGGGCTTCGGCACCTCGCGGCGCTTGAGACCCAGCGCCTCGGAGATGCGCAGGCCCGAGCCATAGAGCAGCGCCATCACCGCGGCGTCGCGTGCAAGGATCCAGGTCTCGCGCTCCTCGCCGGCGCGCTCGTCGGCATCGGCCAGACGTTTGGCCGAGGCCATCGGCAGCGGCTTCGGCAGGCTCTTGGCGACCTTCGGCGCGCGGATCGCCGACAATGCACCGACCTTGCCCTTGCCCTCGCGCTCCAGAAAGCGTCCGAACGAGCGCAGGCCCGCCAGCGCGCGCATCAGGCTGCGGCCGGCAATGTCGTCGGCCCGGCGCATCGCCATGAAGGCGCGCACGTCGGTGGCTTCCAGCGCTGCAAACCGCTCCAGCGTGACCCGCTCGCCCCAATGATTGCTGAGGAAATCCAGGCATTGCCGCAGATCGCGGCCATAGGCCTCCAGCGTCTTCGGCGACAGCCGTCGCTCGGCGCCGAGATGCGCCAGCCAGCGCGCCATCTCCTGCGCGATCGAGGGATCGGCGCTGGCGAGCTCGATGTGTGGGGCGACCGCTTTGCTCATGCGCTCTGGACGTGGTGATTCCGCACAGTATATCGCATCACACCAGTTTACTGTTCGCTAAGGCCGCCGCGCGGCGCTAGCCTCAAGGCCTCAAGGTTCCGATTCCCCGCTCATGGACCAATCGCCGCGCAACGACACCGCCCCCGCCACCCGCATGGTCGACGTGCTGGTGCCGGTCGCGCTCGACCAGACCTATTCCTACAAGGTGCCGCGCGGCATGGAGCTGAAGGCGGGCGACCTCGTCGGCGTGCCGCTCGGTCCGCGCGAGGTGCTGGCCGTGGTCTGGGGCGAGAACGCCAATCCTGATCCGCGCCTGCATAACCGCCTCAAGGAGGTCAGCGAGAAGCTCGACATTCCCCCGCTCAAGCCGGAGTTGCGCTCGGTGGTGGACTGGGTCGCAAACTACACGCTGAGCCCGCGCGGCATGGTGCTGCGCATGTGCCTGCGCATGGGCGAAAATCTCGGCCCGGAGCGGGTGCGCGCCGGCGTGCGCCTGACCGGCGATCCGCCGAAGCGCCTGACACCGGCGCGCCAGCGCGTTATCACGCTGCTGTCGGACCGGCTGCTGCACGGCAAGTCCGAGGCGGCCAAGGAGGCCGGCGTCTCCTCGGGCGTGATCGACGGTCTCGTCGATGAAGGCACGCTCACAGTGGAGCCGATGCCGCCGCCGCCTCCGCCGCCGGCGCCCGATCCGGAATTCGGCCGGCCGGATTTTTCGCTGCTACAGCGTGCCGGTGTGGATGCGATGCGCGCGCTCGCGGCCAACGGCACCTTCCATGTCGCGCTGCTCGACGGCGTCACCGGCTCGGGCAAGACCGAGGTCTATTTCGAAGCGGTCGCCGAGGTGATCCGCCGCGGCAAGCAGGCGCTGATCCTGATGCCGGAGATCGCGCTGACCGGCCAGTTCCTCGATCGCTTCGCGCAGCGCTTCGGCGTCCGGCCGATCGAATGGCATTCCGAGCTCACCCCGCGCACTCGCGCGCGCAATTGGGCCGCGATCTCCGAAGGTTCGGCGCCGGTCGTGGTCGGCGCGCGCTCGGCGCTGTTCCTGCCTTACGCCAAGCTCGGCCTCATCGTCGTCGATGAAGAGCACGACCAGGCCTACAAGCAGGACGACGGCGTGCATTACCACGCCCGCGACATGGCGGTGGTGCGCGGGCACATCGCGAAAATTCCGGTCGTGCTGGCCTCGGCGACGCCGTCGGTGGAATCCGAGGTCAATGCGCGCAAGAACCGCTATCAGCGTATCGCGCTGCCCTCGCGCTTCGGCGGCCAGCACATGCCGCATATCGAGGCCATCGATTTGCGCCGCGAGCCGCCCGCGCGCGGCCGCTTCATCTCGCCGCGGCTTGCCGGCGAGATCAGAACCGCGATCGAGCGGCGCGAGCAGGCGCTGCTCTTCCTCAATCGCCGCGGCTATGCGCCGCTGACGCTGTGCCGTGCCTGCGGCCATCGCTTCGCCTGCACCATCTGCGATGCCTGGCTGGTCGATCATCGCTTTCGCCAGCGCCTCGTCTGTCACCATTGCGGCTTCTCGATGCCGCGCCCGCACATCTGCCCGAACTGTTCGGCCGAGGAATCGCTGGTCGCGGTCGGACCCGGCGTCGAGCGCCTGCAGGAGGAGGCGGCCGCGTTGTTCCCGCAAGCGCGCACCATGGTGCTGTCGAGCGATCTCATCACCTCGATTGAGACGATGCGAAGCGAGCTCGCCGAGATCGCGGAGGGCCGCGTCGACATCATCATCGGCACGCAGCTCGTGGCCAAGGGTCACAACTTCCCGCGGCTCAATCTGGTCGGCGTCGTCGATGCCGATCTTGGCCTTTCCAACGGCGATCCGCGCGCGGCCGAGCGCACCTGGCAATTGCTCAACCAGGTGATCGGCCGCGCCGGCCGCGAGCAGGGCCGCGGCGTCGGCTATCTGCAGACCCACCAGCCCGATCATCCCGTGATGCGGGCGCTGATCGCCTGCGACCGCGAGGCCTTCTACGACAGCGAGATCGAGCTGCGCGAAAAGACGCTCTATCCGCCCTTCGGCCGGCTCGCCAGCCTCATCATCTCTGCCGGCGATCGCCCGGGCGCCGAAGGCTTCGGCCGCAAGCTCGTCGCGCTCGCGCCGCGCGACGAGCGCGTCGTCGTGCTCGGCCCCGCCGAAGCCCCGCTCGCCGTCATCAAGGGCCGCTACCGCTTCCGCATCCTGGTGAAATCGGCGCGCGGTTTCGACCTGTCGGACTATTTGCGCAACTGGCTCGCGGTCTGCCCGAAGCCGACAGGCAATCTGAAGCTGGAAGTCGACGTCGATCCGCAGAGCTTTTTGTAGGGCCACCGCAGCCATACCCTCTACTGTCATTCCGGGGCGCGCGTAGCGCGAGCCCGGAATCCATCGGGCGGCAGAGTTTGTGGATGAATGGATTCCGGGTTCGCGCTCCGCGCGCCCCGGAATGACAAAACAAAAAAAGCCCGCGGTCCCCCAAGACCGCGGGCTTGTTTCACGTGCGCAGCAAACTGATGAAAACTGCGCGCTCGATCAGGCGCAGATCGCGCCTTTAGGAGACGACTTCCGCGGTGACGCGGCCAACGCCGCGACTGGTGAGGCCAATGGCGCGGGCGGCACCCGTGGAGAGGTCGAGCACACGCCCGCGAATGAACGGGCCGCGGTCGTTGATGGTGACGATGACGCTCTGGCTGCCATGGGTGACGCGCAGCTTGGTGCCGAAGGGCAGCGAACGGTGCGCCGCGGTCATGGCGTTCTGGTTGAAGCGCTGGCCCGAGGCGGTCTTGCTACCGGACTCATTGCCGTAGAAGGACGCGATGCCGGAGAAGCTGCGGCCCGTGCCGGAGGTCGGCGTCATCGACGCATTGGCATTGCGCCAATCGGAGGTCGCGTTGGCCTCGGTCTGGGCGTGGTGGCGGTGGTGATGCCGATGCTTGGATTTGGCGGAAGCTTCGGTGGCAGTTCCACCGACGAGGAGAGTTGCGGCGACGAAAGCAATCGCCGTACGCGGCCGGGTCACAAAGCCCAGCGTCTTCAAAGACAGCATTTAATGGTCCCTAAGCTAGTATTGCCACATTTGTGGCAAGTGGAGCCCCCATCAGTTTGTGAGCGATTTGGCGTTTCGATTCCCAATGAGGCGTGAATTGGGCAGTAAATCCGCTATGTGTCGTCTTGAAATATCTTGTTACCGTCGCGTGATATTCAGCCGATGTTCCGTAATCTTCGCCTTTAACGATTTATTAACCTCTATATTACTTGCGAATACTGTAAAGCGAAGTCATCGCCCCTAGCGTTTAGAATTCGATAAGTATTCGGCGGGTGGAACTGGTGGGAACGGATTCACGCCTCAGCGATCCGTGTTCATGGCCGCTATGCGCTGGGGGCAGGAACCAAATGGGGGGTGCCGCGGCAGGGCCGGCGCTGAATTCCGTGACGTGGCAGGTCGCCGCCTCGGTCGGCCCTCCCGCGCGCAATGTGTTGCGAGGCTGCGACGAACTGGCGATAGAACCTCATGCCTTTAGTTTGGCGTCATGTTGCACCTGCGCACCTGCTATGTTAGCAAAGCCGCGATTTTAACGAGCCCGGCACCTCCCGTGCTGGTCGGAAATCGAAGTCCCGCTTGAATTCCAAGGGCTTGGATCGCTAGGCGCCGCTTCGTGGCGACGGTTTTTCCCTTGCGAGTTTGACAGCAAAAAGAGCGCGTCTGTGGCTGCAGAAGATACGTCCGTTTCAGGTGTGTCCGGCCGTTATGCAACGGCCTTGTTCGAGCTGGCCCGCGACCAGAACGTGGTCGACGAGGTCAAAGCCGATCTTGATAAATTCGATGCCTTGCTGAACGAAAACGCTGATCTCAAGCGCCTCGTCCGCAGCCCGGTGTTCGCCGCCGATGCCCAGTCCAAGGCCCTTTCGGCCGTGCTGGACAAGGTGGGCATCGCCGGCATCACCGCCAACTTTCTGAAAGTGCTGACCGCCAATCGCCGCCTGTTCGCGGTGGCCGACGTCAGCCGCGCCTACCGCGCCCTCGTGGCCCGGTTCAAGGGCGAGACGACGGCCGACGTCACGGTGGCGGAGGCGCTCTCAGACAAGAATCTCGATGCCCTCAAGGTTGCCCTGAAGTCGGTGACCGGCAAGGACGTCGCGCTGAACGTGAAAGTCGATCCCTCGATCATCGGTGGCCTCGTCGTCAAGCTGGGCAGCCGCATGGTGGATGGTTCGCTTCGCACCAAACTCAATTCGATCAAGCACGCGATGAAAGAGGCAGGCTGATGGACATCCGCGCCGCGGAAATTTCCGCGATCCTCAAGGACCAGATCAAAAATTTCGGCCAGGAAGCTGAAGTCTCCGAAGTCGGACAGGTGCTGTCCGTCGGCGACGGTATCGCCCGCGTCTACGGTCTGGACAACGTCCAGGCCGGTGAAATGGTCGAGTTCGAGAACGGCACCCGCGGCATGGCGCTGAACCTCGAAACCGACAACGTCGGTGTCGTTATTTTCGGTGCCGACCGCGAGATCAAGGAAGGCCAGACCGTCAAGCGCACCCGCGCCATCGTGGACGCGCCGGTCGGCAAGGGCCTGCTCGGCCGCGTCGTCGACGCGCTCGGCAATCCCATCGACGGCAAGGGCCCGATCCAGGCTGAGAAGCGCATGCGCGTCGACGTCAAGGCGCCCGGCATCATTCCGCGCAAGTCGGTGAACGAGCCGATGGCGACCGGCCTCAAGGCCATCGACGCCCTGATCCCGATCGGCCGCGGCCAGCGCGAGCTGATCATCGGCGACCGCCAGACCGGCAAGACCGCGATCGCGCTCGACACCATCCTGAACCAGAAGCCGCTCAACGCGCAGCCGGACGAGAACATCAAGCTGTACTGCGTCTACGTCGCGGTCGGCCAGAAGCGTTCGACCGTCGCCCAGTTCGTGAAGGTGCTGGAAGAGCAGGGCGCGCTCGAATACTCGATCGTCGTCGCCGCCACCGCCTCCGATCCGGCGCCGATGCAGTACATCGCGCCCTTTACCGGCTGCACCATGGGCGAGTACTTCCGCGACAACGGCATGCACGCGGTCATCATCTATGACGATCTGTCCAAGCAGGCCGTCGCCTACCGTCAGATGTCGCTGCTGCTGCGCCGCCCGCCGGGCCGCGAAGCCTATCCCGGCGACGTGTTCTATCTGCACTCCCGCCTGCTCGAGCGCGCGGCGAAGCTGAACAAGGACATGGGCTCGGGCTCGCTGACGGCGCTGCCTGTCATCGAAACCCAGGCCAATGACGTGTCGGCCTACATCCCGACCAACGTCATCTCGATCACCGACGGCCAGATCTTCCTGGAAACCGACCTGTTCTTCCAGGGCATCCGTCCTGCCGTGAACGTCGGTCTGTCGGTGTCGCGCGTCGGTTCGTCGGCGCAGACCAAGGCCACCAAGAAGGTCGCCGGCAAGATCAAGGGCGAGCTCGCGCAGTACCGCGAAATGGCGGCGTTCGCGCAGTTCGGCTCCGACCTCGACGCCTCGACCCAGCGCCTGCTCAACCGCGGCTCGCGCCTCACCGAGCTGCTCAAGCAGCCGCAGTTCTCGCCGCTGAAGATGGAAGAGCAGGTCTGCGTGATCTGGGCCGGCACCAACGGCTATCTCGATCCGCTCCCGCTCAACAAGGTGCGCGCGTTCGAGGACGGCCTGCTCTCGCTGCTGCGCGGCAAGCACGCCGACATCCTCAACGCGATTCGCGACAGCCGCGATCTCTCCGACGATACCGCTGCCAAGCTGAAGTCGGTGGTCGAGGGCTTCGCGAAGTCTTTCTCATAAGAAGGCTGTCATGGCCGGGCCAAAGCGCGAAGCGCGTCTTCGCAACTGAAGTCCCGGCCATCCACGTCTTGTGCGTGGAAGACGGAGAACGTGGATGCCCGGGACACGCCCGGGCATGACGAAAGGATAGGGTCGCGGTCGAGCCGCAGGCTGATCGCTGGGGACGAAGAATGGCGTCACTTAAAGACATGCGCGTCCGCATCGCCTCCACCAAGGCGACGCAAAAGATCACCAAGGCCATGCAGATGGTCGCGGCCTCCAAGCTGCGCCGCGCGCAGACCGCCGCGGAAGCGGCGCGTCCCTATGCCGACAAGATGAGCGCGGTGATCTCCAACATCGCCAGCGCCGCGGTCGGCTCGCCCGGCGCACCGGTGCTGCTGGCCGGCACCGGCCGGGACCAGGTTCATCTGCTGCTGGTCTGCACCGGCGAGCGCGGCCTGTCCGGCGCCTTCAACTCCTCGATCGTGCGTCTCGCCCGCGAGCGCGCTCTGGCGCTGATCGCGCAGGGCAAGGAAGTGAAGTTCTTCTGCGTCGGCCGCAAGGGTTACGAGCAGCTTCGCCGCCAGTTCGACAAGCAGATCGTCGAGCACATGGACCTGCGCAGCGTCCGCCAGCTCGGTTTCGTCAACGCCGAGGAGATCGCCAAGAAGGTTCTGGCGCGCTTCGACAACGGCGAGTTCGACGTCTGCACGCTGTTCTACTCGCAATTCAAGTCGGTGATCGCGCAGATCCCGACCGCCCAGCATGTCATCCCGCTGGTCATCGAGGAGGGCGGTGCCGCCAACACGACGTCGTACGAATACGAGCCGGAGGAGGACGAGATCCTCACGCGCCTGTTGCCGCGCAACCTCGCGGTGCAGATCTTCCGCGCCCTGCTCGAGAACAACGCATCGTTCTACGGTGCGCAGATGTCGGCGATGGACAACGCCACCCGCAACGCCGGGGAAATGATCCGCAAGCAGACGCTGGTCTACAACCGCACGCGTCAGGCTCAGATCACCAAGGAACTCATCGAAATCATCTCCGGCGCAGAAGCAGTCTGACCGGACACGAAATTCGGATCGAAGGAGACAGTAAATGGCTACAGCAGCCACACAGATCGGTCGCGTTACCCAGGTCATGGGCGCCGTCGTCGACGTGCAGTTCGAAGGCCACCTGCCGGCCATTCTCAACTCGCTCGAAACCAAGAACGGCAACAACCGCCTGGTGCTGGAAGTCGCGCAGCATCTCGGCGAGTCGACCGTCCGCACCATCGCGATGGACGCCACCGAAGGTCTGGTGCGCGGCCAGGAAGTGACCGACACCGGTCAGCCGATCTCGGTTCCCGTGGGGGACGGTACGCTGGGCCGCATCATGAACGTCATCGGCGAGCCGATCGACGAGGCCGGCCCGATCAAGTCGGAAGGCACCCGCGCCATCCACCAGGAAGCGCCGACCTACACCGACCAGTCGACTGAAGCCGAAATTCTCGTCACCGGCATCAAGGTCGTCGATCTGCTCGCTCCGTATGCGAAGGGCGGCAAGATCGGCCTGTTCGGCGGCGCCGGCGTCGGCAAGACCGTGCTGATTCAGGAGCTGATCAACAACGTCGCGAAGGCGCACGGCGGTTACTCCGTGTTCGCCGGCGTCGGCGAACGCACCCGCGAGGGCAACGACCTCTATCACGAGTTCATCGAGTCCAAGGTCAACGCCGATCCGCACAATCCGGATCCGAGCGTGAAGTCGAAGTGCGCGCTGGTGTTCGGTCAGATGAACGAGCCGCCGGGCGCCCGCGCCCGCGTCGGCCTGACCGGTCTGACCGTTGCCGAGCACTTCCGCGACCAGGGCCAGGACGTGCTGTTCTTCGTCGACAACATCTTCCGCTTCACGCAAGCGGGTTCGGAAGTGTCGGCGCTGCTCGGCCGTATTCCTTCGGCGGTGGGTTATCAGCCGACGCTCGCGACCGACATGGGCGCGCTGCAGGAGCGCATCACCACCACGCAAAAGGGGTCGATCACCTCGGTGCAGGCCATCTACGTGCCGGCCGACGACTTGACCGACCCGGCGCCCGCGACCTCGTTCGCGCACTTGGACGCTACCACGGTGCTGTCGCGCGCGATCTCGGAAAAGGGCATCTATCCGGCGGTGGACCCGCTCGACTCGACCTCGCGCATGCTCTCGCCGCTGGTCGTCGGCGAGGAGCACTACACCGTCGCCCGTCAGGTCCAGCAGGTGCTGCAGCGCTACAAGTCGCTCCAGGACATCATCGCCATTCTCGGCATGGACGAGCTTTCGGAAGAGGACAAGCTAACGGTGGCCCGCGCCCGCAAGATCGAGCGCTTCCTGTCGCAGCCGTTCCACGTCGCCGAAATCTTCACGGGTTCGCCGGGCAAGTTCGTGGACCTCGCCGACACCATCAAGGGCTTCAAGGGCCTGGTGGAAGGCAAGTACGACCACCTGCCGGAAGCTGCCTTCTACATGGTCGGCACCATCGAAGAAGCCGTCGAGAAGGGCAAGAAGCTGGCGGCGGAAGCGGCCTAAGGTGCGAATGGCGAATAGGGAGTAGCGAATAGACGCGCTGCTCTCTTCGCCACTCGCCATTCGCTACTCACCATTCGCAAGGTTTCCCATGGCCACCTTCCATTTCGATCTCGTCTCTCCGGAAAAGCTCGCCTTCTCGGGTGAGGTCGATCAGGTCGACATCCCCGGCGCCGAGGGTGATTTCGGCGTGCTGGCGGGGCATGCGCCGGTCGTGGCTGCGATCCGGCCCGGCATCCTCACCGTCACCACCGGCGGCCGCCACGAGAAGATCATCGTGCTCGGCGGCCTTGCCGAAGTCTCCGAAAAGGGCCTCACCGTGCTCGCCGACGTCGCGACCTCGCTGGACGAGCTCGACCGTGTCCAGTTCGCCGAGACGATCGCGGAGATGGAAGAGAACTTGAAGGAGCACGAAGGCACCGAGCTCGATCAGGCCATCGAGCGGCTCGACCACTTCAAGAGCATCCAGCATCAGCTCAACGCCACGGCTATGCACTAAGCCCCGGGGCACCGCTCCGGGGCTCGATCTCCAAATTCCTGAACAGTTTCAGCGCTCGTCACGGTCGTGGCGGGCGCTGAAACTTTATTGCGCTATCGCTGGCGCTGTCGCCTATTTTATCGCGGCGCGTCAGTCACTTCGCTACTGTGCATGGGGTTGTTTTCGAGAGTTCAGTCGGCGAGGTGCGCAAACTCCTGTGCCACCGCGCGGTAGACCTCGCGGCGGAACGGCACCACGAGGTCGGCGACACGGCCGAGGCGCTCCCAGCGCCAGGCGTCGAACTCGGCGGGCTGGCCGTTGCGCGGCGTCAGCGGATCGATCTCGTCGTCCGTGCCGGTGAAGCGCAGCGCGAACCATTTCTGGCGCTGGCCGCGAAATTTCGCCAGCCGGTGCGTCTGCGGTCCGTCGTAAGGCGGGAATTCATAGGTGAACCAGTCGGTCTCGCCGAGATAGTCGGCACTGACGACGTTGGTCTCCTCCCACAGCTCGCGCATCGCCGCATCACGCAGGTTCTCGCCCTCGTCGACACCGCCCTGCGGCATCTGCCAGTCGAGCCCCGGCAGGATGATCTCGGGTCCGTCACCCTTGAAGCGATGGCCGATCAGCACGCGGCCGTCGGCGTTGAACAGCGCGATGCCGACGTTCGGGCGGTAGGGTTTGTGGGTCGTCACGCGTAACCTTCTCTCGTCATTCCGGGGCGCGCGAAGCGCGAGCTCTGGTGCGCAATTGCGCACCTGAGAATCCATAACCACAGGCCACAATGGGTTGAAAGGCCGTGGCTGCTATCCTTCGCACAGCTTCTGCCTGGGAGTATGGATCCCCGCCTTCGCGGGGATGACGACCGAGCGAGCCGCGACAGGTGATCTGATCACCCCTCCGCCAGCGCAGAAAATTCCTGCACCACGCGCTCATAGACTGGGCGCTTGAACGGGATGATCAACTCAGGGAGATTCTTCATCGACTCCCAGCGCCAGCTCACGAATTCCGCCTTGTGGCCGCCGCCGCCGGGATGCTCGACGTTGATCTCGCTGTCCTTGCCGGTGAAGCGCACCGCGTACCATTTCTGGCGCTGGCCGCGGTAGCGGCCCTTCCAGGCGCGCCCGGCAACGGTGCGCGGAATGTCATAGGTGAGCCAGTCCGGGACCTCGCCGAGCCGCTCGACCGAGCGGACGCTGGTCTCCTCGTAGAGCTCGCGCTTGGCCGCTTCCCAGGTGTCCTCGCCGGGATCGACCCCGCCCTGCGGCATCTGCCAGACATGGGTGTCGTCGACATGCTCGATGCCGCCGGCGCGGCGGCCGATGAACACCAGTCCCTTTGGATTGATTAGCATCACACCGACACAGGTCCGGTAGGGCAGATCCTCGTAACGCGCCATTCCGCCAGACCTCTTGCCTGCTTCTTGGGAAGGCATGCCGGCCCCGCGAGACCCGCGCCGAACCAATTCGTTGATTTAGCTGGATTTTGATTTCAGCATCGCGGTTGTCAATGGCACCAAAAGGATACCTCGGTCGCCCAGTGTCTTGGTCCAGGCGCTGATGCGCTCGATCGAGACGGGCAGGGCGGAGGCCGTGCCGACGGCGATGCCGCGCTCGCGCGCCGCCGATTCCAGCTTGTTGAGGGCGCGGTCGATCTCGGTCGCTGTCGGCACCGCGTCGATGGCGATATCGCCCTTGCCGAACGGCACGGCCTGGTTGGCCGCGGCCTGAGGCGCGATGCTGCGGGGCGAGGAGCCGTCGTCGAAGAAGCCGAGCCCGCGCTTGGCCGCCTCGCGGATGATCGGCTGCATCGCCGGCTCCGTCGCGATGAAGCGGGCGCCCATGAAATTGGTGAGGCCGGCATAGCCCTGCATCCGGCTGAGGTGCCAGTACAGGCGGTCCATGTTCTGGTCGGGGCTGAGCGAGGTCAGCAGCGTCTGCGGCCCCGGATCGTTGTCGGGGAAGTCGTAGGGCTCCATCGGGATCTGGAGGAAGATCTCGTGGCGCTGCGCCCGCGCCCGCTCGGCGAGCTTGCCGGGGTCGGAGCCGTAGGGCGTGAAGGCCAGCGTCACCGCCGGCGGCAGCTTCATGATGGCGTCCAGGGTCTTGGCGGCGCCGACGCCGAGGCCGCCGATCACGATCGCGACCACCGGCATCTTGGCGGCCTTGGCGCGGTCGGCGTCCGCCGCATAGACGTTGAACGGCCTCAGCCCGTCGGCGACCACCGGGATCATGCCGTAGCGCGATTTCTCCAGCAGCTTCGGATTGATCCCGGTCATGACGGGCGGCGGGGCGGATGCAGCCTCGCCCTTGTCGGCGGCATCGCCCCCGCCGATCACCACGTCGCGGCGGGCGCCGGTGGAGCCATCGATCATGGTGATGGTCTTCTGCTCGCCGGGCGCGGCCTGCTTCGGCGCTTCCTTGGTCTCGTGCTTGGTTTCCTGGCCTTGGCCGATGGCAGACTTGTCGTCCGTGGCCTTCTCGGCCGGCCTGAGCTGGTTGATCGCGATCCGGCTCATCGGCTCACCGCCGAGCGGGTCCTTGTTGAAGATGGCGAAGCCGGCAAAGGTAACCAGGAACAGGCCGAGCAGAACAGCCAGCAGCTGCATAGACGTGAACGGCAGCCGCAGCCGCCGTTTGCGGCGCGGCTTATCCTGTCCGAGCGGGGCGCTCAGATCATCGGCCGTTTCAGTCATGCGCGATCCCGAATCACTCCAGCCGACGATACCACGCCGAGGTCAAGCGGCGGCAGGCCGGGATAGGCCGGAGGCAGCAGCAGTTCCCAAGCAAAAAGGGCGGCTTCGGGAAGCCGCCCTTTCGCTGGATCGCGTGATACGCCGACCTAGTTCGCCGCTTTGGCCTTGTCGGTCGCCGCCTTGTTGTCGTTGCCGGGCGTCGGCGCCGCGGAGGCGCTGTTCTTGATGCCGTGGAGCAGGTCGCCGGCGAGCTTGAGCGCCTTGTCGTCCTTGGCGTCCGGCGGGACGTAGGACTGCGAGCCCGTCTTCTCGTCGCCGTCGTTCTTGAGGTGGCCGCGCAGCGAAGCCTCGCCCTTGGTGTCGGTGCGCGACTTCAGCTCGTCCGGCACGTCCTGGAGCACTTCGATATCGGGCACGATGCCCTTGGCCTGGATCGACTTGCCCGACGGCGTGTAATAGCGCGCGGTGGTCAGCCGCAGCGCGCCGTTGCCGCTGCCGAGCGGAATGATGGTCTGCACCGAGCCCTTGCCGAACGAGCGCGTGCCGACGATGGTCGCGCGCTTGTGGTCCTGCAGCGCGCCGGCGACGATTTCCGACGCCGAGGCCGAGCCGCCATTGACCAGCACGATGACCGGCCTGCCCTTGGTCAGGTCGCCCGTATGCGCGGCGCGGCGCTGGGTCTCCTCGGCATTGCGGCCGCGGGTCGAGACGATCTCGCCCTTCTCGAGGAACGAGTCGGAGACGGTGACCGCTTCCTCGAGCAGGCCGCCCGGATTGTTGCGGAGGTCGATGATGAAGCCCTTGAGCTTGTCGCCGCCGATCTGGTTCGTGAGGTTGCCGATCTCGCGCTTCAGGCCTTCGGTGGTCTGCTCGTTGAAGGTGGTGATGCGGATATAGCCGATGTCATCCTGCTCGACGCGCGCGCGCACCGAGCGGACGCGGATGTTGTCGCGCACCAACGTGACGTCGAGCGGATTGTCCTGGCCCTTGCGGATGATCTTGAGCTTGATCTTGGTGTTGACTGGACCGCGCATCTTCTCGACCGCCTGGTTCAGGGTCAGGCCCTGCACCGCCTCGTCGTCGAGATTGGTGATGATGTCGTTGGCCATGACGCCGGCGCGCGAGGCGGGCGTGTCGTCGATCGGCGAGACCACCTTGATCAGGCCGTCCTCCATCGTGACCTCGATGCCGAGGCCGCCGAACTCGCCGCGGGTCTGCACCTGCATGTCGCGGAAGCTCTTCGCGTCCATGTAGCTCGAGTGCGGATCGAGGCCGGTAAGCATGCCGCTGATGGCGGATTCGATCAGCTTGGTGTCATCGGGCTTCTCGACATAGTCGGAGCGCACGCGCTCGAACACATCGCCGAACAGGTTGAGCTGGCGATAGGTGTCCGCGGTGGCGGCTCGCGCGCTGGAGCCCATGAACACCGCGCGCGGCTGGGTCACGAACAGCGTCAGCGCTGCACCGGTGGCGGCGCTGAGGAGGATTACTGAAGTCTTGCGCATCATCCGCGAACCTTCTCGCCTTCATTTGCGGCCCACCATGGGCCTGGATCGATTGGAGTGCCGTCTTTACGGAACTCGACATACAGCACAGGTTGACTCGCATTGGTGGCGAGAATGGAAGCGACCTGAGAGGTCGACCCCATGGTCGCGACCGGCTCCCCCGTGAGCACAAACTGGCCGATGTTGACCGAAATGCGCTCCATCCCGGCGATCAGGACATGATACCCGCCCCCGGCGTTTAGGATCAAGAGTTGTCCATAGCTGCGGAATGGGCCGGCATACACAACCCAGCCATCACACGGCGTCGTGACCTGGGCGCCGGGCTTGGTCGCCAGCGAAATGCCCTTCTGGACGCCGCCGACCCCGTCGGAACCGCCAAAGTCCCTGATCTTGTTACCGTTAACCGGAAACGGCAGGAGGCCCTTGGCCGAAGCGAAGGCGATCGCCGGGGTGGTGCGGGACTTGTCCTTGAACGCGCCCGGGCCCTGTTTGGCGCTGGCGGCCGCGTTTGCCGCCGCCAGTTTGGCCTCCTTGGCCTCGGCCTGCCTTGCGGCCTCGGCAGCCTTCTCGGCCGCCCTGGCGGCGGTTTGCAGATCCTGCTCCATCTTGGCGATCAGCCCCTGGAGATCGCCGACCTGCCTTGACAGCGCGATCGCGCGCGCGCTTTCGGCGTCGAGGTCTTTTTCCCGCGCGGACTGCTGACGCTGCCGTTCCTCGATCAGGGCGGTGAGCCGGGTCTGGTCGCTCCTGACCTTGTCGCGGTCGGAGGCGAGCTGATCGCGCTCGGTGGCTATGGTCTTGCGCAAGGCCACGAGCTCGCCGAGCTCGCTTGCGATCTTCTCGGCGCGGCCGCGCAATTCCGGCACGACGGCGCCAAGCAGCATCGCGGTGCGCAAGGATTGCAGCGCATCTTCTGGCCGCACCAGCAGCGCCGGCGGCGTGCGCCGGCCGGCGCGCTGCAAGGCCGCCAGCACCTCGACGATGTCGGCACGGCGCGAATCCAGCGAAGCGCGCATCTGCTGCTCGCGGCCGTTCAGCGTTCGCAGCCGCGCCTCGGCCTCGTCGATCTTGGTTTCCACGGCGCGCACATTGGCGGCGGTGTCGATCAGCTGCTGATTGAGCTGGGTGCGGTCCTGGCCGAGCGCGGTGATCTCGGCCTTCAGCTTGGCCTGCGCTTCTTCCGCGCTTCGTTGCCTCGCGCGCGCGGCCTCCAGCTCCTGCTCGCGCTGCTTGATCGCATCGGGCGAGACGGCGGCAGTCTGCGGCGACGGCGCAACTGTCTGACCTTGCGTCTGGGCTTGCGCGAGGCTTTCTTCGGCGAAGAGGCTTGCGCCGGCAAGGCCGGTGATCAGCAGCAGGTTGAGGAGCGGCGCTCGCATCGTGTCGGCAAAGGTGCTCGTTGTGGCGCGCATCACGCGCGGTGATAGGGATGGCCGGCCAGGATGGTGGCGGCCCGATACAGCTGTTCCAGAAGCATGACGCGGACCATTTGGTGCGGCCAAGTCGCAGAGCCGAACGCGATCGCGAGCTTAGCCTTACGGCGCAATTCGGGCGAAAGTCCGTCCGCCCCTCCGATCACGAAGATAGTATGTCCGGCGCCCTCGTCGCGCCAGCGCGCCAGATGCCGTGCGAATACGGTGGACTCGAGATTCTGGCCGCGCTCGTCCAGCGCCACCAGGATCGCCTTGTCAGGAATATGCGCCGAGATTGCCGCGGCCTCTTCGGCCATCCGCGTCGCCGCATCGCGTGCGCGGCTTTCGGGAATTTCGTGGATGCCGAGCTCGCGGAATCCAAGCTTGCGGCCGGCCTCCTCGAACCGCTCGAAATAGCGGTCTGCAAGCTCCCGTTCGGGGCCCTGCTTCAGCCGGCCCACCGCAATGACAGCAACACGCATGATTCTTGAGTCGCGTTGACGAGACCGCGCGCAACAAGCGCGCGCACGACGCTAGCATGCGCGTCAGCCGATTCGAAATCGGCCTTCGAGCCTAGATCGCCTTCGCCGCCCCTGGGCCCTGCGTGTACAACCGCTCGAGGTTGTAGAACTCGCGGACCTCGGGTCTGAACACGTGCACGATCACGTCGCCGGAATCGATCAGCACCCAGTCGCAATTGGGCAAGCCCTCGACATGGATGTTCTTGATGCCGTTTTCCTTGAGGCTCTTGGTGACGTTTTCCGCGATCGCGCCGACGTGCCGGTTCACCCGGCCGGTGGTGACGATCATGTAGTCGGAGTACGCCGATTTGCCGCGAAGGTCGATGGTGACCGTCTCTTCCGCCTTCATGTCCTCGAGGCGGGAGAGGATCAGGGTCAGCGTCTTGTCGGCGTCGGGTTGCGCCTTCAAGGCCGCAGCTTTGGTCGATGTTTTACGCGTAGGCTTGGCAACCTTGGGTAAAACAGACTTGGACAATACAGATGCGGTCAGGGACCATTCCTTTCACTGTATCGCGAACGCCGAATCCGGGCGCCCACTGGTTACACTACATCATGTGGGGTTAAGGGTTTCAATATGCCAGAGAGACCGAAATCCCCACCAGGTCGGCACACTTCGTCTCACTTCGTACCTTTCCAGCTCCCGTCCGGGTTCCGTAGGCCGGTCGAGGACAGATTCAGCTTCAATCCGGTCAGGAACACCCAGGCCGGTGCCGGCCGATCTGCAAGCTGGACAGCCTTGTTCTCGGGCAGACGGTAGCGCGATAACGCCTGGGCCGCGGGCGAGCCGAGCGCGCGAAAACTCTGCGGGGGGCGATCGATCACGGCCATCGGCACCTGGGCGGCGATGCGCCGCCAGTCCTGCCAACGATGGAATTGAGCGAGATTGTCGGCGCCCATGATCCAGACGAAGCGCAAGCCAGGAAAGCGGCGGCGCAAGGTGTTGATCGTGTCGATAGTATAGCGGGTGCGAATGACGGATTCGAGACAGCTCACCTCGATGCGCGGATCATCGGCGACCTCGCGCGCGGCCTGCATGCGCTCGCCGAGCTCGTGCAGCGTGCCGTTCTCCTTGAGCGGATTGCCCGGCGTAACCAGCCACCAGACGCGATCGAGCTGCAATCGCTTCAGCGCGAAGCGGCTGATCGCGCGGTGCGCCTGATGCGGCGGGTTGAACGAGCCGCCGAGCAGGCCGATGCGCATGCCCGGCGTCGAGGGCGGAACCGCTTGCGCCACGAAGCGCGGCACGACGAGATTGTTGCTCAATGCCCGCGCCCCGCGACGTCTACGGCCGAGTCTGTCCGGTGCCGCGGACGCGATATTTGAAGCTCGTCAATTGCTCGGCGCCGACCGGGCCGCGGGCGTGGAAGCGGCCGGTGGCAATCCCGATCTCGGCGCCGAACCCGAACTCGCCGCCATCGGCAAACTGCGTCGAGGCGTTGTGGAGCACGATCGCGGAATCGACCTCGCTCAGGAACTTGCTCGCCGCAGCCTCATCCGCGCTCACGATGGCATCGGTGTGATGCGAGCCGTGGTCCTGGATGTGCGCGATCGCGCCGTCGACGCCGTCCACCACCTTCGCCGCGATGATCGCGTCGAGATATTCGGTGTCCCAATCCTCCTCGCTCGCCGGCTTGACGCGCGGATCGGCCTTCTGCACGGCCTCGTCACCGCGCACCTCGCAGCCGGCATCGAGCAGCATCTCCACCAGCGGCTTCAGGTTCTTGCCAGCGGCGGCACGATCGACCAGCAGCGTCTCGGCCGCGCCGCAGACGCCGGTGCGTCGCATCTTGGCATTGAGCACGATCGACTTCGCCATGGCGAGGTCGGCGCTGCCATCGATATAGACGTGGTTGACGCCTTCGAGATGCGCGAAGACAGGCACGCGCGCCTCCTGCTCGACCCGCGCGACGAGGCTCTTGCCCCCGCGCGGCACGATCACGTCGATGGCGCCGTTGAGGCCCGACAGCATCATGCCCACCGCTGCGCGGTCGCGCGTCGGCACCAGCGTGATCGCAGCTTCCGGCAGGCCGGCTTCGCGCAGGCCCTGCACCAGGCACTCATGGATGGCGCGGCACGAGCGGAAACTGTCGGAGCCGCCGCGCAGGATCACGGCATTGCCCGACTTCAGGCACAGCACGCCGGCATCGGCCGCGACATTGGGCCGGCTCTCAAAAATCACGCCGACGACGCCGAGCGGCACGCGCACGCGCTCGATGGACATGCCGTTCGGCCGCTGCCAGCGCTCGGTGACGACGCCGATGGGATCGGCGATGCCGCGCACAATGCCGATGCCTTCGGCCATGCCCTCGATGCGCGCCGGCGTCAGCGTCAGGCGATCGATGAAGGAGGAGGTGGCATTGCCGGCGGCACGGGCCTCCGCGACGTCCTCCGCATTGGCGGCGAGGATCGCGGCCGAGTTGGCGCGGATTGCCCGCTCCATGGCTTCCAGCGCGCGGTTCTTCTGCTCCGGCGGCGCCAGCGCCAGCACGCGCGCGGCAGCGCGGGCACGGGTTCCGAGATCGGACATCAGCGCCTGAAGATCGGCATTGCCGTCAACGGCTTTGAGGGGGGCGGCCATGGGGTCAAAACCTTCTGCTAAGGCGGTGTCCTAGCACGGAAATCCCGCTTTTGCGAAGGGCGGGGAGGGTATGGCTGGTCTCCCGGCGGCGAGCGGGGCGGGGCCCTTACCCGCCCACCACCAGATCATCCCGGTGGATCATCTCCGCGCGGCCGCTGATGCCGAGGATGGTCATCACATCTGGGGAGGAGCGGCCCTTGATCCGCTCGGCATCATCGGCGTCATAGGCGATCAGGCCGCGGCCGACCTCGCTGCCGTCGGGGCCGCGCACGATCACGGCATCGCCGCGGGCAAACTGGCCCTCGACCTTGTTCACGCCGGCCGGCAGCAGGCTGGCCCCGGCCCGTAGCGCGGTCACCGCGCCGGCATCGATGGTCAGCGTGCCCTTCGGCTCCAGCGTGCCCGCGATCCAGCGCTTTCGCGAGGTGATGGGATTGGCCGGCGTCAGGAACCAGGTGCAGCGGCCGCCATCGGCGATCGCCTGCAAGGGATGCTCGATCTTGCCGGAGGCGATCAGCATATGCGTGCCTCCGGTCGTCGCGATCTTGGCGGCCTCGACCTTGGTGCGCATGCCACCGCGCGACAGCTCGGACTCGGCATCGCCCGCCACCGCCTCGATCTCCGAGGAGATGCTGTCGACGACGGGAATGAGTTTTGCGTTCGGATTGTTCTTCGGCGGGGCATCGTAGAGCCCGTCGATGTCGGACAGCAGCACCAGCAGGTCGGCGCTCGCCATGGTCGCGACGCGCGCGGCGAGGCGATCGTTGTCGCCGTAGCGGATCTCGGTGGTCGCCACCGTGTCGTTCTCGTTGATCACGGGGATCGCGCGCCATTCCAGCAGCTTGCCGATGGTGGAGCGCGCGTTGAGATAGCGGCGGCGCTCCTCGGTGTCCTGCAGCGTCACCAGGATCTGGCCGGCGCCGATACCGTGGGCGCCAAGCACCTCCGACCAGATTCGCGCCAGCGCGATCTGACCGACGGCGGCCGCGGCCTGGCTCTCTTCCAGCTTCAGCGGGCCGCGCGGCAATTTCAGCCGGCTGCGGCCGAGTGCGATCGAGCCGGAGGAGACGACCAGCACGTCGCGCCCTTCCTTGTGCAGCTTGGCCATGTCGTCGGCCAGTGCAGCCAGCCAGGACGCACGCACCTCGCCCCTGTCGGAATCCACCAGCAGCGCTGAGCCGACCTTGACGACGATGCGGCGGAATTGGCTGAGTTCGGGGCTGGCCATGTCTCTTGTGTGCTGGCGCTGGATGCGAATGACGGCGGAGCGACAGGCGGCGCCGATGAGCCCTGCTTTTGCAGCAGGACGGTGACCGGCGCAAGTCAGCCGGGATGGTAAACGACGCATGTCGGCCTTGTGTCAGCCGTCCGTCTGGCTCTAATGGCGATCAACGATAAACGGGCCGAAAGAGGAAACGAATGGATCGCCGCAAATTCATGGCCGGATGCCTCGGCCTGCCGCTGTTCGCGCAGGCGGGTGGTGCGCGGGCGCAGGCCGGGCTGACGAAGATCATCTTCCCGTTTGCGGCCGGAGCCGGCGGCGACACGCTGTGCCGGCTGCTCGCGCAGGAGATGGCTCCGCTGCTGCAGCGGACCGTCGTGGTCGAGAACCGCACCGGCGGCGACGGCCTGATCGGCATCAAGGCGGTGAAAGGCGCGAGCCCCGACGGCAGCATGGTGCTGGTGACGACAGGGCCGACCATGTATCTGCTGCCAATGGTGGAGGCGACGCCGAGCTTCGACACGGCCAGGGATTTCATGCCGGTGTCGCTGCTGGCGCGCTTCGAGTTTGCGCTGGTGATCGGCCCGGGCATCGATGCTGCCGATTTCAAAGCGTTCGTAGCGTGGCTGAAATCGCATCCGGACAAGACCTCGTTCGGAGTGCCGAGCAACGGCACCATTCCGCATTTCACCGGCTCCAAGCTCGAGAAGGATCTCGGTATTCCCCTGACCCGCGTGCCCTATCGCGGCAGCGCGCCGATCCTTAACGACCTCGTCGGCGGCCACATTTCCTTCGGGATCACCACGCTGGCGGACGCGCTGCCGCAGCACCGCGCCAAGGGCGTGAAGATCATCGCGGTCGCGAGCGCGGAACGTTCACCCTTCGCGCCTGACGTGCCCACGCTGAAGGAGAGCGGCATCGATCTCGTTGCCGACGCCTGGTACGGCATGTGGCTTCCCGCCGGCAGCCCGCCGGAGTTCGCGAGCAAGCTCGGGGCGGCGGCGAGCGCCGCGCTCGCCAAGCCGGAGGTGAAGGAGAAGTTGACGGCGATCGGGCTGATTCCGATCGGCAGCAATGCGGACGCGCTATCCAAGGAGCTCGCCGCGAACACCGCGCTGTGGCAGCCGATCGTGAAGGCGACGGGCTACAAGATCACGAATTGAAGGCTGCCTCTTCTCCCTCTCCCCGTTCTTACGGGGAGAGGGTTGGGGTGAGGGGCTGTCTCCGCGAAAGCGCTGGCAATTGAACTCGCGGAGAGTCCCCCTCATCCGGAATTTGCTCTCGTAAATTCCGGCCTCTCCCCGCAAGCGGGGAGAGGCTGCTTCACATCTTCGCGCGCTGGGCGATGCCGTCCTTGATCGCCGCGAGCTCTTTCTCGTCCCAGATGCCGATCAAGATCCCACCCTTCACCTGGAGCTGACTATCCGCATAGGCGGCGATCTTCTCGCGTGGTGTGGTGATATGATCGTTAGGATGCAGCGCCCAGTCGAACAGCTCGGCCTGGAGCCGCGCGATGATGCCGGCGCATTCCGGATCGTCGCCGCGATCCAGATATTCGTCCGGATCGGTTTCGAGGTCGTACAGCATCGGGCGGAAGCCGGAGGCGTGGATGTATTTCCAGCGTCCGTCGAACACCATGAACAGGCGGCAGCGCTCGATCGGCTGGTTCAGCTTCAGCCGTACGTCCTGCATGGCATAGTCGTATTCGGAGAACGCCACCTTGCGCCAATCTGATGGCGTGCGCCCGCGCAGCAGCGGCAGCAGCGAACGTCCTTCGAGGATATGGCCCGCCACCTTGCCCCCGAAATAATCGACGAAGGTGGGCGCGAGATCGATTCCCTCGACCAGCGCGTCGCTGCGTGTGCCGCGCGTCGCGTCGGCTTCTTTCGAAGGATCGATGATGATCAGCGGGATCTTTGCCGATTGCTCGTGGAACAGGTCCTTCTCGCCCATCCAGTGATCGCCTAGATAGTCGCCATGATCGGAGGTGAACACGATCATGGTGGTGTCGAGCAGGCCGCGCTCACCTAAAAACTTCATCAGCACGCCCATCTGATCGTCGATCTGGGTGATCAGGCCCATATAAGTCGGGATCACCTTCTCGCGTGCATCATCGCGCGCCATGTTGCGGGAATAGCGCATGTCCATGTAGGCGCCGAACACCGGATGCGGATTCTGCCGCTCGCGCTCCGAGCGGATCACCGGGATCATGTCATCCGTCGAATACATGCTGGCATAGGGCTCCGGCGCGATATAGGGCCAGTGCGGCTTGATGTAGGACAGATGCAAACACCAGGGGCGGCCGTCCGTTTCCGCCTCGCTGATGAAGTCCATCGCGCGCCGCGTCATGTAGGGCGTCTCGGAATGCTCTTCTGGCACGCGCGCGGCCTTGTCGGCGTGCACCAGCAGCCAGCCGTTCTGCAAGCTGCCATCCTCGGCAGCGCCGGAATTGGCCCAGTGCTCCCAGGGATTGGTGGCTTCAAAACCCTGCTTTCGCAGATATTCGTCGTATTTCGGGCGTGGCCGTCCGGTCGGATGCAGGCCGTCGTCGCGCTCGTAAGGCTCGAAGCCGCATTCGGCGACATGCACGCCGATCATCGATTCCGGCGGGATGCCGAGCGCCTTCATGCCTTCGATATCAGGCGCCATGTGGGTCTTGCCGACCAGCACGTTGCGCACGCCGATCTTGTTGAGGTGATCGCCCAGCGTGGGCTCGCCGACGCGAAGCGGCCAGCCGTTCCAGTGCGAGCCGTGCGAGCGCATGTAGCGGCCGGTGTAGAACGACATCCGCGACGGGCCGCAGATCGGCGATTGCACATACGCCTTGCTGAACAGCACGCCGCGCTTGGCCATGGCGTCGATGTTCGGTGTCTTCAGCGTGGGATGGCCGGTGCAGCCGAGATAATCGTAGCGAAGCTGGTCGCACATGATCCAGAGAACGTTCTTCGCGCGCGCCATGCGTTGTCCCTGCCGTTTCTTGATTGTTTGATGCTGCGCTATCGCGGGCGCGAAGACAAGCCGGTGATGCGCGCGCTCGCAGCGATAGACTCCGCTGTCGTCCCCGCGAAGGCGGGGACCCATAACCACAGGGAGTCGTTTGGCGAAGACTCGTCGTTCGGTACTTCGACCCTTCGCAACAGATAGATCACGCGGTATGGGTCCCCGCCTTCGCGGGGACGACGTTGGGGAGAGAGTTTAAGCCGACCACGGCTCCGCTTCGGCCGCGCTCTTGGCCTTGGCGGAGACCGGGCTTTCGCCGATCACATCGGCCAGCGCGCGCAACGCCTCCTTGACGCCCTGGCCGGTGGCGCCCGACAGCAGCAGCGGCGTCTTATTGGCGGCGCGCTTCAGGCGGTCCTTCTGCTTCTTCAGCTCGTCCGGCTCGACCGCATCGATCTTGTTCAGCGCGACGATCTCGATCTTGTCGGTGAGCTGCCCGCCATAGGCGTCGAGCTCCTTGCGCACGGTCTTGTAGGCCTTGCCGGCATGCTCGCAGGTGGCGTCGATCAGGTGCAGCAGCACGCGGCAGCGCTCGACATGGCCGAGGAAGCGGTCGCCGAGGCCGGTGCCTTCATGCGCGCCCTCGATCAGGCCGGGAATGTCGGCCAGCACGAATTCGCGGCCGTCGGCATTCACGACGCCGAGCTGGGGATGCAGCGTGGTGAAGGGATAATCGGCGATCTTCGGCTTTGCCGCGCTGACCTTGGAGAGGAACGTTGACTTGCCCGCATTGGGCATGCCGACGAGGCCGGCGTCCGCGATCAGCTTCAGCCGCAGCCAGATCCAGCGCTCCTCGCCGGGCTGGCCGGGATTGGCGTTGCGCGGCGCGCGGTTGGTCGAGGACTTGAAATGCGCATTGCCGAACCCGCCATTGCCGCCTTCGGCCAGCACGAACTTTTCGCCGACCTTGGTGAAGTCGTGGATCAAGGTCTCGCGATCCTCGTCGAAGATCTGCGTGCCGACCGGCACCTTCAGCACGATGTTCTTGCCGTTGGCGCCGTGGCGGTCCGAGCCCGAACCGTTCTCGCCCTTCTGCGCCTTGAAATGCTGCTGGTAGCGGTAGTCGATCAGCGTGTTGAGGCCGTCGGCGACCTCGATGATGACATTGCCGCCGCGGCCGCCATTGCCGCCGGAGGGACCGCCGAATTCGATGAACTTCTCGCGGCGGAACGCCACGCAGCCGTTCCCGCCGTCACCGGAGCGGATATAGACCTTTGCTTCGTCAAGGAATTTCATGGGCCATAGGTAGGCCAGCCGGCCCCCTGCGGCAACCCGGATTGACCCGCAAACCGGCTGAAATTCCGCCGACTGCTGCCCTTGCTTAACCGGTCGGTCGCCGCCGGATCAGGAATTTCTGCAGGCCGTCCAGCACCAGCTCCTTGCGCTGGTTGAACACGGTGCTGCGCAGCGTCACCACGCCGGTGGTGCGCCCCGGCACCAGCTCGGTGATTTCGAGCGCGGGATAGATGGTGTCGTCGGCGAACACCGGCTTGAGGAACCGGCTCGACTGCTCGAGGAAGCCGACCAGGGAGTCCTCGACCATGAACGGAAACAGGCCGGCGCCGGGCGCGGTGTGGATCAGGGTCTGGAAGCCGTGGGCGAGCAGATGCGGCATGCCGCGGGCGCGGCAATATTCCACGTCGTAATGCACGGGGTGGGTGTCGCCGCTCGCGGTCTGGAATGCGGCGAACAATGCCGAGGTTTGGGTGCGGCTCGGCAGCACGAAGCGTTCGCCGACGACGAAATCCTCAAACCAGCGTTGCGTCGGGATCATGCGATGCCGGGTGGGATCGAAATCGGTCATGTCAAAGCTCTCTTTTCGTCGCTGGGCGCTTATCGCTACCGCGATGCAAACAATGCGACAATCCGTTCAATTAGGCTTGCGCGGGCTTGCCGCGGCGGCTGCCGTCATTAAAACGACTGCAAGCGACTCTATTCGCCTGCTTTCGCCGCTATCTCCCCGTCATTGCGAGCGCAGCGAAGCAATCCAGAATCCCTCCCCGGAAAGATTCTGGATTGCTTCGTCGCAAGAGCTCCTCGCAATGACGAGCCCCGAACCTGCAACTCGTCGCAATGCCCCTGTTCAAGAATCTCTCCGCCTATGACGATCGCTCCGCGCGCCTGGCCGGCATCGGGCTCATGGTGCTGTCGATCTTCATGTTCTCGTTCGGCGACGCCATGGGCAAGTTCCTGGTCGGGACCTATTCGGTGGGGCAGCTGCTATTCCTGCGCGCCTGCGCGGCACTGCTCCTGCTGTCGCCGCTGATCTGGAAGCAGCGTCACCAGTTTCTGCATCTGGAGCGGCCGGGCCTGCAGCTGGTTCGCGTCGTGCTGTCGACGCTGGAAGTCGCGGCCTTCTTTCTCGCAACCGTCTATCTGCCGCTCGCCGACGTCATCACCTATTATCTCGCCGGCCCGATCTTCGTCACCGCGATGTCGGCAATCTTTCTGGGCGAGAAGGTCGGCTGGCGGCGCTGGACCGCGATCCTGATCGGCTTCTGCGGCGTCTTGATCGCGCTGCGCCCCTCGGCGCAGACCGTCAGCCTGCCGGCCCTGATCGCGCTCGGCGGCAGTCTTTCTTTCGCGACCCTGATGCTGATCACGCGCAGCCTGCGCAAGACGCCCGACATCGTGATGGCGTCCTCGCAATTCCTCGGCACGTTCTCGCTGGGCGCAGTGCTGTCGGTGTTCAACTGGGTGCCGCCGACGCCGGGCAGCCTCGCGATCTTCGCCGCCGCCGGGCTGGTTTCGGTCACCGCGCTGTTCTGCGTCAACCGTTCGCTCAAGCTGGCGCCGGCCAGCGTCGTGGTGCCCTACCAATATTCGATGATCGTCTGGGCGGTGATCTTCGGCTTCGTCGTGTTCGGCGACGTCCCATCCATCGCAACACTCGTCGGCGCCGCGATCATTATCGGCGCCGGGTTCTACATTTATCTTCGGGAGCGCGATTTGGGACGTGAGAGCGACGAGGTCAATCCGCCGGCGTAGCCACGACGTCGTCCCGGGGCGCGCGCAGCGCGAGCCCGGGACCCATAGCCCCAGGGAGCAATTGGACGACGACCCGGAGTGGGCGCTTTGCCCCACACTGCGCTCCGGGATTATGGATCCCGGGCTCGCGCTACGCGCGCCCCGGGATGACAATTGCGAGTGCGGCGCCTCGCCCTACCGCACCCTCCTCGCACTGCTCCAGCTCTTCAGCGAGGCCCACACGCCGCGCGACAGGCGGAAGCAGTCGACGGGGGTCGAGGAGCCGAGCGCCAGGAAGCGGTGCAACTGCACGCCGCTCCACTGGAAGCCGCACTTCTCCAGCACCTTGCGCGAGGCCGGATTGGTAACGCGCGCGCCGGCGTAGAGATGCTCGTCCTCGAACTCCTCGAAGAAGAAATCGATCGCGCCGCGCGCCGCCTCGGTGGCAAAGCCCCGACCCCAATGCTCGACGCCGAGCCAGTAGCCGAGCTCGGCATTGCCGGGCTTGGAGCAATCGATGCCGACCATGCCGACCGGCCCGCTGTCGTGCTCGATCAGGAACACGGTCTCAGCTCCGAGTTCGGCGGTGGCGCGGATGAAGTCGGCGGCGTCGTCCTGCGAATAGGGATGCGGCAGGCGGCGCGTGTTCTCGGCGACACGGCGGTCGTTGGCGAGCCGGGCGATGGTCCTGACGTCGGCCAGCGTCGGCCGCCGCAAGGTCAGCCGCTCGGTGGCGACGACGCTTGGTCTCGCCTCGGCCAAGGTCACGCTCGAGAAATCCTGCAACATGTCCGGCTCCTGAAAGTCACTAAGTCAAAGTGCAAAGAACAAAGTGAGCAAAGAAAAGGGGAGGCCGGTTTCCCGCCTCCCCTTGGAGCCTTCGATCTCTTGCGATCTCTAGGACTCCGCCGGTTCAGTCGGGACCGGCGGACTCCGTTTTTGTCCACCGTCTATTCAGCAGCCTCGGCAAGCGGGAGCACCGATACGAAGGTGCGGCCGTTGGCTTTGGCTTGGAACGCAACGCGGCCCTCGATCTTGGCGAACAGAGTGTGGTCCGTACCCATGCCGACATTGAGGCCGGGGTGCCAGGTCGTGCCGCGCTGACGCGCAATGATGTTGCCGGGCGTGACGATCTCGCCGCCGAACGCCTTGATACCGAGGCGCTTGCCCTTGGAATCGCGACCGTTGCGCGATGAACCGCCTGCTTTTTTGTGAGCCATGGCTCGTCTCCGAAATCCTGCGTAGTTCTAGGTCAATTCCTTGACGGAATCATTTCAAAACGTCGCACGCATCAATTCGTGAATTGGCGTGATCGGTTTTGCGTTACTCGGCGGCTTCCGCTGCCGGCTCCTTCGTCACCTTTTCCTTCTTCGGACGCGGGCCCTTGGTGGGCTTGGCGCCGTCCGTCAGAATCTCGCTGATGCGCAGAACCGTGATCTCGTCGCGATAGCCGCGCTTGCGGCGCGAGTTCTTGCGGCGGCGCTTCTTGAACGCGATGACCTTCGGTCCGCGCTTGTGGTCGAGCACCTCGACCGCGACGGACGCGCCTGCGACCGTCGGGACGCCCAGCACCGGCGTGTCGCCGCCGACCACGAGCACTTCATTCAGCTGCACGATCGAGCCGACTTCGCCTTCGATCTTGCCTACTTCGAGAACATCATCCGGCACGACGCGGTATTGCTTGCCGCCGGTTTTGATGACTGCGAACATCGTTCTTTCTCCGTGTTCAATCCCGGCCTCGGGACGAGCGTCGTCCGGGCCGGCTTTTTGTCAGTCGCTATGGTTTATGCGAGTCTGCGTGGGCGGGAATTATCCCTTTGAAAACCCAAGCAAAAACAAGCGGCGCGAGAAACGCCCCGCGCCGGCTGTGGGACTTATAGCGGCCGAGCGCGCCAAGTCAAGGAAAAGTGGGCGAAAACCGCCCGGATTTGAAGGCTTTGGCCGCGCTGAAAGCGCGCAGCCGAATCTCGGGTGGGCTTTGCAACAAACGGGTTCCCCCGCAGTTGTCCCGGCCGGAACAGGAAAGCGGGGCAAGGGCTCTCATGGCAACAGACGAATTGGTCAAAACAACGGGCATCGCCCAGCATGGCGCCGAACGGCTGCCATCGGTCGACGTCGACAGCTTCAACATCGAGATCAAGGACGAGGACGGCTTTCTCGGCGACCGCGCCAGCAAGGGCGCGTTCCGGGAGGTGCTCGAGCGCTGGCGCAAGCCGCTGCGCAAGACGGGGGAGGACCCGTTCGGGAAGGTGCCGACCGAGGAGATCAACAAGAAGACGCTGGACGCCATCCTGATCGGCGACGACACCGAGGCCTCGGCCGTGGTGCACAGCGCGATCGAGGATTTCTCCCAGGAGCTCGCTTATGTCACGCGCCGATTCCTCAAGACCAAGGCCTGGGCCAAGACCGAGCGCATCGTCGTCGGCGGCGGCTTTCGCGATTCAAGGCTCGGCGAGCTCGTGATCGCCCGCGCCGAGATCATCCTGAAATCCGAGGGCTTCAAGATCGACCTGCAGCCGATCCGCCATCATCCTGACGAGGCCGGCCTGATCGGCGCGCTACACCTGGCGCCGTCCTGGATCTTCGAGGCTCATGACAGCATTCTCGCCGTCGACATCGGCGGCACCAACATCCGCTGCGGCGTGGTGGAAACCGGCTGGAAGAAAGCCAAGGATCTGTCCAAGGCCAAGGTGGTGCATGCGGAGCTGTGGCGTCACGCCGACGACGAGCCGACGCGCGAAGGCGCGGTGAAGCGGCTGACCAAGATGCTGAAAGGGCTGATCACGGAGGCCGAGGCCGAAGGCTACAAGCTCGCGCCGTTCATCGGCATCGCCTGTCCCGGTGTGATCAACCCGGACGGCTCGATCGAGAAGGGCGCGCAGAATCTGCCGGGCAATTGGGAGAGCAGCAAGTTCAACCTGCCGGCGAGCCTGATCGAGGGCATCCCCGCTATTGGCGAGCACGACACCGCGATCCTGATGCACAATGACGGCGTGGTGCAGGGGCTCTCGGAAGTACCGTTCATGCAGGACGTTGACCGCTGGGGCGTGCTCACCATCGGCACCGGACTTGGCAATGCGCGCTTCACCAATCGCCGCAAGGAAGGCAACGGCAAGGACCGGGATTCCACGGAGAACGGGAAGAAAAAAGGTAAAGCGGACAAGGAGTAACCTTGACCGGTTAGGTTAAGGACCGGATTGCGTTGCGGACCGCCCGTCGCACGCTAGGGTCGAATCGTCGCTTCCACTCGGCCGGCGAAGCCGCCCTTCACGGCCAGTATTTCAATAAGCGGCACGGGACCGCCAGTGTTTACCGCGTCTGGCGGTCCCACCCCGTTTTTCTCCTCAGCTCCAGCCGATGCGCGCAAAGAACGCGGCGATCTCGCGTGCCGCGCGATCCGGATTTTCCCGATGCGGGAAGTGGCCGACGCCGGGAAACATCTCGAGGTCGAGATCGCTGAAGGTCTCGGACAGCCGGTCGGTCCAGCCAAAGGGAAACAGCGGATCGTGCTCGGCCCAGCGCACGCAGGTCGGCACCGCGATCGGCGGAAGTGGCGGCGCTTCGCCCTTCATCATCGCCACGCGCCCGGCATGCGAGGCGCGGTAATGCGCAAAGCCGCCGGCGAGGTTGCCGGCTTTCAGGAAATTGTCCGTGAAGGCGTCCAGCACGTCGTCGAAGGCATTTGTCCGGTGCGCCCAGCCTTTGAGGAAATGGCTGATGTAGAGCCGGCAGCTCTCCCGGCTCGCACCGATGAGCTGTGGCGCCATCTCCATCTGGTGAAAGGACTGGTACCAGATGTGGTTGAGCCTATCGGGCGCGGCCATGCGCGGCCCGATCCCGGGATAGACGAAATCGAAGAAGAAGAGGCCCGCGAGCCGCTCGGGCGCCTGCCGGGCCAGCGGCTGCATGACAGCGCCGCCGACATCGTGGCCGACGACGCCGAATCGCTCGATGCCGAGCCGGTCCATCAGCGCCAGCATGTCGGCGGCGTGGCCGTCCGGCCCGTAAGGGCCATCCGGCTTGTCGCTGTCGCCGAAGCCGCGCAAATCGGGCGCGATCAGCGTGAAGCGGTCCGAAAGCCTCGATATCACCGGCTCCCAGGTGAGCCAGAATTCGGGCCAACCATGCAGTAAAAGCAGCGGTTTTCCCTGTCCGGCGCGGACCAGGTGGAAATCGGCGCCATTGGCCGTGACAGTCAGGTGCTCCATGGCGGTTCCTCATCGCTTGAAAGGCCAAGGGGACGACAGGCGGGACGACAAGGGCTGAATCAGGCAGCGGATTTTGCTCTTTCGCGCCTTGTCTGGCCCGCCATCCTCGCCTATTAACGCCCCCAACCACAGGGGCCCAGCTCCTAATATGGCGCCTTCAGGAGAGGTGGCAGAGTGGTTGAATGCACCGCACTCGAAATGCGGCATAGGTGCAAGCCTATCGGGGGTTCGAATCCCTCCCTCTCCGCCAGCTCAGCGACCCCCCTCCCAAATAGCTCCGCAAAGTCAGCCTGATGCCGGTGCCGTTCGCCCCGCGAGCACCATCCGCGCCGTCGCCACGAAGGCCTGCGCCGCCGGCGACAACGTCCGGCCCTGGCGCTGCAGAAGCGACACGGGGCGGGTGAGGGCGGGGCGCACCAGCGGTCTTGCGATCAGTGTCGGGAACTGGTCGGCCGGCAGCATCGTCGCGGGAAGGATGGCGAGGCCGAGGCCCTGCGCCGTCATGGCGAGCGCGGTGTTGATCAGGGTCACTTCATAAGTCGGATCGAGGCGCTTGCCCTGCGCGCTCAGGGCCTGATCGATCTGCATGCGGATGCGTGTCTCGCTGCGCATCGCGATGGTCGGCAGTTGCACCAGCTCGTCCCAGGTCAGGGAACGCCGCGCGGCGAAGTCCGCGGTGCGACGGCCGATCGCGCTCAGGCGGCCGCTCGTCAGCGTCTCGATCGTCATGTCCGCGAATTCGCCCTCCACGCTGCCGATCGCGAACTCAGCATCCGTCGTGCTCAGCCGTGGCACGAGATCGTCGGCGGCGACGTCGCGCATGTCGATCTCGATGTCGGGATGGCCAGTGTGGAATTTCGCCAGCACCATGGGCAGCAGCGCCGATGCCGTGCCGGCCGAGGCGAGAAACACGACCCGGCCGGCGCGGGCCTGCGCGAGGTCACGCATGCGGCGCGACAAGCCTTGCGCATCGCTCAGCATGCGCTCGGCGGCGGCGAACGCCTCGTCGGCGGCCAGCGTCGGCTGCACCGAGCGTGTGGAGCGGTCGAACAGCTTGACGCCGAGCTGGGCCTCGAGCTGCTGGATCAACAGGCTCGCCGCCGATTGCGTGATGCCGAGCTCGCGGGCGGCCCGCGTGATGCTGCGCGTCCGATACACGCCGGTGAAGATCCGCAGCTGGCGCAATGTGACATTCATAGAGAAATCTCATGAATTGATGAGTTCTTTCCGACTTATCGCATAAACGGACCTGCAATAAAATGCATGCTGTGCGGACGGAAAGAATCCGCGGCAAGGATTGGAGCGAGCATGAGAGCGCAAGTGCTGGTGGTGGGCGCCGGGCCCGTCGGGTTGACCGCGGCGATGGATCTCGCTTCGCGCGGGATCGACGTCGTCGTCGCGGAAATCCGCCACGCCGGCGATCCGCCCAGCGTCAAGTGCAACCACGTATCGGCGCGCTCGATGGAGATTTTTCGGCGGCTCGGCGTCGCCGCTCGCTTGCGCGATGCGGGGCTCCCTGCGGACTTTCCCAACGATTGCTCCTATCGGACCACGGCGACCGGGATCGAGCTTTGCCGCATCGACATTCCCTCCCGCGCGCGCCGCTATAGCGCGACCGGCGGCCCCGACACCTGGTGGCCGACGCCCGAGCCGCCGCACCGGATCAACCAGGTCTATCTCGAGCCGATCCTGTTCAGCCATGCCGCTGCGCAATCACGCATCAAGATCCTGGCGCGCACGGAAATCACCGACATCGCGCAGCACGACGACCATGTCGTCGCGCTGGCGCGCGATCTCGACAGCGGGAATTCGCTCCGCATCGAAGCCAGCTTCGTGATCGGCTGCGACGGCAGCCGATCCCTCGTCAGAAAAGCAATCGGTGCCAGCCTGTCCGGCACGCCGGTGATCCAGCGCGTGCAGTCGACCTTCATCGAAGCGCCGCAACTGAAAGAGCTGATGGGGGCGCACAAGCCGGCCTGGATGGTGCTCTCGCTCAATCCGCGCCGCTCCGGCACTGTTGTTGCCATTGACGGTCACGACCGCTGGCTGATCCACAATCATCTGAAGCCGGACGAGCCCGAGTTCGACTCGGTC
Organism: Bradyrhizobium sp. BRP23; assembly: GCF_020194135.1. NCBI lineage: Bacteria > Pseudomonadati > Pseudomonadota > Alphaproteobacteria > Hyphomicrobiales > Nitrobacteraceae > Bradyrhizobium > Bradyrhizobium sp. BRP23. The sequence continues at coordinate 22,367 of NZ_JADYVW010000022.1, read as the reverse complement.
GATCGCGACTGGGCCATCCGTGCCATTCTCGGCGTCGACGAGCGCTTCGAATACCGCGTGCTCAGCAAGGAGGATTGGGTCGGACGGCGCCTGGTGGCCGACCGCTTCCGCGACCGCAGGGTCTTCATCTGCGGCGACGCCGCACATCTGTGGATGCCCTATGCCGGCTACGGCATGAATGCCGGCATTGCGGACGCCGTCGATCTCTGCTGGCAATTGGCGGCGCATCTGAACGGCTGGGCGCCGGCTGCGATCCTCGATGCCTATGAGGCGGAGCGGCAGCCCATCACCGAGCAGGTGTCGCGCTTTGCGATGGACCATGCGATGAAGATGATGGCGCAGCGCGGCGGCGTGTCCGCCGAGATCGAGGAAGACACGCCGCGCGGCCAAGCGGCGCGCGCGGCGCTGGCGAAAGCGGCCTACGATCTCAACGTGCAGCAATATTGCTGCGCCGGCCTCAACTTCGGCTACTATTACGACGCCTCGCCGATTATCGCCTATGACGGCGAGACGCCGCCGCCTTACGCGATGGGCAGCTTCACGCCCTCCACCGTGCCGGGCGCCCGCGCGCCGCATTTGTTCCTGCGCGACGGACGCTCGCTCTACGACGCCTTCGGCCCCGGCTACACATTGCTGCGGTTCGATCCGGCGATCGATGTGACGCAGCTGCAAGACGCTGCAAAGGCGCGCGGCGTGCCGCTCGCGCTGGTCGACGTCGCGCCGGAGGAGGCGAACGGCGCCTATGCCGAGAAGCTCGTGCTGGCGCGGCCCGACCAGCACATCGCCTGGCGCGGGCAGTCGGCGCCGGAGAACGCGCAGGGCCTGCTGGCCCGTATCACTGGCGCTGCGGCGTAGGACGACATCGAGCGGACGGCCTGGCGACGTAGCTCGCCAAGCCGAGTTTCAAAAACAGAATACATGGAGGAGACCGTGTTTCACGTTGCAAGACGCCGCATCCTGGCCGCGCTGACGGCCGCCGCTTTCGCACTGTTGCCGCCGGCGGCGGCCCGAGCCGCCTATCCCGAGCAATTGATCAAGATCATCGTGACCTTCCCGCCCGGCGGCAGCGCCGACACGGTCATCCGCGCGCTCGAGCCGCTGGTCACCGCCGAGCTCAAGCAGGGCCTGGTCATCGAGAACCGCGCCGGCGCCGGCGGCAACATCGGCATGACCGCGGTCGCACAGGCAAAGCCCGACGGCTACACGCTTGGGGTGGCGCCGGCGGGTGCGTTGACCGTGAATCCGCACCTCAATGCCGCGATGCCGTTCGCGCTGAAGGATCTCGCGCCCATCACCCTGCTCGCGGAAATTCCCTTTGTGCTGGTCGCGTCCGCGAATATTCCGGCGCGCACACCTGCGGAGACCATCGCGCTCGCCAAGGCGAAGCCGGGTGGGCTCTCGATCGGGCATGGCGGCAACTCGACCGCGATGCATTTGACCGCCGCGCTGTTCACGCAGAGAAGCGGGATCGCGATGGAGCTGGTCCCGTATCGCGGGACGGCGCCGGCGGCGGTCGATGTTCTCGCAGGCCATGTCCCGTTCGCGGTGCTGGATATTCCGGCATCGCGACAATTGATCCTCGACGGTAAGCTCAACGCGATCGGCGTGTCCTCGGCGCGCCGCCTTGCGTCCCTGCCCGACGTGCCGACGCTGGCCGAGAGCGGCCTTGCCGGTTTCGAATCTGTCGGCTGGTTCGGGCTCGTTGCTCCCGCCGGCACGCCTGCGGACGTCATCGCCCGGCTGAACGAGGCCTTCGCCAAGGCGCTGAAGGACCCTGCCGTGGCGGAGAAGATCCGCACCCTCGGCGCGGAGCCTGCGCCGACCTCGCCCGAGCAGTTCGGCCGCTTCATTCAGGACGAAAGCGCGAAATGGGGCAAGCTGATCAGCGAGGCCGGCATCAAGGCAAACTAGAGCAAATCGATTCGATCTAAAGCCATTCCGCTTTAGCGTTTTCCGCTTCCCCGATAACGCACGTGATCGACCAGCGCGCGCAGCTTCGGCGGAAGATTCCGCCGATCCGGAAAGTAGAGGAAGAAGCCGGGGAAGAACGGGCAGAATTCCTCCAGCAGGGGCACCAATTCTCCGCGCTCGATATACGGCTTGAACGTCTCTTCCATGCCGAATGTCAGGCCGCCGCCCGCGCAGGCGGTCCGCACCATGACCCACATGTCGTTCGTCGTGATCCTCGGCTCCACCGCGACGTCGAACTCGCGCCCCCCTTCCGCAAATTCCCAGCGGTAGGGCGCAACGTGCGGCGCCGGCCGCCACCCTATGCAGCAATGCTGTGAGAGCTCGCGCGGGTGCGAAGGCGCGCCGAACCGCTCCAGATAGGCGGGAGCTGCCACGACCAGCTGGCGCTGATCGCCCGAAACAGGCACGGCGATCATGTCCTGCTCGATCACTTCGCCAAGCCGGACGCCGGCATCAAAGCCCTCGGCCACGATGTCGAATTCCGCATCGGTCACGGTGACGTCGACCTGCACGCCGGGATGAGCCTGCGTGAATTCGGCCAGCAACGGACCGCGAATGAATCGCTCGGCGATCGATGAGACGGCAAGACGCAGCTGCCCCGTCGGCTGCGCGTCACGGTCGCGGGCGCCGTTGATCGCCCGTTCGACTTCGGCGACCGCCGGCGCCACCCGCTCGTGCAGGCGCAGGCCAGCCTCGGTGAGACTGACGCTGCGCGTCGTTCGCTGCACGAGAGCCACGCCCAGCTGGTCTTCCATGCGCCGGATGGCCTGGCTCACCGCGGATCGGGTCACCCCGAGCCGCTCGGCGGCGCCGCGGAAGCTCTTGGCTTCCGCGACCGCGATGAAAACGGCGACGAGGTTCAGGTCGGTGGTCATTGGTTAGCTATGCTTACCACCCCCGTCATCATTGGCCAACTTCTCCCACCCCTCCTCGGGGGCTATCTCCGAGCCAACCGAAGGAGGCTCTGATGACGTCGCTCGATCAATACCGCCTGCTTGGCCGTTCCGGCCTGCGCATTTCCCCCCTTGCCCTGGGCACGATGACTTTCGGGACCGAGTGGGGATGGGGATCCGATCCCGGCGAGGCACGGCGGATCTTCGATCTCTACGTCGACCGCGGCGGCAATTTCATCGACACCGCGGTGAACTACACCAACGGCGCGTCCGAGCGCATGGTCGGCGAGTTTGCCCGCGGCAAGCGCGATCGCCTCGTGCTCGCAACCAAATTCACCATGGCGCGCGATCCCGGCAACCCCAATTCCGGCGGCAACCACCGGCTCAACATGGTTCGGTCCGTGGAGCAGAGCCTGCGGCAGCTCGAGACCGATCGCATCGACCTGCTTTACCTGCACGCCTGGGATGCGACGACACAGCCGGATGAGGTGATGCGCGGCCTCGACGATCTCGTGCGCAGCGGCAAGGTCCAGTATGTCGGCATTTGCAACACGCCGGCATGGCGCATTGCACAGCTGCAGACGCTCGCAGACCTGCGCGGCTGGTCGCCCTTCGTGGCGCTGCAGATCGAATACAATCTGGTCGAGCGCACCGTCGAGCACGAGCTCATTCCGCTGGCGGCGAGCCTCGGCCTCGGCGTGCTGCCCTGGTCGCCTCTCGGCGGCGGCGTGCTCACAGGCAAGTACACCCGCGCCGATCTCAGGGATTCCCAGGAACGCGCCGTCGGTACGACACGCGCCTCGATCATCGCATCGTCCGGCCTTCTCAACGAGCGATCGCTGGACGCGGCCGAGACGGTTCGATCCGTCGCCTGGGAGCTCGGCGCGACGTCCTCGCAGGTGGCGATTGCATGGACGCTGGCCAATCCCGCGGTCACCGCGCCGGTGATCGGGGCCCGCACGCTGGAGCAGGCGGAAGACAATTTTGGCGCGGTCGGGATCTCGCTGTCCCCCGAGCAGATGGCGCGCCTCGACCAGGCGACCGCGCCCGATCCCATCTTTCCAGGCCGCTTCCTGCGCCGTCCGATGGTCGAGCAGCTCATCTTCGGCGGCGCCGCCGTCGCGCGGCGCGGGTAGGTCGAGCAACAACGCGACCGACCTGCGTGCATCACTTCGGGGCAGACGGCATCTTGCACCAGAAAGGGAGACACCAATGGCAACCCTGCTTAATCGCGCACTTGCGTCGTGCGTCTACGCGGTCATCGTCACCGCTTCCACCCTGACGACGGCCGCACCCTGCGGACAGGCCAATTCCGTGCCGGAGGACAACAAGCGGATCGTCACCGACGCCTTCGACCGCTGGGCGGCGGGAGGCACCACCTTCTTCAATGACCTGCTGCACGACAACGTGGTCTGGCGCATCAGGGGATCCGGCCCAAGCGCCGGCGAGTTCAGAGGGCGCGAAGTCTTCATTGATCGCGCGGTCCGCCCGTTTGCCAGCCGGTTGTCGATCCCGGTCCGCCCCACGTCCCTGAGGATCTACGCCGATGGCGACCACGTCATCGCGCATTGGGAAGGCAGCGGCGTCGCCCGCGACGGCAAGCCCTACGCAAACTCTTACGCGTGGATCCTGCTCATGCAGGACGGCAAGGCCGCGGAGGTCACGGCCTATCTCGACCTCGCACCCTATGACGACGTCCTGCGGCGTATTCCCTTGCCGGCGCAATAGGCCGCACATGAGAGTGATATCGCTTGTGGCCATCCTTCGAGACGCCCGCCGCTGGCGGGCCCTCAGGATGAGGACCGAGTGTGTGGCGCGAGTTTCAGCGGGCTCCGACGCCGCTTAGCCTCATCCTGAGGAGACAGCGAAGCTGTCGTCTCGAAGGACGAGGCGCGCGCTCAGCTCGCGCAAAGAGCCATATGCGATAGCCCGGCCGCGCGTGGAAGCTTGAACCCATCGCCCGTACGATCCGACCTAGCAAGGTCCCGCCATCCGGTGGGGCCTAAGTGATCCCAGGACGATGTTCGACCAAACCTACCGGCGGCGCCTCGAAGCCGATCTTGCGCGATGGGAGGCCGACGGCGTGATTGCGCCGGCGGCGGCAGCCGCCATCCGCAATGCGCTGCCGCCGCTTCCGGCCGGCATCAACATCGCCGTGGTCGTCGGCATCGTCGGCGGCCTCCTGATCGCCGCCGCGTTCCTCGCTTTCGTGGCCGCGCACTGGACCGAGATCGCGCGCCTTGCGCGGTTCGCGATCCTGCTGGCCGGCATGGCCGCCGCCGGCGGTCTCGGCGCCTGGTTCGCCGCGCGAGAGCGCACAATTCTCGCCGATCTCTGCGCCAGCATCGGTGCGATCATCTTCGGCGCCGGCATCGCGCTGGTCGGGCAGATGTACCACCTCGGCGACGACTTCGCCGGCGGCATGCTGCTGTGGTCGATCGGCGCGTTTGCCGCGGCACTTCTTACCGGCTCGCGCGGCGCGCTCGCGGTCGGCCTCGTCGCCGCCTCGATCTGGACCTGCATGCGGATCACCGATGCGTCCGACGTGCTGCATCTCCCGTTCGTCGCGGTCTGGCTCCTCGCCGCCGCACTCGCCTTCGCCTGGAATTCCCGCGTCGCCGCCCACCTCGTCGCGCTGGCGCTGCTGCCGTGGTGGATCGCGACCTCGCTCCGCTTCGAATTCGAGGGCACCCAGCCGTCCTTCGTGCTCGCGAGCGGTGCGGCGCTGCTGTTCGGCGCCGGGCTCGCGATCGCCGCCGCGCCGTCGCCGCGGGCGCTCCGGCTCGGCAATGTCCTGTCGGTTTACGGCGCGTTTTCACTGGCCGCCGCCGCGTTCCTGGAGGTGACGACGGTCGACGATCTCGTCCGCTTTCGCGAAGGGTCCATTGCGGGCCAGCCGCTCTGGGCGATCGCGTGCGGAAATGCCGGCGTGATCCTCGCGCTGGCCTCGGCTGCGATCACCCGGCGCGCGGGAGAGCTGCTTGCAGCAGCTGCGATCGCCCTGGTCCTGCTCGCGGCGCCGGTCTGGCCGGCCTCCATGGCCGGCGAATCCTGGCTCGCTTATGCCGCGCTGCTCGCGGCCATGCTGTGCCTCGTCGTCTCCGGCATGCTCGACGACGTGCGCCCGCGCATCGTCGCGGGCTGGCTCGGGATCGCCGGGGTCATCGCCGGCATCACCTGGGCGGTGAAGGGCTCGCTGCTGCGCCGCTCGGCCTTCTTGGCAGTGGCGGGCATCGCAGCCGTCGCCTTTGCCACCGCGCTCAATCGCATGCGGCTGAGGGCCGCGCGATGAATGAGATGATCGCATTGCTCACCGCGTTCTGGCAGCGCATCCCGAAAGCCGTGCTGTTCGGCATCGCCATCCTGATCCAATGCGCGCTGCTGGTCCTGATGGTCGCCGACCGCATGCAGATCCTGCGTAACGGCGTCGAGGTGACCTTGCAGACGCAGCCGGTCGATCCCCGCGATCTCCTGCGCGGCGACTATGTCGTGCTCCGTTACGACATCTCGCAAGTGCCGGCCGGCGCGCTCGCCGGCAAGGTAGCCGACGCGCGCCAACCCATCGTGTTCGTCAAGCTCGCGCCCAGTGCCGGCGGCGTCTATCAGCCGGTCTCGGTGCATGCCGAGCCCGTCGCGGTCACCGCGCCCGAAGTGCTGATCCGCGGCCGCGTCGGCAATTACGGCGGGTCCTGCGGCGACGACCGGCGAAGGTTCTGCGACAAGCTGCCGATCAAATACGGCCTCGAAAGCTATTTCGTGCCCGAAGGCGAAGGCAAGAAGCTCGAGGACGCCCGCAACCAGCAGAAGCTCCGCATCGTCGCCGCCGTGCTGCCCTCAGGCCGCGCCGCGATCAAGCGGCTGCTGCTGGATGGCGAGCCGGTGTACGAGGAGCCGTTGTATTAGGGGGGATGGGTCGTGCCTCAGTCTGAAGTCTAAGGACCTTAGCGGTTGTCAGCACGTACTCCATTGCCAATGAGCGACATCGTTACGCTGATCGATGAGCGCGAGGGCCCGCCGAGAAGTACGGCCCCTACAAAAAGCGTGAACAACTGATCGCCCCAGCCCAGCAGTGATATACTCGTGCAGCGATTCACCGAGTCGCACCACAACCTAGAAAGGGTTACCGCTATGGGTAAGAACGAAAAGACCGGCAAAGGCGTCGGTAGCATTGCTTCGAAAGGTTTGCAGAAGCCGGGCTCACTGACGAACAAGGAAATCAAGACTTTGGCGGCCTCTGCGCTGACGCAACGCCCGGACCACAAGAAGCCTACGCGACGGAAGTAAGTTTTTCGATTTTGGTTATTGCTACGGTCGGAATCGTAAAAAGACCCGAAGCCTGATCCCAATCCTCGCCGCCGTTACTTGCACCCAAGTTCGGCGCGAGGACTTTTGTTTGCTCATCGTCCTGAACAAGGAAGCCGACCGACACGCATCTATGCGCGCGCCGCGCTTCTACTTCGGAAAGCCATTGCCATCCGGGTATCGGCTGGCCGCTATCGACCCATTCGATTCGAACTAGTTCGGGCATGCGCTTATCTCGCCGAGTTATGGTTAACACTGCCTAAATTTTGAAACTGAGGCACGGCCCTCGCACCGGCTATGGCGTCGGTAGGGGCTTTTTCCTCTTGGCTGGCGTCCATCAGGCGGTCTCGGTGCATGCCGAGCCCGTCACGGTCACCGCGCCCGAAGTGCTGATCCGCGGCCGCGTTGGCAATCACGGCGGCTCCTGCGGCGAAGACCGCCGCCGCTTCTGCGACAAGCTGCCGATCAAATACGGCCTCGAAAGCTATTTCGTGCCGAAGGCGAGGGCAAGAAGCTCGAGGACGCCCGCAACCAGCAGAAGCTGCGGCTTGAGAAACCGTCGCATCAGCAACGGCGAACAGTATCTGATGGCTATGGATTCAGCTTTGCAGGACCCCGTTTCCCGCCAGCGGAAGGGGTATTAGCATAGGGCTTGGCACGAGCCTGCATCCTCTCCAAGAGCTCTCTGCGCGCCCTGACTGCGGCTTCGAGAGCTTTTGTACCTTCATCAGTAGCCTTGATGGTTTGAGCGCTTGGATCAAAAAGAATGTTGGCGATATTCCCGCCGTCAATCATTAGGTAGTCCCAAACGCGGCGCTGCGCGGTCGCCTCACGAAAAATATCTAGTTGGGGCCCCGTGCTAAGCTCATTATCCCCAAAATTCATGTAGTAGCGCGCGCAATCCTTTAGAATGACGTAGGAGAGCTTGCCATCCTCCTGAAGCAAAAATTCATGGAGCCGGCCTCGATACATCAGAACCTTGCTGTCCTCCATCGTGGTGGTCATAACGTAAACTGTTGTGATGCCACGACGCCTATCCCGGTCGATCAGATCGTAGGCCCACTTGTGCTTGACGAGAAAGCGGAAAGGCCCTGTCACGATGCCAATCGCGACCAGCACCCCCAAACCAATCCCGCAAGCCGTTGAGATTACCAAGTAGAGGGCGACGGGAAGCAGCTTGCTGATTACCCGCCGAACCATCTCAGCATGAGAGACGTAGTCATAGTCAGCTAGCGGCGCGACGAAGGCGCTCAATCGAAAGCCAAAGGCGCCAAGCAGCGTCAGAAGCGCGATATGGATGAGCAAAGAGACCAGAGTGGCCAGAGCTATTTCACTGACAGCTCCGCTCCGGATAACTTCACGAGAAAAGCGCTCGTAAGTCGCGACGCCGATGAAGAAAAAGATTCCAGGAAAAAGAAGCGCGACAAGTACTGCGGTGGTCCAAATCGCAGACATGGACCACCCGTTGGCTTAAGCCGCTTGCGGCTCCGCAATGTGGTTCAGGATGTACTGAACAACGTCCTTCAGATCAGCTTCGCCGTCGGGGCCAGTGGCGCTAGCCCGAATTGCATCTTCAACAAGGCGGGCGTCGCCATTTGCAATCTCCACCAGCCGGTCAAAAAGTTCCGAACTTTTCATTGTGACAGGCATAGGTATCTCCCAAGGGCCCGACTAACGCCATTCGGACCCGATTTGTTCCCGTAAATCATCGCACAGCGCGAATCTCGCTGCAAGCTAGTACTGATAGTGCGATGAAGCTGATATCGCAAAATATGGTTAATGCCGCCTGTACCGCTAGATACCATTATCGGGCAATTTGCCACAGCATGTATTGCCCCGTCCTTGTACGCAATGGAGTAGACGGTTCTCCCGCTGGTCAGGAGCGCGACTCCCACCCGCTTTGACATGAGCCGCCAGAGCCGCTGGCCGTTCTTGTCCAAGGCCCGCTCCACTAGAAGCTCCTGGGCGATATACCGACTGGTAAGCGGCTCTGCAGCTTGGGAGGCCCGGCACCTCGCTCGCCTCCGAGAGCTCAGGCAGAACCCCGCCTCTCGGACCTCCTGCGATGACGCCACTATGCTCCTGTTTTGCCCGACGAAGCAAATGACAGGAGACGTCATTCGGAAATTACGGTGACAGTGCACTAAACTCGTAGTCTCCGGTGGCGACGCCGGGGCAAACAAAAGCCGTACCGGCGCCGACCGCGCAATTCGGTTGCGTTCGAGAGGTGGGCCAAACCCTGCCAATCAGACCTCCTGCAACTATGAAACTATGCTCCCGTTTTGCCCGACGGGTCAAATGACGAGAGACGTCGTTCGAAGTAAGCCGAGACCAGGATAAATTCTCATCTCCCCCACCCCAAACGGATTCATCATTCTCGCTCTCAGCGCCGCAACATCGCGATCATTGCACGTCACCAGCGTCAGATCGTGCACCAACGCGGTTGCCGCGAGCAGGCCGTCGTGCCGTAACCGCCCTCCCGCCGCCCTTGCAAACCCGCGAAATCCTCCGGATGATCTCCGCGTCGTAGCATCGCTCGCGAGGCCTTCATGCGAAAATGCGAAGTTGCCGTGCTGGGTTTGGGGCTCATGGGCGGAGCAGCGCTGGGCGCATTGCTGGATGCCGGCGTCGATGCGCTCGGCTTCGATCCGGTCGCAGCAGGTTCGGATCGAGGCTCGTCACATGGTTCATGTCGCATTTTCCGTCGCTTCAATTTCGAAAACCCCAACTACACCAGCCTGAGCGACGAGGCTCATGCCGGCTGGATCCGGCTGCAGAGCGAAAGCGGTCAAACAATTCTGACGGAAATCCCTGTTTTGGAGGCCGGCCGCCCCGGCTCCGCCATGGTGGCGTCCTCGCGCGCGGCCGCGATCGCGAAAGGGCGGCCGGATCCGATGTTGACCGCGGCTCAAGCGAACAGGGAATTTCCGGCTTTCAGCCTGCCCGGCGACTGGGACGTCGTCGTGCAGGGCGGTGGCGCGATCCTGCATACCGAGGTCGTCATGAAACTGATGCGCGCACGCGCTCGCGCCCGCGTGATTCCGGAACGCGCGAGCTTCACGGCGCACCACGACGGCGTCTCGATCCGCACGGCGAGCGAAGAGTTCTTCGCCGAGCGCGCGATTCTGGCGCTGGGCCCATGGCTCGGTCGCGCACTTCCGCGACTAGGCGCGCTGCTGAACGTGACCCGACAGGCGGTCGGCTGGTTCGCGCCTGCTAGCCCCGAGAGCGTGGCGCTCGGTCGTTTCCCGATCTTCATTCTGGACCGAGGTCCTGATGACACCGTCTACGGCTTTCCGGACTTCGAACAGCGCGGCGTCAAGGCTGCGCCTCACAACCACGGGCCCGTGGTCGGCCCCGACGACTGGGGTCCGCAGGCCAGCGATGCCGAACTCCGCCCGGTCGGCGAAGCCTTGGCCGCCCTCGTCCCGGGCGCGGCCGGGCCCATCATCGATCGCGACGTCTGCCTCTACACCAACACCGCGCCCGCCGACATCAGGCTAGACGCGGGCGAGGAATTCATCATCGATCGTTGGCCGGAGTCCCGCCTGATCGTCTGCTCCGCCTGTTCAGGCCATGGTGCGAAGTTCGCACCCGCCATCGGGCAAAGGCTTGCTCGCCTTGCCACCGATCCGACCTACCAGGCAGAACCGTTCTTTCGGCTGTCCCGATATTCTCGATTTGCCTGAGCGGATGCCGGATGTTGCGGTGACAGTGCACGAAACGCGCACCGTCCGGCGGCAGACGCCTTCACGAGACCCGGGCCAAAGCCGGCCTGTCCGATCTCCTGCGATGATGCCACTATGTTCCTGTTTTGCCCGACGAAGCAAATGACAGGAGACGTCATTCGGAATGGGCGACACCGCTCGCCGCCAACTCGTCGGCTCGCACCGATGCGCCGAACAGCCGCGACAAACCACGTTTCCTCGACTTTTCGGCTCCTGAAATCCCGCCCGACCCGCACCTAATTCCACCCCCCGCCTAACCCATTGATCTTGCAACCCCCGTCTACTGTGCATGGGGTTGTTTTCGAACTTTTGTTGTTCCATGCCATCACGCGAGGCGTTCAACCGCCCCGGCACCCGATCCGCCGCCGTCCACCAAGCGAGACCAAACATGCACTCTTCCGCCAGCGGCTGGGGCAACGGGCTTCTCGGCGTCATCATCTTCAGCGGCTCGCTGCCGGCGACGCGCGTGGCCGTCGGCGGCTTCTCGGCGCTGTTTTTGACCTCGGCGCGCGCGGTCATTGCGGCGCTGATCGGGGCTGTGGTGCTCGGCCTGCTCCGGCAGGCGCGGCCGCAGCGCCGTGATCTCGCCTCGCTCACCATCGTCGCCATCGGCGTCGTGGTGGGCTTTCCCCTGCTGACGGCGCTCGCGCTCCAGCACATCACCTCCGCGCGGTCCATCGTCTTCATCGGCCTGTTGCCGCTGGCGACCGCGATCTTCGGCGTGCTGCGCGGCGGCGAGCGGCCGCGGCCGCTGTTCTGGCTGTTCGCGGGTCTCGGCAGTGCCACGGTGGCCGGCTTTGCCCTTACCGGTGACGGCGCGGCCTCGCTCAAAGGCGATCTCCTGATGGTCGCCGCGATCGTGCTGTGCGGCCTCGGCTATGCCGAGGGCGCCGCGCTGTCGCGCCGCCTCGGCGGCTGGCAGGTGATCTCCTGGGCGCTGCTGCTCGCGCTGCCCTTGATGCTGGTGCTCGCGGTGCTGACCTGGCCGCCGGTCTGGAGCGGCATCGGTGTGCCCGCCTGGATTGGGCTCGCCTATGTCTCGGTCTTCAGCATGTTCGTCGGCTTCATCTTCTGGTACCGCGGGCTCGCCATCGGCGGCATCGCCCGCGTCGGCCAGCTGCAGCAGCTGCAGCCGTTCTTTGGTCTCGCGCTCGCCGGCCTTCTGCTCGGCGAGCCGGTCGCAGCAAGCATGATCGCCGCGACCGCGATCGTGGTCGCCTGCGTCTTCTTCGCGCGGCGCTTTGCGTGAGGCGGCGACGCCAAACCTTGATCTAGATCAATGCCTGTCTCGGCGCGGTGCCTGCCTTTAATGCATGACAAGCGAGGGAGGACGTGATGCGACAGCGAACGAAATTGTGGTTGGCCGGCGCCGTTGTTGTCTGCGCAGCATTGGGCTCGGTGCAGTGGTCGGCAGAGGACGGTCTTTCACTCGCGATCCAGAGCGCGGAAGCCCGCGTCGGGCGGCCGGCGACGCCGGCGAGTGTTGCGGGCGTCGCACGTCGAACGACGCGTCGTGCCGTGGTCGGTGGCGCCGCCGTCGGTGCAGCAGCCGCAGGAGCCGCCGTCGTGGCGCCAGCCTGCGTCCGCGTGCTGGTCAACGGCGTCTGGGTCTGCCGCTAGCGTGAGGCCTTCGCCTCACTGCTGCCCCATCACGGTGCGCATCAGCGCGCTCCGTGCGAACTTCTTCAGCGGCATCGGCTTGCCGGACAGAAAGCTCTGATTGAGGCCTTTCGATCCCCGGTAATCGCGCGATCTCTCCGGCGAGGAAATCGACCAGGAGGCGCACGCGCGCAATGCCGGACCGCTCCGGCACGATCAGCATGTTCAGCGGCACCGGCGGCGGCGAATAGTCCGGCAGCACGCGTTCGAGCCTGCCGCCCGCGAGCAGGTCGCTGACCAGCCACAGATGCGCCGGCGCAATGCCGCGGCCGGCCGCGAGCGCCTCACGCGCGGCAAGCCCGTGATCGAGGCGCAGCCGCCCGTTGAAGGGTATCGCGTGGCGGCCGCCGCGGCGCCCCTGCAGCACGAGGACATCGCTGCCGGCGATGTTGGACATCCGAACGCCCTCGTGATGAGCGAGGTCTTGCGGGCGCGCGGGCCGGCCACGCGCGGCAAGATAATCGGGTGCGGCCACGAGCACTCGCCGCGACTGGCCGAGCGACTTCAGCTTCATCGTGCTTTCGGCGAGCGGCCCCAAACGCAGCGCGACGTCGACGCCCTCTCTGACGAGGTCGATCCGCTCGTCGGTCAGGCTGAGGTCGACCGAGACCTCCGGATAAGCGTCCTGGAAGGCGAAGATCAAGCGGCTGACGTGGAGCACGCCGAACGCCGCGGTGCAGGAGACCCGCACCGTTCCGGCCGGCGCGCCGCGCGTCGAGCGCGCTTCATCACCGGCCTGCTCGATCAGACGCAGGATGTGCACGCAGTCGGCGTAGTAATGGCGGCCCTCTTCCGTCACGGTGACCCTGCGCGTGGTCCTGGTGAGCAGCGGCACCCCGACCGCCTGCTCCAGCTCCCGAATGTGCCGCGTCACCGTGGACTGGCCGACGCCGAGCTCGCGCGCGACCGCGGACAGGCTTCCGCGCTCGGCAACGCGCACGAAGCTGCGCATGCGCTCGAGCGTAACCTCCGGCCTATCCATTTTCCGGCACAATCTTATCCATCGGCTACGTCTACCGGATCGCGGGCCACCGCGCTATCTGCCGAGCCACAATCCTCAATCCAATGGTGCCCGAACATGAAAGTGTTGATCGTCTATGCTCATCCCGAACAGCGCTCGCTGAACGGCTCGCTCCGGGATGTCGCCGTCCGAGAGCTCGAGGCGCAGGGGCACGAGGTGCGGGTCTCCGACCTCTATGCCGAAGGCTGGAAGTCCGAGGTCGACCGCGGCGACTTTCCGTCGCTGCCGGTCGATGCGCGTCTCGCGGTCGCCGCGGCATCCAAGCAGGCGTTCGAGGCGGGCACGCTGACTGCCGACGTCAAGGGCGAGATCGAGAAGCTGCTGTGGGCGGATGCTCTGATTCTGCAGTTTCCGCTGTGGTGGTTCAGCATGCCTGCGATCCTCAAGGGCTGGGTCGACCGCGTGTTCGCCTACGGCTTCGGCTATGGTGTCGGCGAGCACAGCGACAAGCGCTGGGGCGACCGTTACGGCGAAGGGACCTTGGCCGGCAAACGCGCGATGCTGATCGTGACGGCCGGCGGCTGGCAGGACCATTATTCCGCTCGCGGGGTCAACGGGCCGATCGACGACCTGCTGTTTCCGATCAATCACGGCATTCTCTATTATCCCGGCTATGACGTCCTGCCGCCGTTCGTGGCCTATCAGGCCGACAGGTTCGATGAAGCCGCTTTCGGCGCGACGGCCGAACGCCTGCGCGAGCGGATGAGAATGCTTGCGACGACTTTGCCGATTCCCTATCGGCGCCAGAATGGCGGCGATTACATCATTCCGAGCATGAAGCTCCGCGCCGGGCTCGAGTCTCCCGGAGCGCGCGGTTTCGCGCTCCACCTCGATCAGGCTGACGAAAGCGGCGCGCCGGGCGAGCTAGGCACGATGCGGTCGACGGCGGATCTCCGCGCGGCAACGGCGTAGTTGCGTGATCGCACGGACGCAGCTCTCAAGGCCCGGGAACGCGCGCGCTCATCCCATCACGGTGCGCGTCAGCGCGCTCCGTGCGAACTTCTTCAGCGGCATCGGCTTGCCGAACAGAAAGCCCTGCACGACATCGAAGCCGATCTCGTTCGCGACAACGAGGTCGGCGCGGCTCTCGACCCCTTGCGCCACCGCGCGCGCACCAAAGGTCTGCGCCAGCTCGACGATGTGACGGCACACCGTGCGCTTCAGCCGATCGCCACCGCTGCCGGTGACGAACTGCCGATCGGCCTTCAGCTTGACGAAGGGAATCTTGTCCAGCTCCATCAGCGACGGCCAGTTGGCGCCGAGATTGTCGATCGACAGGCCGATATTGTGCAGGCCGACCTCGCGCGCGACCTCGGCGAGGAAATCGAGCTCGCGGATCGCCTCCTCGCTGTCGATTTCGACCGTCAGTCCGCCGAAGGCCGGATGCGTCGGCACGCGGCGGCAGAGATCGCGCACCGCCTGCGGCTCCCTGAGATAGGAGGCGGGAAGATTGATCGACAGGTCGACCGGACTTTGTTGCTCGAGAAGATAGTGCCAGTCCTGCATGGCGCGATCAATCACGAACTCCGACAGCTCGCGAAAATGCGGATCGTGCGGCTCCGGGATGAAATAGGCCGGCGGCACCACGCCCCAGGTCGGATGCCGCATCCGCACCAAGGCCTCGGCGCCGTTGCGGACCAGCGTGCGCGCGTCAATCTTGGGCTGGTACCAGAGCTCGAGCCAGCCGGCATGCAAGGCCTCGCCGACATGCACGGCCGGGCTCGGCGCCGGCTCCTCCGGCAGCAGCATGGCAACGCGCTCGCGCAGCGTCTCCGCGGCAAAGGGCGTGGTCAGCGGCGGCAGCATCGCAAGGCCATATTCGTCGCCGACCTGCCGCACGGCTTTGACGATGATCGAATCGCGGGCGCCGACGGCGAGAACCTTGCCGGCAAATGCCTCACGCACCAGGACTTCGAGGAATCGTCCCGGCTCGATGCCGTCGGCGGCGACGCCGAGCAGGATCAGGTCCGGCAACTCGCTCGCGAGCACCGTCTTCAGCTCGTCGGCGCTGGCACATTCGCAGGTGACGAAGCCGAGATCCTCGAGGATCTCGCTGAGGAACGCGCGCAAGTGACGCTTGCTGTCGGCCACGCAGGCGCGCGGCGTCACCTTTCGCCGTCCGAAGGTCACAGGCCTTCGTCCGACGAGTTCAATCATCCCATCGTTCATCGTACACCACTCCCGTTCCGTGACGGTTTCTTAAACGCGGAGCGTGGGTTCAAATAAGGAGAGCTTCACATCGTTCTTGAATTATCTGAGTAACGTTAAGCCCTGCAATTCGAGCTAATTTGTCGACGAAATCTTTGGGTGCACGCGCGCGGTTGTCCCGCGGCGGCGATGAAGCCGGCGCAACGTGAATCGGCGGCGGCTTTCACGCTTGCGTCTTCCCGCGATGCGCGCACCGCCGCCTTTCGCTCGTGACGGTCATGCGACAACGGGTCCGCGCCGGCGGCCGAGAATGTGAAGCACATCACACGCGCGTTGCCGCGCTCGCGCTAAAGCTCCCCCGAGCCGGTGGAGGGCTGTCGAGGATTACAGCTATGTCGATGCGGCGAATGATGTATTGGTGGTTCAGGTTCGTGCTGTCAGGGCGATTCATGGATCGCTTCCTGTGCCTGCCGCGCTAGCCGCGCGGCGCATCGTGGCTTTTCGCGGCCGAACCGGATCTAGAGCATGATCCGGAAAGTGTGCAGCGGTTTTCCGGAAAGATCATGCTCAAACGCTTTAGGTTTGCCCGATCAATTTGCGGAACGCCGCCGCACCGTCCTGCATCGCGTCGCGTCCCTTCCAGGCCAGATAGGACAGCTTGCCGCCGAGCGTGTCGTGGCTGCGCAGCCGCCGCGAGCCGAGAATGTGGCCGACATTGGCAGGAAAGCGGCTCACCTCGGCGGAGACCAGCGCCGCGATCGCGTCCATCAATTGCTGGAGGCGGACGCCCCATTCGCATTGCTCGATGCCGTCGATCCGGACCTTGAGCGCATATTCGGTGTCGTAGATTTCGGCGAGCAGGTCGCGAGCGATCAGCACCCGGTTGTGCCGGAGTGCGACACGAAGCGCGAGGCGCTTGTCGTCGAGCCGGTCGAGCACCATGGGAACGACGCAGGCATAGGGGGTGGCGGCGACGTCTGCGGCGGCCTTGCTCGCAGCGGCTCGGGTCGCAAGCCGCACCAATTGCCAGGACGTCTTCAGGCGTCGCGCCACCAGCGCCAGCGCGAATGGCAGCGCCTGGGGATGCGCCTTCTTGAAGGCATCGAGCTGCGCGGTGATCTGGGCGACCTGGCCGTCGTCGAACTTCGCGATCTTGTCGGGCAGCTTCGCGTTGAACTTCGGCAGTGCATCGCCGGCGCGCAACACGTGCAGCATCTTCACGACGTCGTCGAAGGCGGTGCGCGAGGCCGTATATTGCCCGAGCTTGGCGCGCGCGGATTCGGCGCTCTCGGGCGAGGCGAGGGTGCTCTCGAGGACCTTGACGACCTTGATCTGGAAGGTCGAGGCGATCTTCTGGACCTCCTTCGGGTTGTTGGCCGCGACCTGGTCGCCGATCGCCTTGATGTAGTCGCGCGCCATGGTCGGCAGCAGGTCGCGGCAGATCCATTCCCAGATCGGGGTGAGGGTATTGCGCGAGATCCGCCCCATGTTGGCATGCTCGGGCGCGCCGTCGATCAGCAGCAGCTCGAGCGGCGCGAAGAAATAGCGCGACGGGCTGGTGGCGCGCGCCTGGGTCGATCCGTCCTTGCGGAATTCGGCGCGCAAGCGGGCCTGGATGTCGGCCGAACCCGGCATGTCGATGCCGCACAGCTCGAGCCGTTCGAGCTCGCTGAGCAGACAGCTGCGCGACAGCGGCGTCAGCCTCTGCAGAAATTCCGATAGCCGGTCGATCTCGTCCATGGCACGCAATCTTTCGCAGCGTGGCCCGCGGGCTTGCGGGCCCAATGCGTGGAGGCATTTGCGCGCTCTCAACCTCCCTAGAGAAGCAAGTCGCCGTTAATTAATCCGTAAAATCCGGGGGGTGGATGTCGGAGCAAGGCGTTCGCCGAGGAGCTTTCCCGTTCCCACCCCACGATTTCGGCAGAAAACTCAACCGCTGCATGGTCGCGTGCGGCACCGCGCAAGCACAAATTGTGCCGAAGTCGTCATTTCAGCGTAAAACCGTCTAAATCACCGTAGTCATACGGAGCAAAAAGTTAATCACAGAGCCGCCCCGGTTCCGCTAAACGAGTGACATGGGGTCACAGAATGATACGGCCACCGATTCGCGGCCGTCGGCATGGCACGAGAGCAGCGCTGCTTCAGCTGAAGAGCTCGATTTCGCCCGCCTGAGCGCCTTGCGTGCCAAGGCGGCCGACGAAATGGCGGCTGCCATCGCCCGCGAGCTCAATGGCCCCCTGACCGCGCTGCTGCTCTACATGGGCGAGATCAAGCACCACAGCGATCAGCTCGTCCCCGCGACCGGCGATCGCGCCTATTTGCAGCGGGTGGTGGAGAACGCGCTGGCCCAGACCGAGCGCGTTTGCGGCCTGGTCAAGCAGCTCGCCGGCCCGCCCAAGGGCGGCTCCAAGGGCGGCTTGCCCAGCCCGTCCGAAGAAGCGGAATCGAAGGCCGTCCGCGTGCTGCAACCGCCGCGGCCGCCGAGCGCCGATCTGATCGGCCCGTCGGGCCAGAAGCGGCTGACCAGGCGCGAGCGCGAGGTGCTGAGGCTGATCAGCGAAGGCTACTCGAACAAGCAGGGTGCGCTTCGCATGCAGATCAGTCCGCGCACTTTCGAGAGCCATCGCGCCGAGGCGATGCGCAAGCTCGGTGCGCGCAACACCGCGGACCTCGTCCGTGCGGCGCTGCTGCATTCGATCGACTGAGGCCGGGCCCGTCGCCCGCCGTCGGGCGAGACCCGACGCCTATCTCGAAAGTTGGGAAATCCGTGGCGCTCAGAAATAGTCTTCGGCGAAGGGACGTGCGCGCGAGGTGGGACGCAGCGGCTTGATCTCTTCCTTCGGCGCGCTCGGAATGATCGTGATGGTCCAGCGGGGGGGCATGCTCGATTCCTGCTCCAGCACCGAGCGCACGAAGCCGGTCACGGTCGACTCGCCGGCCTTCACCGTCGCCATCCGGCCGTTGAACTGTGCGATCCGGAAGCGACGAACCTCCTTCTGGTCTGCGGTCTCGTAGGTGAACATGGAAAACCCTCCTGGTTTTCCGGGACTATCGCCAGCTATGATTAGCCATCTGTGAAAATCGCAAACCGTAGAAGTACGGCGGGAATGCACGCGCGAGTAGTTCGGAGCGTTTTCACGCGAAGCAGCGCGACGAGCGCGCATCCCAAGCGAGCTAGCCTTGCGGCTCCTGCGCATGCGCGGCGGCGTAGGCCGCATCCATCAGGTCCAGCAGCGCGCGGAATTCGGTCTCGCCGAGGCTTTCCGCGGTTTTCTCCAGCCGGAGCGCCAGCGCTGCCAGCCTGAGATAGCCGAACGTTCCGGCCGCGCTCTTCAAAGAATGTGCTTCGCGCGCGATCCTGGCGTGGTGCTGCGCAGGCGAGAGCGTTCGGAACGATTCCAGGCGCGCGCAGGTCTCGCTCCAGAACACGTCGCGCACTTCGCCGGCACCGTCCTCGCCGATCTCGCGCACCAGCGCTTCGTACGCGCGCGGCTCGCGCGCGGGTTCGGCATCGATCGCGTTCGCAAGCCCGACGGTGACGTCAAACATGTCTTGCCTGCCCTGATCCCGGTTCGTGTCGCGCGGCACGCCGCCGCGCGAGGCATGTCGCGTGTGTACGGCCTTCGAATTTCAGTTCTGGTAGCAGGATGGCTGGTGTTTGCAGGCCGGCATTAGCCCGCGGTTTACCAAGCGACCGCGGCGTTCAGGGCGGGCCGAGCAGCCGGTCGTACTGGGCCTTCACGGCGGCGTAGCATTCGCACGCCGTCTGGCGCAGCCCGTCCAGGTTGGTGATCTGGATGTGTCCGCGGCTGTAGTGGATGAAATTGGCCTGCTGCAGGGAGTTGGCGACCAGCGACACGCTGTTGCGCCGGGCCCCGATCATCTGAGCCATGGTCTCCTGTGTCAGCAGCAGACGCGACTCGCCCGACATGTCATGCGTGTGCAGCAGGCAGCGCGACAGCCGCGACTCCACCGGATGAGCGGCGTTGCAGCCCGCGGTTTGCTGCACCTGGGCGTAGACCGCCAGCCCGTGACGCGCAAGCTGCGTGCGCAGGGCGCTGCTCTGATCGGCGGCCATGCGCAGGCGGTCCAGATCCACCACCGAGGCGGCGCCGGGAACCAGCACGATGGCGGTGTTCAACGCACACGCATCACCCTCGATGGCGAGCGTTCCGAGCAGGCTACCACGGCCGATCATGGCGACCTGCACATGCTCGCCTTTGGCCAGTTCAACCACCAGCGAGATGACGCCGCGGTGAGGAAAATAGGCGCGCATGAGCGTCTCGCCGGTCTCGACCAGCACCGCCCCGTGGGGCAGATCCACAGTTCGCAGGTGCGGGCGGATCAACTCATAATCGTCTGCCGACAGTGCGGACAGGAAACCGTTGGACGGACGCGCCATGCTTTCCAAAGCTGCCTCCTCCGTACCCTTGCACCTGGGAATCGCACGCCTGCACTCACGCGGTGCGCGGGTAAGTTCCATCATCCTCGCGGCGGGATATATTGGCAATTGAGACAAGTTGTCCGGCCCTGGCGATGCATCGACGCTGCGTGCACGTCGGAACACAGAGATCGCATCGTGCTCCCGTCACGCCACGATTCCCATCAGGCGCAGGTGATGGGCCTTCACCGCCGAATAGCAGCCGCAGGACGTCGCCAGCAGCGCCTTGGGATCGATGATCTCGATCTGGCCGCGGCTGTAGCGAATGATGCCGGCGCGCTGCAGCGCATGCGCGACCAGCGAGATCGCGTTGCGGCGGACGCCGATCATCTGCGCCAGCGCCTCCTGGGTCAGCGGCAGGATTTGGCCGTCGGACAGGTCGTGGGCGCGGAGCAGCCAACGCGCGAGCCGCGCCTCGACCAGAGGCAGCGTATTGCAGAGCAGCGATTGCTGCACATGCGCGAGCATGACCTGCTCGTGGCGGACCATCAGCTTGCGGAGGCGTGCGCTTGCGGTCGCGACCGCGCGGAAAACTCCGATTTCGATCAAGGAAGCAGCTCCTGGGAACAGCACAACCGCGTCCATCGGCGAGATGCCGTCGGCAAGGGCCGCACCGGCCCCACGACGCTGTCGCGGCCCAGCATCGCAATTTCGATCGTCTGTCCTTCGGACAGGCTCACCCTGATCGAAACGCATCCACCATGCGGGAGGTAGACATGTCTCGGTGCAGTGCCGATCTCGCCCACGACAGATTTGCTGACCATTTCAACCGTCGCGAGGTGCGGACGCAGCAGATCGAAATCCGCGGCATCGAGCAGTTGCAGCAGCTGGTTGGGCGGGCGGCCGCTCACGGTCATGCAGGTTAATCCGGCGGGTTCGATGGACGCTGGGCGCGGCGGCCTTCGTCACTCAGTTGCACGGCGCGCAAATACTAATCTGAAGGTTGTGGTGTCGTCCATATACCCGTTAGAGGGCAGACAACCTGTCTCATTTGCGGCGGAATTAAGTAGCGCACGCTGATTCGTTGACGAGGCGGCCGTCCTGCAACGATTGCGCAGGGAAAAAGCGGCAAGGGGGCCTCAGGAGCCGGAAGGCATTGCAGTCGCGCTGGCCATTGGGCCGGCTCGCGTCGCCTCGACCGCGTCCGCAAAAATGTTAGTTTCATCTCTCATCGAAAGCAAAGGAGAAAGGCGTGCCCCACGGTTCGATTGTTGAATCGCCGGAACGGGAAGCTCAATCCGGGCGAGACGATCTGCGCCATATTCTCGTCGTCGACGATGACCCGATGGTGTGCATGGCCATCGAGGTTTACCTCCAGCGCAACAATTTTCGGGTGACGATCGCCGAGGGTGGTGAAGCCGGACTGCGCGCCCTCGAGCACAAGCAATTCGATCTGATGATCATCGACATCTTCATGCCGCACATGCGCGGGTTCGAATCGATCCGGATTTTCCACGACCGGGCTCCGGTCATTCCGCTGATCGCGATGTCCGGCTACGCCTTCGCGAATTTGGACTCGCCCGCGCCGGACTTCCTGCGGATGGCGTTGGAGCTCGGCGCCGCGCGCTGTCTGCGCAAGCCGTTCACGCCGCACGCGCTGCTCGCCGCCATCAACGATTGCCTGGCAGAGCCTCGCCCCCGCTCCGACATTGCCACGGCCGTGCAGCTCGGTTAGCGCGACACGAGCCGCTTTCCCCGCGGGGTAACGCTTCGTTTACCTCGAGCGTGGACCGCCTAGATCCGGCAACGCCCAAGCACTCGCGCGACGAGGGCGCGGCCGGCTTGCCTCGACCGCCTCTATCGTTCTTCACGAGCAGGACTTTCTCGCACGCCGCGTCGCGCGATTAGTGGCTCGTTCACCGCGCGGCTCCCGCCGTTGCGGCGCGGGGATGGTTTTGCCGAAAAGCGCTGCAACACGCGGCAGAACCGCAAACTTCTCTTCAAAATCCGTAGTAGCACGGAGGATGAAATTAACGGGACTGTGAAAGGGGATGTCTAACGATCCAGGATAGGGCGTCCGTCCGTGCCAAGGGTGGCTCGGACGTCGCGTTTGCGGCCCGGGTCAGTAAGGCGTAGCTCATGGATGATCTGTTGCGGGAGTTTCTGACGGAGACCAGCGAGAGCCTGGACACCGTGGACAATCAGCTGGTGAAGTTCGAGCAGGAGCCGAACAACGCCAAGATCCTGGATAACATCTTCCGCCT